>CAXTVY010000147.1:2468-10829 GCA_964247665.1 uncultured Chthoniobacterales bacterium | reverse complement strand
AGCCGCGTTCTTCCCGCTGCCACCACGCGCCGGTCTGCCGACGAGACGCAAAATCGGTGAAGTGATAATCGTAACGAACCACCCGCACGTAGCGTGGCGGCGAACCGGGAAAGGGGTTTGATCCGAGCAGGCCGAGCACGGGTGGGGAACCTTCTAGCAGACGGCGGGAGAGACTCGTGATGAGGCTCTGATTTTGCTGAAAATCGCCCAGGGCAGCGAACCACATCTGCCAGTCCAGCCGGGGCATGTGGGGAGCGACGAAACCGGGTGCGCGGTCCAAGGCACCTGGCTTGTAGCGGAAGGGATAAACGTGCCAGTTTTCGCGGTCGTTGCTGCCCTCGATGACGATCTCGGGCCGGTCCACGGTCATGACGCTAAAAAGGCCGTAGGGATTGAGACTATGGAATGGTTCGATGAAACCATAAACCTTGCCCGGAAAGTCTGGCCACGGTGACCGGGGGAAAGCGGCCTGCCACAACAGGACGCCGCCGCCCAGCACGTAAAGCGCCGCGACGGGGGCCAGAATCCACCCCGGCCAGTGGAAACCGCGTTGCGGCAGGCGCTTGGTGTCCAAGTTCACGGCGGGCCGGCGCGAAAACCGGCGCGGCCACTGGAAGTCGTCGATCAACAACAGGCACAGTGCGACTGTGAGCAGGTTGAAGAAGCCATAGTTGCCCGTGAGGGCGATCAGTCCTTGCAGCAGCACCAGCACGATGCATCCCGTCAGACGCACATGCCGCGGACCGAAGATCAAAAACGGCGCCACGAGTTCCGCCACGAACACGAACCCCACGCTGAACGACTGGAACCCGTGTGAAAGCTGGTGCGCGTACCATCCGACCCAGGTTGGTAGCGGTTGGGTTTCGTAGTGATACCACAACGCGGAATAGTGGCGCCAGGTTGCGTCGCCGCTCGATAGTTTCACCACGCCCGACATCAGCATGAGCCGGAAAAGCAGCCAGCGTAGTAGAAACAGCCCCGTGCGTGGCAGTGGCGCGGGCGGCGCGGACGCGGGGGAGGACGCCCAACGGGGCAGCAGCCGCAGCGGGGCGGTGAACAGGCTCAGAAACCCCGCCTCCAGCAACAGGATGTCCCACTGGAAACCCAGGAAGATTTGCCCGGCCGTGAGTAGCGACAGGTAAAAGGCCCACAACAATCCCAGGCAGAGTGCCGGGGCCACGTCGGCCGCCAGGAGCACGGCCAGGACCATGCCGCCGCCGCAAAGAAAATGCAGCGCACCATCGCTCGCGCCGATCCACCAACAGAGGGTGGGCAGGGAGCGAAACCCTGTTGCCGCGCCGAGTTGCGTGCGGGCGGCCTCTAGGAGCGAATGGAAAGGCAAAATGCCTTCGCGGCCCACCAGGCCATCCACCTGCACTCGCAACGAAATGAACGCGAGAAAGTAGATGACCGCCAGTAAGCGCAAATACCACGCGCGGGCGGTGAAGTAGGTCGGTCGCCGAACGTCCTTTCCCCACAGCCAGACTGTTGCCACCGAGAACAGCGTGCGATGGCGCGCGACGAAGCGATAACCAAAATCCGCCGTTACGCGAAAGATAGCCACCTGCTGGAAGACCCAGAGCAGCAGACGAAAAAACGCCGCGCGGTTGCCGATGGCGAGCACGCGGAACACGGCCGCCGCCCCACCGTAAACCTCACCGTCCGGCGTGATCAACTTGACCTCCCGGTCAAATTCTTCGCGCGGAATCGCCGGGAAGTCCTTCGCCGCCGCTTGCAGCGGGCGGTAATCGACCTGATCGGTGGTCAGCTCGTTCCAGCGCGCAATCCAGCGGCGGCAGAAATGGCAGTCGCCATCGTAGACCATCAACGGCTTTTCCAGGCGAGCGCCGGAACCATTGGTCGTTTCCATGGATTGCAGCAGGGAGCATCAACCCATTGGCAGGTGAAAAGTCTCTCCGACCCGGCGCAGGGCCACTCTCGCGGGGGTACTGGCCAGCGCCTGTTCGAAGCGGCGGATAGGGTCACCCATGGGTTCGCGGCTGAGCTTGAACGTCTGGTGATGGACCGGCAGGACGTAGCGCGCGCCGGCAAGATCCGCCATTTCGACGGCTTCCTCGGGATTGCAATGGCTATTGACCCACGGGTCATACGCGCCAATAGGCATGAGAGCGAGGTCGAAAGCGCCACCGCTCGTCTTGCCACCGCGTCCACGCAGGTGCCGGAAGCGCGGCGTGAACGCCGTGTCGCCCGCGCAGAGGATCGCCCGGCCGTTGCGACGCAGGATGTATCCGTTGTAGCCGCGGTGGTCGTCGTGGCGCATTCGTGCGCCCCAATGGCGCACCTCGAATGCCTCGATCTCCAGTTCGCCGCCCCCAACCTCCAACGCGGCGGAAGACCGGCTGAACTTCAGGCGGGTGCTCTCACCCCAGCCGAGTTCGTTGACGTGGCCGCGCAGGCGGGTGCCGCGCAGCAGATCGGATGTGTGTTTGGCGGTGACGACGAGAGGCCGCCGGTCAAAGCGCCGGAGGGTGGCCAGGTCGAAATGGTCCATGTGCGCGTGCGTCAGCAGGATCAGGTCGATGGGCGGCAGTTCAGAGAACTTCAATGCCGCGCGGATGTACCGCTTCGGGCCGAGCACGAAGGGGCCAAAGCCTAATCCGGCGCGTGCGCCGAGAAGTGGGTCGGTGAGGATGTTGACCCCGAAAAAGTTGATCAGCACCGTCGAATGGCCCAGCCACGCCGCGGTGACGCCGTCGTCGGCCCAGGTCGCGGGTGCAGGCTTGACGGGAGAAGGAAGCATGCGCCGCCGGTAATCGTCGAGAATCGTTTTGGCGTAACGCAGTTCGGGCCTGGAAAACACCGGCATTTTGAGCCGGGGTAGGGAAATAGCCATTAAGAGGACTCGACCGCTTGAGAAAGTCGTCTGATGCCGCGGCCGTGTACCCACCAAATTACTCCAGAAACCGGGTAGAGTAAAATGAAGGCTCGTTTTCCGAGCGGACTCGAATAGATGGGATGGCCCGCTTTCACTCTCCATGATTGGAATCTTGAACCGCGGGATGCGGTCATGTTCGACGGCCAGGAAATTGCCCACCCGCGCCGGTTGGGATCGCATCGCACTTGGGTCTCTGGCTGGACCGGCCGACCTTCGGCTGCGCCAAGAGCGTGCTGGTCGGCCGCTACGAGGAACCCGCGCCCGAGCGTGGTTCCCGCTCGCCGATGATCCACAAGGAGAAACCGTTGGAACCGCACTGCGCACCAAAACCCCGACCAAACCCATCTACGCGTCGCCGGGGCATCTCCTGGACCTGGATGCTGCCGCCAACCTGACGTTGCGCTGCGACGGTGGGTACCGCCAGCCCGAACTCACCCGCCGCGCGCACCTGTTGGTCAACGCGCTACGGTGGGGTGAAACGGGCTGACTATTTTTCGAGGGCTGCCGCGAGCACGTCGTCCACGGTTTCCGCAAGGGTAAACTTCAGCTTCTCCTTCGCTTCCGCCGGGATGTCGGCAATGTCCTTTTCATTCATCTTGGGGACGATGACCTCCGCGATCCCGGCCCGCAACGCCGCCAGGCTCTTTTCTTTCAATCCGCCGATGGGCAATACGAGACCGCGTAGCGTGATCTCGCCGGTCATGGCCACGTCGCTGCGCACTTTCTTGTCCGCGAACAGGGACGCCAACGCGGTGAACATCGCGCAACCCGCGCTCGGGCCATCCTTGGGGATGGCGCCGCTCGGCACGTGCACGTGGAGATCGTTCTCATTGAATGTCTGCGGCGGAATGCCAAGCTGCTCTGCACGGGTGCGGACGAGGCTCAGCGCCGCCTGCATGGACTCCTTCATCACGTTGCCGATCTGGCCCGTGAGCATCGTGGCACCCTTGCCAGGGTATTTCGTCGCTTCGATGAAGAGGATTTCTCCGCCCGCCGGGGTGTACGCCAGACCCGTTACGACGCCCGGGGCGCTCACCTTCAGACGTTCCTCGCGCACCGCACGCTCGCCCGCCCCGAGGATGCCGCGCGCAAAGTCGGGCGTGATGATCACGGCGCTTTCGCTGTGCCTGCCCCGCGCGACTTCCGCCGCCACGGAACGGCACACGGCGGCAATGCGCCGCTCCAGGTCGGGCACCCCGGCCTCGTGCGTGTATTCGTCGATGATCGTCCGCAAGGCGTCGGCGTCGAACACGCATTGCTCCGGCTTGAGGCCGTTTTCCTCCAACTGCCGCCGCACGATGTAATTCTGCGCGATGTGCAGCTTCTCGCCCGCCGTGTAGCCGGGCAGGCTGATGATTTCCATGCGGTCGCGCAGAGGGGCGGGCACGCCTTCGATGTAGTTGGCCGTGGCGATGAAGATTACCTGGCTCAGATCGAAGGGCACGTCGAGGTAGCGGTCCACGAATTTGTCGTTCTGCCGGGGGTCGAGCACTTCGAGCAGGGCGCTGGCGGGGTCGCCGCGCACGTCTGCGCCCAACTTGTCCACCTCGTCGAACATCAGCACGGGATTGCGCGTGCCCAGGCGGCGCAGTTCCTGGATGATGCGGCCCGGCATGGAGCCGATGTAGGTGCGCCGATGCCCGCGGATCTCCGCCTCGTCGCGGATGCCCCCGAGGGATATCCGCGCGAACTTGCGGCCCAACGCGTCGGCGATGGACTGACCCAGGCTCGTCTTGCCGACGCCGGGAGGCCCCAGAAAACAGATGATCGGCCCGTGGCCGGTCGGGTTGAGCTTGCGCACCGCGAGGTATTCGATGAGCCGGCGCTTGATCTTGCCCAACCCATAATGGTCCCGGTCGAGGATTTCCTGCGCGTGGTCGAGGCTGGTGTCGTCCTCGCTGAGCTTGGTCCAGGGGAGGTCAGCAAGCATTTCCACGTAGGAAACGATCACGCTGTATTCCGGGCTGGCACTGGGAATATGGATCAGCCGCTTCAATTCCTTCTCGGCCTGTACCATGACGTTCTCGGGCGCACCGGCGTCCTTGAGCCGCTGGCGAATCTGCTCCACCTGATCCTCGGACCCCGGTTCCTCCTCGCCCAGTTCACGCTGGATGGCGCGAATTTGTTCGCGCAGGTAGGCACGGCGCTGCGTGCTGGAAAACTGCGATTCCACGTCCCGGCGCAGCTTCTGTTGCAACTCGGCAATCTCGATCTGGCGGCTGACGGCTTCCTGCACCAGCCGCATCCTTTTGGCCACGTCCGTTTCCTCCAGCAGCGCCTGCTTGTGCGCCACGTCCAGGCCAAGGTTGCCCGCCAGGAGGTCGGTCAGGTGGCCGGGGTCCTCAATGGTCGAAAGTACCAGCCGCGCCTGTTCGGGAATTTCCGGTGACAGGTCGAGCAGGGTGATGGCGGACTCACGCAGGTTGTTGAAGGCGGCCAGTGCTTCCTTGTCACCATCGTCAAACGGCGCGACCGGCAGGGTTTCCACCCGGGCGCGGATGAAAGGCTCCGTCTGCTCGACTTCACCCAGACGGAAGCGCCGCATCGCCTGGATGAGCAGGACCATCGTGCCGTCCGACTGGCGCATGAGCTTGAGCACCTGACAGGCCACCCCGATGTCGAAGAGGTCCTCGCGGGCGGGCTTGTCGAGGTCCTCACGGCGCTGGGTCACGAGCCCGATGACCTTGCTGCTGGGCAGGCTATCGTCCACGAGTTTGAGCGCGGCGGGTCGGCCCAGGGTCAAAGGCACCACCGTGCCGGGAAAAACCACCACTCCGCGGATGGGTAGGATCGGGAGCACCTCCGGGATGATCGGGTTCTCCGGGCCGTCGGCCTTGTCGGTCATGGCGATGACCGGCGGCGAGGGCGGCTGCGCCTGGGCGGGAGCATCCTGTTCGGCCTCGCCGGCAGGCGGGTCGTCGTGTGATTTGGTGATCATGAAAATGATTTAATGGTGCTGCAAAGGCAGCGAGATCCAGAGGATGCCGTTGCGCTGTTCGGCGGTTACCCGGGCACGGTCCACGCTGCGCGGCAGGCTGATGATGCGCTCGAAGGGGCCGTGATCGATCTCCATCGTCAGCACCTGCATGGCGTGGCCTTCCTTGAGGCTGGGCTCCGGGGCCGCGCGGTGGCCGCTGATGGTCAATTGACCCGGAGAGACTGCCAACTCGATGGCGGTGCGGTCCACCCCGGCCAAGTCGACGCAGATGCGGATGCAATGCTCGCAACGGTAGGCATTGACGGCGGGCTGCCAGGCGTCGGGCGTGCGAAAATCTGAGAAGTGAACTTTCGTCATTTCGTACGCGACGCTGCCGAGCTGACCCTGGAGGCGTTCGAGACGGATGGTACGGGAAGGTTTGGACATGGGTGCAGGGGGGTAATTTTCCCCGGATCAGCCTCCGCCGCAACCCGTGAGGGCTACGGCTGCATGTGGGGAGTGCCGAGGACGCGGTGGTAGAGGGTCAGGTATTCGTCCACCATTCGCTCTACTCCGAAACGCTTTTGGACCGATTCGCGCACTCGCTGCCGGTCGAGCGTACTCAACCGGCGAATCGCTGCCGCGTCCTCTTCCGGCGAACGGGAAAAAAACCCGCCCACGCCGTCTTCGATGATCTCACGCATGGAGCCGCGCGGCCGGGCGATCACCGGTGTGCCGCAGGCCATCGCTTCCACCACGCTCAGCCCGAACGGCTCGTCGAAGTTGATGAGGTGCAACAGGGCCGCCGCCCCGCCGAGCACCGCCGCCCGGTCCGGCCGCGCCACCGGCCCGACGTAGCGGACGCGGCTACCGTCGAGCTTCGGCTCCACCTGTTCCTCGAAGTACCGCCGGTCCTGGATGATCCCGGCCAGGCGCAACGGCCACCCGGCCGCTGCGGCCGCTGCGATGGCTTCGACCACGCCCTTGTCCGGGTGGATGCGGCCGAAGAAAAGAAGGTATTCCTCGTCCGTCGCGGCCGGGCTGGTCCGGGCCGGGAAGTCGTCCAGGGGGATGCCGTGGTGGATCGTCGCCGCGTAATGGAGGCGCGGACTGCGGTCGGCCGCGCTGATGGCGACATAGTAGCTGCGCGCGTTGTATTTCTCGTACACCGGCAGGATGCGCGGCGACGAGAAACCGTGGATCGTCGTGACCACCGGCACGTCCACGAGCCCGCTGAAACTCAGTGGCAGGAAATCAAACTGGTTGTGAATCAGGTCGAACTCCCCGGCCCGCGCCCGCTCGAAGACCGCCGCGATGTGCAGACATTCCCACACTTTCACGTCCATCGCCGGGTGCTCGCCGTAGGGATGCGGGCAGACGCTCGCCAGTCGTCCGGCCGTGTGCGAATCCCCGGTGGCAAAAAGCGTCACGTCCACGCCGCGCCGGACGAGTCCCTCCGTCAGCAGGTGCGTCACGAGTTCCCAGGGACCATAACCCTTGGGGGGCACCGACCAGGCGATGGGCGCGAGCATTGCCACGCGCAACGGCGGCCGCTGGAGAACGGCGGCTTCCGTGGTCAATGAGTCAACGGGTTAGCAGCCTGGACCACCTGCCCCTTGCGGGCGAGCTGTCGGAAATGAAGCTGTGCCTGATGGCTTTCCTCACCCTCGGCGGGGTGGCGGCGCTCATAGGTGCCGTCGGGCCGCAGCAAACGCGCCTTGACGTTGTCCGTGAGGAACGCAGGCAGAATTTCGTCGGTGATGCGCGTCTTCGCGGCCTCGTCTTCGACGGGAAACACGACTTCCACGCGGCGGTCGAAATTACGCGGCATCCAATCGGCGCTGCCCAGGTAGACGAGCGGTTTGCCGCCGTTGCCGAAGTAGTAGATGCGGCTGTGTTCGAGGAAGCGGCCGATGATGCTGACCACCCGGATGTTCTCGCTCAATCCTGGTACGCCTGGCCGCAGGCAGCACATGCCGCGTACGATCAGGTCGATCTTAACCCCGGCGCGAGCGGCATCGTACAACCCGACGATGATCCCCTCGTCCACCAGCGAATTGAGCTTGACCACGATACGGCCCTCGCGGCCTTCGCGCGCCAGGTCCCGCTCGTTGGTGATGAGTTTGAGAAACCGGTGGCGCAACTCGAACGGCGCGATGAGCAGCTTCTTGTCCCCGCGGTACTCGCTCGGCCCCGTGAGGTTATTGAAGAGCAGGGCGACCTCCGCTGTGAGTTCCGACGCCGTCGTGAGCAGGCTCAGGTCCGTGTAGAAGCGGGCGGTGGTGTTGTTGTAGTTGCCGGTCCCAAGGTGGGTGTAAAGGCGGATGCGGTCCTCGTCACGCCGCACGATCATCAGCATCTTGCAATGGGTCTTCAGGCCGACCAACCCATAGACAACGTGGACGCCCGCTTCCTCCATCTGCCGCGCCCAGCGGATATTGTTGGCTTCATCGAACCGCGCCTTCAACTCCACTAGCACCGTCACCTGCTTGCCCTTGTTGGCGGCGAGCAGCAAGGCGCGCACGATGGGGGAATTCGCGCCGGTGCG
>CAXTVY010000147.1:0-2458 GCA_964247665.1 uncultured Chthoniobacterales bacterium | reverse complement strand
GTACACGGTCATCTTGATCGCGAGCACCTGTGGATCAATCGCGGCCTCCTCGATCAAATCGACGACGCTCTGGAAACTTTCGTAGGGATGGTGAATGAGCACATCCTGCTTGCGCATCACCTCGAAGATGTTCGCGCTCGCGGGCAGCGCCTTCGCGGGCACGGGCTGAAAGGGCCGGTCGCGCAGGCGGGGGAAGGCGTCGCTGGAGAAAAGCGGTTGCAAGTGCAGGAAGTTGATCGGCCCGGAGAGCCGATAGAGGTCGGCTTCCGTCAGGCGGAAGGTTTCCAGCAGGAAACGCTCGGTTTCCGGCGGGGTGGTGGCTTCGACCTCCAGGCGCGTCGCGTTGCCGCGGTTGAGCCGACGCAATTCTTCCTCGATGGTGTGGAGGAGGTTCTCGGCTTCCTCCTCGTCGATGTAGAGGTCCGAGTTGCGCGTCATGCGGAACGCGTGGGCCTCGTTGACATCCAACCCGACGAACAACCGGCCCAGGTAGTGCTTGATGAGGTCTTGCAGCGAGAAATAATGCAGCCCCGGCCCGAGGTCGCGCGCGGAGTCCTCCGGGATGAGCAACAGGCGCGGCAGCACGCGCGGAATCTGCACGATGGCCGTCAACGTCTCGTTCTCCTGCGGATGCTTGAGCCGCACGATCAGGTTGTGGCTCTTGTTGAGCAGTTGCGGGAAGGGATGGCTCGGATCGACCGACAGGGGCGTGAGCACGGGAAACAGCTCCTCGCTGAAGAGGTGCTCCGTCCAGGCCAGCGCGTCCGGCGGCAGCGAGTCCACCGCGTGAATGAAGATGTTTTCCTTGTTCAACGCGGGTTCGAGGTCCTCGTTCCAGCAGCGGTACTGCCGGTCCACGAGTTCGTGCGCGCGTTTGCTGGCCGCCACGAAGACCTCGGCAGCGGTGCGATGATCCGCGCCGACGTAGACGCTCTTGCTCTCGATCTGCTGCTTCAATCCGGCGATTCGCCCCTCGAAAAATTCGTCCAGGTTCGTCCCGACGATGGACAGGAAGCGGACGCGCTCCAGCAGCGGTTGGGTCGGGTCGATGGCTTCTTCGAGCACGCGCCAGTTGAACTCCAGCCAGCTCAACTCACGGTTGAGAAAATTTTCCGGGCGGTCCAGTTCGGAGGGAGAGGGTGTTTCGGTCATACAAAAGGGCGTACCTTCCATGTTCTCACTTCCTGTCCGGACGGGAAAGCGGCGAGTCGCAGGTCACGGAAATGTGACATTCCCCGACCGAATATCCAGGCCGGTCACCTCTCGGCGGTCGGTCCCCAACCGCCGCCGCCAGGCGTCTCCAGGCGCAACACGTCCCCTGCAACGGCCCTGAACTGGGTGGACGAGGAAAGTTCCACCCACTTTCCCTCGTCTCCCCGCCGCAGCAGGTTGCGTCCCGGCGCGCCAGCCTCGCCGCCTGCCGCGCCGCGCGGCGGGCAGGTGCGCCGGGACGTGAGCAGCGACACGTCCAGCTCGGCCAGGAATTCTATCTCGCGCACCATGCCGTCGCCGCCGGAGAACTGTCCTGGCCCTCCCGAGCCTCGCCGGATCGCCCACTCCCGCACCCGCACCGGGTAGCGGCTTTCGAGCACTTCCGGGTCCGTCAGCCGCGTGTTGGTCATGTGGGTGTGCACGGCGTGCGCGCCCGTAAATCCGGGTCCCGCGCCCGCGCCGCCGCCAATCGTCTCGTAATAGCCGAATGCTCCCCGGCCCGCCGCGTCCGCGCTGCGGCCGAACAGGAAATTGTTCATCGTGCCCTGGCTGTCCGCCGCGATGCCGAGTGCGCGCAGGATCACGTCCACGAGCCGCTGCGAGGTTTCGACGTTGCCGCCGCCCACCGCCGGGCAGCGTCGTGGGTCGTTGTTCCCGGGCGGGTCCAGGAGACTGCCTGCCGGGACGTGGATTTCCACCGGTGCCAGGAGCCCGGCGTTGAGCGGGATGGGCTCGCCGAGCAGGCAGCGCAGGCAGTAGATGACGGCGCTGGCCACGATGGCGCGGTTGGCGTTGAGGTTGCCGGGGTGCACGGGGCCGCTGCCCGCAAAGTCGAAGCGGGCGCTGCCGTCCGCCCGCGTGCTGATAGCCACCCGGATGGGCGTGCCGTCATCGAGGGCGTCCTCCGCGCCGGTCGTTGCCGATGGCAAACGGCGCAACGCCCCTCGCATCCTCTGTTCGGCTGCGGCGCGCAGATGCCCGCAGTATGCCTCCACTGGGCCAAGCCCGTGCCGGGCGACGAGTTCGCTCAACAACTCCACGCCCGTTTGGTTGGCGGCGATCTGGGCGTGAATGTCAGCCAGGTTTTCGTCCACGGAGCGGGTAGGGTATGGTCCCGCCAGCAAACGTTCCCGCAAACCCTGATCGCTCGCGGTGGCATCGGTGGCATCGAAACGATACGCGCGGATCAACACGCCTTCCTCGGCCAGACATGTGGCCTGCGGGGGCAAGGAACCGGGGGTGATGC
>CAXTVY010000146.1:4449-10856 GCA_964247665.1 uncultured Chthoniobacterales bacterium | reverse complement strand
GCGCTCCATGCAGAAGTCGATGTCGAGATCGGGCGGGCTGACGCGCTCGGGGTTCAGGAAGCGTTCGAAAATCAGGCCGAAACGCAACGGATCGAGGTCGGTGATGCCCAGGATGTAAGCCACCATCGAGCCGGCCGCTGAGCCACGCCCCGGCCCGACCGGAATCCCGTGCTGGCGCGCGTAGTTAATAAAGTCCCAGACGATCAGGAAGTAGCTCGTGAAGCCGGATTTTTCGAGCACGCTCAACTCGTATTCCATGCGTTTGAGCAGATCGGGGTCGTCGTCGACGCGCACACCGTACCGGTGGCGCAAACCTTCGTGGCAAAGTTCCCGCAGGTAAAATTCGCGCGTTTTGCCTTCTGGCGGGTTGTACGCGGGGTATTTGGAACTCGTGAAGTCAATTTCCAGGTCGCACTTTTCGGCGATCCGCAGCGTGTTCGAGATGGCTTCGGGCACCTCGGAAAAGAGCGCGCTCATCTCGTCCGGCGACTTGAAGTAGAGTTCCGGCGTGTAGCGCATCCGCTTCTCGTCGTAGACCATCGCGCCGGTGCCGATGCAAATCATGACATCGTGTGCCTCATGATGCGAACGTTCGAGGAAGTGCACATCGTTGGCGGCAACCAGCGGCAGGTCGAACTCGCGGGCCAGCGAAATTAGTCCCCGGTTGCATTTATGCTGCGCTTCCATCCCGTGGTCGTGCAGTTCAACGTAGAAATCGCCCGGGGCAAATATATCGCGGAATGTCGCCATGGACTCACGCGCCCTGGTAAGCTGGTCGGCCATCAGGTAGCCGTTGATTTCTCCCTTGAGGCACCCGCTGAGCGCAATCAGGCCGTCGGCGTGCTTGGCCAATAATGCCTTGTCGATGCGCGGCTTGTAATAATAGCCGTCCAGATACGCGGCTGTGACGAGCTTGACGAGGTTCTGGTAGCCGGTGAAATCCTTGGCGAGCAGCGTGAAATGGCTCGCGGCTTCTTTCGCGGAGGCAGCCTTCTTGTCGTGCATGGAGCCAGGCGCGAGATAAACCTCGCAGCCAATGATCGGCTTGATCTCTGCCTTCTTTGCCGCCTGATAGAACTCGATGGCACCGAACAGATTGCCATGATCGGTCATGGCCACCGCAGGCATCCCAAAAGCCTTGGCTTTCTTCATCAAATCCTTGATCCGCACCGCCCCATCGAGGAGCGAATACTGTGTGTGGAGATGAAGGTGAACGAAGGAAGCTGGCGGGACCGGAGGAGCGTCTGACATCAGACGGAGAATCTAATTTTCGTGCCCCCCGATGTCCAGCGCAGGCTACGAAAACAACGACAAAAATCAATGGGCGGTAGTCAATGACTACCCGCTATGCAGGATGCAGCGTTTGTCTGCCCGGTCAGGTCAGGCCACCAAGCTAGCTACACCGCCGTCTCCACGGAGGGGGCTGCACAGAAATAATTTCGAGTCTGGCATCTACTGGGAGATGATCTGTCCGGTGGCGAAGACGTAAAAATACCGTGTCCCGTTGGTGTTATACCGGCCGGGATTGTTCGGATCGGGATAGTAGTACACCACCGAATTAAGATTGAAGTCGTATAAATACGGGAACGGGAAATTTGAACTCGTATAAAAAAAGCTGTTGCTCGCGAAATCATAGAGGTACACCCCGCCCTGATTATCGCCCGCGTCGTAGACGTACTCGTAGCCGAGGTCGAAATGGTAGATGTAGTTGGGATTGGAGAGACGGCTGTAGTAGCCGAACACGCTGCCGTTCTGAGGGAAGGCCAAGTAGTCCACCCCGTTACCTACGGCCACCTCACCGTCAAAAAAGGTCGGCGTCGCGCCGTGCAACGCGATGAGACTCGCTGGGAAGATGTTATTTATTTTCTGGCTGACGGTTTCCCCGACGTACACGTCACCGGTTGTGCGGTCCGGGAGCACGGATTGCACGGAGTTGACAATGTTCGTGCCTGGATCAAAGCCCGCATCGACCGCCCCGTTCGCTCGCAACAGGGCCAAGTACTGGCGTGGCACCCCGTTGACCGTGATGAAGTTTCCGCCCACGTAGATCCGTCCGTCCGGCTGCACCACGATGGTATTCACCGCGACAACGTTCACGTCGTTGGAGGGAATTTGCGCGATGACCGCCGAAAACGTCGTGTCCACCGACCCGTCGTAGTTCAAGCGTGCGATTTTCGACTCCGCCACGCCGTTGACCGAGGTGAAATCACCTCCGATGAGAATTTTTCCATCCGGTTGTACGGCGATGGTGTTAACGCGCTCGTCAATGATCGGGCTGAAGCTCGTATCGAGGGAGCCATTCTGATTCAAGCGAGCGAGTTTGGCGGCGCTCATTCCATCTACCCGGTCGAACAATCCACCCACGAGAATCTTTCCGTTGAGGGCACCAGTCGCCGGGTCCCGTTGTTCCGCCAGCGCGAGGACATTGTTGTCGGTGTTGAGCGCGGGATCGAAGGTGGGGTCAATCGTACCATCCGCCACTCCGTTATCCGTCAATCGGACGATGTGCGGGTGGGAAACATCGTTGAACGTGGCAAAAAGGCCGCCCACCACGACGTTGCCATCCGACGTCGGGAGGATGGCGGTCACGAAATCGTCCGCGCCTTTGCCGGGATCGAAGGTGAAGTCGATGGTGAAGTCTGGCGAGAGCCGGATGATGTTCTGCTTGGGAGTCGTCTGCGTCGTCGATTTACCGAACTGTCCGCCGACGAAGAAAAACAGCGGGTTCATCCTGTCCTGCACGATGGTGTAGACGAGCCGCCCGCCGTTGCCAAAGTCCGGCGGGAACTCCAGATCGTTCTCGATCTGGGTGTCACCGGGAAGTTCGATGCGCCCTAAGATGTCGGTGTCGCCGCCCACCAAAAGGAAGCTGTCCGGGTTAAGGGCGGCCGTCTCGTCGTGGTAGTCATAACGAACGAGGCTAAAGATGGTTCCGCCGATGATCGGCGACAGGAAGGTGGTGTCCCGGCTGCCGCCCGTTTGTGCCTTGGCAGGGAGCGCGGAGCTGCCGGTCAGGGCCAGGGCGAGCAGCGTGGTGCAAGTCAGAAAGCGGCGCCTGGAGGCGCGGGGGGAAAGAAGGGAGAGCGCGGTGGCAGAACTCATAAAGCAGGGGAGGTTAATTGCTCGGCCGCCCGGTGCAAACTCCAAATTGTCGATAGATGCCATTACCCGGGCACGAACAGGCGCTGGGTGCCGGTCTCCGTCGCCTGTTCGCATGGCACCCGGCTGTGTGCGAGCCGTCAGCATCCCCACATCGACAAACCGGTTTGAGCATTGCAAACCCGGTGGTTTCGCGCTCTGTCTATCGCTTCTCCTGCCGCCATGATCTCCTCCCCCCTTCCCGCCAACCGGATCGACCAGACGTTTGCCTCCCTGCGCGGGGAAGCTAAGAAAGCATTTGTCGCCTACATCGCGGCAGGTGACCCCGGCCTCGCGCAAACCTCCCGCCTCGCCTTCGCGCTGGAGGGAGCCGGGGTGGACATCCTCGAACTCGGGGTGCCGTTTTCCGACCCGCTGGCAGACGGAACGGTCAACCAGGCCGCGGCGTGCCGCGCGCTGGCCGCCGGTACGACGACCGGCGGGGTGCTGCGCTGCGTCCGGGAGATGCGCGCAGCTGGCCTGAAGCTGCCGGTGGTTCTCTACACGTACCTCAATCCCGCATATGCCTT
The DNA here is from genome assembly GCA_964247665.1 of uncultured Chthoniobacterales bacterium. Taxonomy (GTDB): domain Bacteria; phylum Verrucomicrobiota; class Verrucomicrobiia; order Chthoniobacterales; family SZAS-18; genus CAHJWO01. Next base: position 7,188 of record CAXTVY010000146.1, on the reverse strand, counting down.
CGGTTTCGCACGATTCCTGTCCGCAGCCGCCACGGCCGGCGTGGATGGCGTGTTGGTGCTCGACCTGCCCCCGGATGAAGCCGAGCGTAACGTGGAGCTGCGCCGGCGGCCTGACGGATTGAAATTTATCCGGCTGGTCGCACCGAACACGCCGCCCGACCGGGTGAAACTTATCGCGGCTTCGGCGGAAGGCTTCGTCTACTTCGTGTCCCGGGAGGGTGTTACCGGCGAGCAGCAGAGTGTGTCCGGCTCCATCGACGAGCGCGTGGCAGCCATCCACGCAGCGACGCCGCTGCCCGTCGTGGTGGGTTTCGGCATCTCCAATCCCGCGCAGGCCCGTGAGGCGGCACAGTCGGTGGATGGCGTCGTGGTGGGCAGCGCCATCGTGCGCAAAATCGGTGAACTCGGCGCGGAGCCGGATTTGGCTGAACGCGTCGCGGAATTCGTCCGGCCGATGGTGCGGGCAGTAAAAGAATCTTAGACAGCAAGCGGGTTTCGGTCAAATTTCGTTGCAGCATGGATGCCGCCAGGTGGCTGGCCGCCATCTGCACGACGCTCTCAATTCTCTATGCACAGGCTTCAGTTCACCAAGATGAACGGCGCGGGCAACGATTTCGTCATGCTCGACAATCGCGCGGCGCAGCTCCAACTCGCCACTGACGCTATTGCCCGGCTTTGTGACCGTCACCGTGGAGTCGGAGCGGACGGCGTGCTGCTCGTCGAGCCGGCGCAAACGGCCGAGGCGGAGTTTCGGATGCGTTATTACAACGCAGACGGTGGCGAGGCCGAGATGTGCGGCAACGGGGCAAGGTGCTTCGCGCGGTTTGCCACGCGTTTGGAGGCGGGTGGTACGGGGAATGGCCAACCACGCGAACACCTGACGTTTCAGACCCAGGCGGGTCTGATCCGAGCCCGGCTGGACGGCGAAATGGTGCGGCTCGACATGAGCCAGCCCTCGGACGGCGAGGCGCTGGGCAGCCTCGAACTGGAGTCCGCTTCCCTTACGGAGGCATACTTCCTCAATACCGGCGTGCCGCACGTCGTCATCCCAGTTGCCGACACTGAGCGGGTCGATGTTTACCCGGTTGGTCGGGCCATTCGCTACCACGCGCGCTTTGCGCCAAAGGGCACGAACGCCAACTTCATCCAAGCACTCGGACCGGACGAGATCATCCTGCGGACGTACGAACGTGGGGTGGAAGGCGAAACGCTGGCGTGCGGAACAGGTGCTACCGCCAGCGCCCTCATTCACGCAGAAATGAGCGGGCACGAGGGACCGGGGAACGTGGCGGTGCGGGTGCGTTCGGGAGATACTTTGCAGATCGGGTTCGAGCGCCGGGGCCCGTTTGACTTTCACCAAGTGACGCTCGGTGGCCCGGCCGAATTCGTGTTCAGCGGCGAGATTGCCATCTAACTCCTACCAAAATCGCGTATGCAGCAATTCACAGGCACCTACACGGCGCTGGTCACCCCGTTCCGCGACGACAAGGTGGACGCCACCGCTTACACCCGGCTGATCGACCAGCAGATCGCCGCCGGCGTGGATGGAGTCGTCGCGGTTGGGACGACCGGCGAATCTCCCACACTCGACCACGACGAACATCTCGAAGTGATCCGTCTGGCCGTCGAAGCGGCGGGAAAACGCTGCAAGGTCATCGCAGGGACGGGCTCTAATTGCACGAAGGAAGCCATTGAGATGACCCGCCTTGCCGAAGGGGTCGGCGCGGATGCGGCTTTGCTCGTGGGTCCATACTATAACAAGCCTTCGCAGGAGGGGCTCTACCGCCACTTCCAGGCCATTGCAGAGTGCACCAGGATGCCGGTGATTCTCTACTCGGTCCCCGGGCGCTCCGTGGTCGAGGTCGGCGTCGAAACCACCCGGCGTCTCGCGGCGGATTGCCCCAACGTGGTCGCGATCAAGGAAGCCGGGGGCAGTGTGGATCGGATCAGCCAATTGCGCGCCGCCCTGCCGCCAGATTTCACCATTCTCTCTGGCGACGATGGTTTGACGTTGCCGTACCTGGCGGCGGGGGCGACGGGGGTCATCAGCGTGACTTCCAACCTCATCCCAGGGGAAATCGTGCGAATGGTCAGCGCGTTTCTGCACGGGAAACTCGACGCCGCCCAGGCGCTCCACCATCGGTTCTATCCCTTGCACAAAGATTTGTTCATTGAGCCGAATCCCGTTCCGGTGAAGGTGGCGCTCTCACTCGCCTACGACTGGTTGCTGCCGGACGTTCGCCTGCCTCTTTGCGAGATGAGCGAAGCGACCCTGCGGCAACTTCGCCAAACGCTGGCCCACCTCGATCTGATCAAAGCGTGAACGACGCGCTGTCTCCCGGGCCGCTCTCCGTTATTCTTTGGGGCGCGGGCGGCCGGATGGGCCAGGCGATCCTTGCTTGCGCTGGACGCGAACCGCAACGGTTCCAAGTCACGGCTCGGTGTCAGCGGGGTGACCCGGCTCCCGCGGCCGTGCTCGCTGGCGAGGTGGTGATCGATTTCAGTAGCCCTGCTGCTCTGGCCACCCTCCTCGCCGCCTGCCGGGAGCACCGCAAACCGCTGGTGATTGGCACCACCGGACACAGTGCGGCAGAACGCGCCCGGATCGAAGGTGCCGCCCGGGAGATTCCGATTGTCCTAGCAGCGAACTTCAGCGTTGGCGTCAACACCCTGTTCTGGTTAACCCGGCAGGCGGCGCACATCCTGGGGCCGGATTTTGACCTCGAAGTGATCGAAGTC
>CAXTVY010000146.1:0-4439 GCA_964247665.1 uncultured Chthoniobacterales bacterium | reverse complement strand
GTCCATCACCGCCTCAAAAAAGACGCGCCGAGTGGCACCGCCCGGCGACTCGTGGAAATCCTGGCGGAAGAGCGCGGTCTCCGCTACGACACCGACGCAAGGCACGGCCGCCACGGGTTGGTCGGTGAACGCGGCCGGGCCGAGATCGGGCTACATGCCGTGCGCGGCGGCGATGTCGTGGGCGAGCATACCGTCCTTTTTGCCGACGTGGGTGAGCGGATGGAACTGATTCACCGTGCCTCCAGCCGCGAAACCTTTGCTGTGGGGGCGTTGCGGGCCGCGGCGTGGCTGCGCGGGCAGCCCACGGGTTTGTACGACATGGAGGACGTGCTAGGCTTGCGCGGCGCGGCGCCCTTGCCTCTTAATGTTGAGCGACCGTAACCCCATCCAACGCATGAAAGCTTTCCTTGGGTTCCTCCTGATCGTCGCTGCCTCGGGCATCACGGCGACCCGTCTCGCTGCGCAAGGGCCGAACCGGCCGACGACCGCTGCCGAACCCGCCATCCAGTCCGGTGGCGAGGTGGCCGCCGCCGCTGCGGTTGATGTCTGGTTGGGACTGGTGGACGATGGCCGGTTCCCGGAAAGTTGGCAATCAGGCGCGAGCATCTTCAAGAAAGCCGTGGTCCAGGAACAATGGCTGGCGCTGATGAACTCCCGCCGCCAACCGCTCGGCAAGTTGCTTTCACGCAAAAACGTCAGCAAAGTATTCACCCACTCGATCCCGAACGCTCCAGATGCGCAGTACGTCGTTTTGCAATACGATACGTCCTTTCAAAACAAGAATGCTGCTGCTGAGACGATCACCGCGATGCTCGATGTGGATGGTCAATGGAGGGTGGCAGGCTATTTTGTCCGCTGAGGCTTTCTCACCCGTGTCCCTTTCTCCGCGGATGCCCACCATCATCACTCACTGACCCTGGAGGATGTTTATCCGCGTCGGCATCGGTTTCGGCTCAAATCTCGGCGACAGACTCCTGAACCTCCGCCGGGCACGGGAAACCATCCTGTCGCTGCCCGGGGTCACCCCACCGGGGCGGCAGGATGGCCGTGACGCGATCCTCTGTGCGCCAGTTTACGAAACCGACCCGGTTGATTGCCCGCAAGAGACCGCGCCGTTTCTGAATACGGTGGTCGAGATCGGTCTACATGCCCGGTGCTCGCTTTTGCACCTGCTGGCCGCGCTGCGGCAAATCGAAAGATCGCTTGGGCGGCCCTCGCGCTATCCGCGCAATGCTTCCCGCTGCATCGACCTGGACATCCTCTACGCCGGTCAACTCAAGATGGCGACTTCCGACCTCTGCCTCCCCCACCCCCGCCTCCACACCCGCCGCTTCGTCCTGGCTCCGCTCGCTGATATCTGCCCTGAGCTGAAGCTGCCGGGCCTGGCTAAACCGATCAACGCACTATTGCAGGAACTCGACGACCCCGCGAACGTCCAGCCGGTGTTCAGCACCTGGTGACCCCTCCCCTTCCCATGCATACGCCCGACGACATTCGCCAAGCCAAGGGAGCCAACCGCAAAATCAGCGCGCTGACCGCCTACGACTACCCGATGGGGCGGCTGCTGGATGAAAGCGGCATCGACCTGATCCTCGTCGGGGATTCTCTGGGGATGGTGGTGCTCGGGCAGCCAGACACCACGCTGGTAACCATGGACGACATGATCCACCATACCCGTGCCGTCGCGCGGGGCGTCCAACGGGCGATGCTCGTGGCTGACCTGCCCGCGCTCAGCTACCGCACGCCGGAGGAAGCACTTGTCAATGCCCGCCGTCTGGTCGCGGCTGGAGCGCAGGCCGTCAAGCTCGAAGGCGGCGTCAACCTGCGTCCGCAAATCGAGGCGATCACCGCCGCTGGCATCCCACTCGTCGGGCACATTGGCATGTTGCCGCAATCGGTCCTCGAAGAGGGCGGCTACAAGGTCAAGGGCCGCACGGAAACAGAAGCGCAGGCGCTGATCCAGGATGGCCTCGCCGTGCAGGCAGCGGGAGCGTTCGCCGTCGTGCTGGAGATCGTTGCTCCGGCGACCGCTCGCCGGATCACACAGGCGTTGAGCATCCCGACCATTGGGATAGCCTCGGGGACGGAGTGCGACGGCCAGATCCTGGTGACCTACGACCTGATCGGCTTGTTTCCCTGGTTTCAGCCCAAGTTCGTTACGCCCAAAGCCCAGGTTGCCAGCACCATCCGAGATGCCGTGGCGGGATTTATCGAACAAACGATGGGTGGCGCGTCCCAGCCTTGAGGATGCACTAGCCCAGACTTGTTTTCCCCCTCGGAAATCGGTACGCTTGGAACCATGAACAAAACGGTCGTGCAAGTGCAGGTCCGGGCCGTCCTGCCCACGAAGGAAGGTTGCGCGGTGTTTCTGGGCAACAAAGAGAAAGTTTTCATCATCTACGTGGACCAGAACGTCGGTGCCGCCATCACGATGTTCATGCGCGAAACACCTAAGGAGCGCCCCCTTACTCACGACCTGCTCGCCAATGTGATGATGGCGCTCGGCGCGAAAGTCGAACGGGTCATCATCAACGAACTCAAGAGCGCGACGTACTTCGCACGGCTGATCATCAGCGCGGAAAACGAGATTCAGCAACGCAAAATCATCGAGATCGACGCGCGACCGAGCGACTGCATTGCGCTGGCCATTCAACAGAAAGCAAACATCTTCATCAGCCACGACGTGTGGGAGGAGGTGGACGACATGAGCGATGTGCTCAAAAAGATGGAGGAAGGCGGCTTTGAGATCGAAGGTTGATCTCTCCGTTGGCAGCGTTTCCGGCTAACCCAGGAGTTCCGGGTAGTAATCGCGCGCGACCGCCTCGCATTCCGCCAGAATGGCGCTCGGCGAGTTCATCTTCAGCGCATTTTCGGCCAGCAGACGGCAAACCGTCATGTCCAGGCTTTGCACAGCTCGCTTGACGCGTGGAACCAACGCGGCCCCGGCGCTGAGTTCGTCCACCCCCAGGCCGAGCAGCAGCGGCGTCAGTGCAACCTCGCTGGCCATTTCGCCGCAAACCCCCGCCCAGATGCCGGCGTCGTGCGCGGCGTCCACCACCATCTTGATCAGTCGCAAAATGGCCGGGTGGGTCGGTTCGTAGAGGTGGGCGATGCGTTCATTCACCCGATCCACGGCGATGCAATACTGGATCAGGTCGTTCGTGCCGATACTAAAAAAGTCGACCTCGCGGGCAATGTCCGCCGCGCAGAGCGCCGCGCTGGGCACCTCGATCATCACGCCGACGTGCATTTCCTCGTTGAACTCGTGGCCTTCCGCCCGCAGTTCCGCTTTGCATTCCTCCAGCACGGCGTTGGCCTGCCGGACCTCTTCCAGGCCGCTGATGAGCGGGTACATCATCTTAACGTTGCCCAGCACGCTGGCACGCAAGATGGCACGCAGTTGCACCTTGAATATACCCACATGCTCCAGGCAAAAGCGGATGGCCCGGCAGCCGAGAAAGGGGTTGAGTTCATACGGCAGGTTGAGGCTGCCGAACGATTTGTCGCCGCCCAGGTCCAGCGTTCGGATGATGATGGGATGAGGCAGGATATCGCTCGCCACACGCCGATAATTTGCGTACTGCTCCTCCTCGTCCGGCAACTCGCTCTTATTGAGGTAGAAAAACTCTGTCCGGTAAAGGCCGACGCCTTCCGCCCCACCGGTCTTCACCATGGGAATGTCGTCCGGCAGTTCGATGTTCGCGGAAAGTGTGAGATGGTGCCCGTCCCGGGTGGTCGAGGCAGTTTCTCGCAGGCCGACCAAGCCTTCCTCGACGCGCTCCTTGCGTCGGTCCATCTCCTCGTACTCGCGCAGCGTTTGTTCGCTCGGATTGAGCACCAGTAAGCCATGGTAGCCGTCGAGCAGAACTTGCATCCCGGGCTCCAGCTTGGCGCTCACGTCGTGCAGGCCCACGATGGCAGGGATATTCAACGAACGGGCCATGATAGCCGTGTGCGAGGTCCGGCTGCCCACGTCCGTCGCAAAGCCGAGGACGTGCTGCCGGTTGAGGCTCGCCGTGTCGGAGGGCGTCAGGTTGTGCGCGAGCAGGATGTGAGGATAATCGACCTGGGAAAGGCTGGGCGCTTGCCGCCCGACCAGATTCATCAACACGCGCCGGGTCACATCGTGAATGTCCAACGCCCGCTCGGCCAGGTACGGATCGTCCATTTGCGCAAGCAGCTTGGAATAACGATCGGCGACCTGCTGGAAGACGACCTCGATGTTCAGGCGGTCGCGCTCCAGCGTCCGCAGAACCTCGTCGATGAGAGTGCGATCCTCCACGACGAGGAGGTGCGCGTCGAAGATGCTGGCGTCCTTCGCGCCGATGGCATCGGCGATCTTGGCCTGCATGTCCAAGATCTGGGCCCGGGTTTGCAGCAGAGCCGATTCGAACCGGGCAATCTCTGTCGGCAGATCCTTCTCCGACACCGTGTATTCC
>CAXTVY010000145.1:6724-10963 GCA_964247665.1 uncultured Chthoniobacterales bacterium | reverse complement strand
CGCTTCTTCTCTGCAAGGAGGGCCTCTATGCCTTTGCGATGTCCGAGTGAAGCTTGTTCCTCAACGGCCACAATCGTAGCGTTCAACTCTTTGATTTCGTGAACGAACTGCTCGATTGCTTCCGTTGTTTCTTCGGAACGATGGTTTAACAGTTGCTCCAAGGTTTCATACCCAAGTTTTTCCGCGTCTTTGACATGAGAGAAAATTACTTCCTCTAGTTCCGTGTAAAAGCGGCTTCCTTTCCCGGACTCGATGTCGGTACAAATTTCCTCCAGGTAACTTTGGGGAATGTACTTAACCTTTTCGACCGAGTCGGACGGAGGGTCAAGGTCGAGGGGTTTTTCCTTCTCGGAAGTGCCATCCTGCCACGTCAGAGAAGCGTGAAACTGCCGGGCTCGATTTCCCTTTAGGTTGCGGAAACGGTGTTCACACAGAAAGCTAAACGCTTTGAACCGCGGTGTATTGCCCAGCAATCCGATGATGTCCGAAAGCGCACTCTTGCCGCTACCTTTATTCCCAATTACCGCTACAAGCTCCTCGTTCAGAGGTATTTCACAGTTAAACCACTTTTCAGACGTCACCGCGGACGCGGACTTCCGAATTTCAACGGATTTGATTACCCGGGTAGGCCGCCGGACGGTTCTCGACACACTTGGTGGAACATCACCAACAAAAACGCGCCCTTCTGGCTCGTGGATAATTTGCCGAAGCCCCTCAAAGGTAGGGTCTGCCTTGATCCAACACGGTGCAGGTACGCTATAGTCTCGAATATCGTGACAGTCCGAGAACACGCAGGCTGGAAGCCGAAGTCCAATCGCTGGAAATACGATGTTGCCATAGTCAGTCAAATCGGAAATTTGTCCGACCTCTAGCACATCGACGCTCTCCTTTAGTAGGTCCGTTTTGAGTTGCTGCTTGTACAGTCCAGAGTTGCTTATTCCCTCGATAGAATTTGCCTTGTGGCCTGCGTGTACAGTCACGATTCCGCCGAGTTCACGAATGAACTTAGCGCTGTCTCTGAAATCGACCCATACACGATCATTGCCTTTGCGTTGAACGTCCGCGGTGGTGATTTTGAACTCGCCAGAAACCTTGATCCAGGTGTCCTCGATGTCACACATTTCCGGAAATATTCCGATCATGTGTACAAGTGAGCTGCCGCCGAGATCGGTCCGGAGTTCGATGCCCGGGAAAATGGTCACACGTCCTGCCGCGAGAGACTGCAACTCCTTGATCCGCGCAACGTCTATGACGTGATGGTCAGTGACTGCAAACGCCCCGACTCCAGCGGCGACCATCGTCTGAACGATTTGCGCGTTCGTGGCTCCCCCGAACTTGTAATCGTACGACGCAGGTGAGTGAAGGTGGAGGTCCCACTTTCGCCATTCTGATCCACGCGGGTAAGGAATCAACGCTTGTGCAGGCGAGGGCATAAATCAGTGCATTGCAGCAGCCAGAGGGTCATTTCGCCAGCATTTTCGCGGATTCCAGGGCTACCATTCCACTTTTCTGCGGGTGTTGCGGCCCAATCGAATCGCCGAGCACGGATTCATGTTCAATCACGGCGCACCTGTTCCCTGAACCGACGCTGTTGCCCCGGCTTGGAGCGCCATGGAGCCTCACAAAACACGCTTCTACATGTGGTCGAAGATGCGCCTGATCTTGAGGTCGGGATCGCTGGCGTTGATTCCAGGAAACCGAGGTCACGCTCTGCGTGCAAAGTCGATAATCACGAGGCTACACCCGCCTCCATCGCCATCAAGGATTGGTGGACGCTCATTTCCTAGTGAAGGCGGTGCGGCGTCTCCACCCTCGGGGGGCGTCTCACCTTTCCTCTCATATTGAGAGAGGAATTTGTCACGGTCGAACTCTTGGGAGTTCGTGGTAAGCGCCTTTCCTATTTTCGCCAGTTCGTCGTCGTTGAAGAAACCAAAAATCCGGTCCAGTGAACAGCGCACCAAGAACGGGGCATTCGTACTGTTCCGGCACGCCAACAGTACCCGGATCAATTCTTCACCGCGCAACGGTTCCCGCTCAGGATCCCTTGAGATATACGCGTTCTGCCGCCTAAAAGCCGACCTCGCAGTTACCCGGATCAGGTCATCGACGATTTTGTTCCATCCGGCTTCTGTGCTCGTAGGCGAAAGCGCTTTGACCCGTTGTCCATTTACACCACATATCAAATCCATCAGAGCCTGCTCGAAGGGCATTTCAAATCCATCACGTTGCCGGGGACGAGCAGCGATGCCCTCGGTCATCCATCGGTCAGGATAATCCCAAAAGCGGCGGCGGAAGCCCCAGTACCATAGCGAGAAGTCACAACCGGCGAGCGACCTGCTCTGATTGGCCAAGCTGTCTGGTGTCGTATAATCGAATGCCGTCGCCACCTCATAAAGGTGCGATTGAGTTGTTCCATCAACTGACGAAGCATTTTCCTTGGCTTGAACAAGAAGGGCATTTCCCAAGTACCGTCCGTACAAACGGCTCCCGTAAGTAGCCAGAAACAAGATGTCTCCAAGCTCGCATCCAGGGGGCGTTGTCGGCGATGCGGGATCGGGTACTACTCTTGGTGTCTGGTGGCAGAAGATGCCGCTGAGAGTCGCTCGTACTCCGCTCCCGTTGAGTATCCCGTTGAACTGACCTTCGATTGCAGATAGACCTTCAAGAAAGAAATAAACAAGGCGGTCAACTTCTCCAGGCGGGCCTTTGCAGCCGTGCTCGGCTGCCGTAAAAGTGTAGTCGATACCAGTGCGGATCGCCCGCATCAGACGGTCTCTTCGCAGAAGGATCTCGGTCAGGATTGCCTGCGGTGGACGGATTGTCATTGGGAAGGTGCTCAACCGCGTGACAAACTTCGATCTTGGCTGTGACCGCAACGACGACGAGGATTTTGCGCCATTTTTTTCACACCCCCGGCAGCCGGATTGATCTTCGTTATCGCAAGCCGATCATCAACACCCTCAGCTTGAAGTGACTTGCAACTCCGATTCAAGAAGAACCTTTGAGTTTCAGCCGACCGGAAAAGTGGCGGAGAAGTGGCGGAGTGGAAGTCCTTGCGACTTAAAAAGTCAGCGTGGCTCTATGAGTAACATGCTCAGAGACAGCATCTTACTGAGAGAGCCAACGATGGGATTCGAACCCATGACCTGCTGATTACGAATCAACCGTTGCTGGGCTGAATCGACATTCTGGCAAGCCCCAGTTCGTGGTGCAGTTTGCGGAGCATGCCCGCGGTCAACGGCCGCTTGCCGTCAAACACCTCGGATACCCGGCTCAACGAGCCGAAGCAAGGCACCATGCCTTGCGGCTCAGGCCCTGTTGCTCCATGCGGAAGGTGATGACCATCAGCGGGTCGGGCAAGCCGAGGTCGTGGTGCTTAGTCTCGTAGTCCTCGATCAGGCGGACAGGCAGTTCGATTTTGTCCCTCTGCGCGCTGCCGGGGGCGGGAAGCGCCCATAAATGCGGAGAGCCGGATGATGGCTGCCGTGTCTTCGCCTGCCGCGTTGATGATCTTGTTCACGGGTTGTGCTGCTTGCGGACGGACATCCTTTGCGAGTCCCAGCCAGATGCAAATGGTCCGAATTTTTATACGGTCATTTTATACGGTCAGGCCAAATTTTCTGTGAAATCCAGCGCAAACAGACGCAAGGTATTGAAAGCAAAACTGTGTTGTAAATGATTCCTACACAACTGGTTTTGCAAGGCATTGCCAGCGTATGCAAACCGGTGAAAAACCGCTCGGTTTCACTTTCGAGTCGAGTGCCTTAAACCAAGCTCAGCCACTCTTCCTGTTTATTTAGAAGTACTTACAGATGGAATTTCGAACCTCGTTTGACTTTTATACGGTCAGGATAGCAAAAGGGTGAAAACTGATGCGTGCTGACACGGACAAATCGGCGGCATGAACGCCAATCAAGGTCCAGTTCCTCTGCAGGCACCTGAACAACTGTCAATATGCCCGCACTTCCACTGGTGGCAAGGAAAAATGGACCAGCCTGAAGACCAACCTGCTCTCGGTGGCCAAGGGCCAGACGAAGGAACCTCTGGATACGGCGGCGCGCCAGAAGTGCGCTGGTAAATTGGTGCTCACCATAGAAGCTGACCTCGGCGAGGTGACGGAAACCTGAAGCGTCAGGATACGAAAGTGGCCCGCGTCTACCGGGCGTTCGCGGCCACCGGATAGCAATTGATGAGCGTGCCAGCAACGTTCCTGGGGCAAAGTGTGACGGCAACCCGTTG
>CAXTVY010000145.1:0-6714 GCA_964247665.1 uncultured Chthoniobacterales bacterium | reverse complement strand
CACATGGTCCAATCCGCTCCTATGACTCTCCCCCGAAACCCGTTGATCCTCCTCGACCCGTATCCCCGCGCCATCGACCAGATTTTCGACGTTGCCACGAAGGCCCGTCTGGAAGGCTTGGGCGAGGTCCTCTGGCTCGACGGCGCGCCCGCGACGGACGAACACGTTGACCGCTACCTGCCGGAAGCAACGGTGCTCATCGGCCAGTCCGCGCTATCCAAGGAGCGCCTGGAGCGCGCGCCACACCTCCGGGCTGTTTTCAACGTCGAGGGTAATTTCATGCCCAACGTCGATTACCTGGAATGCCACCGGCGCGGCATCCATGTCCTTTCAACCGCTCCCGTCTTCGCCCGGCCCGTGGCCGAGTTGGCGCTGGCGCTGGCCCTCTCGTGCGCGCGGCGCCTGCACGAGGCCGACGCCGCGATCCGCCGCGGGGACGAAGCGCTCTATGGCGAGGGAGACAACTTCGACTCCCTCCTCCTGGGCGGGCGCACGCTTGGCCTGGTGGGCTGCGGCAACGTGGGCCGCGCTCTCCTGCCTCTGTTGAGACCGCTGGCGGGGGAAATTCTCGTGCACGATCCGTGGATTCATCCGAGCGTGCTGGCGGAGATGGGCGTTATCCCCGTTTCCCTGGAAGAGTGTTTCATCCGCTCGACGGCGGTGTTTCTGCTCGCGGCCACCACGACCGAGAACGCCGGCCAGATCGGCGCGCGACACTTCCGGAGCATGGCGCGCGGCAGCATCGTGGTGCTGGTCAGCCGCGCGGGGACCGTGAACTTCGACGAACTGCTCGACGCCGCCGCTGACGGGCAGGTGCGCGCGGCCATCGATGTCTGGCCGGAAGAACCCATCCCGGCCGGGCACCGGGCACGCCGAACACCCAACACGCTCTTGCAGGCACACCGCGCGGGCAACATCCCGGAAATCTGGCCGCTGATGGGACGCCTGGTGGTAGACGACCTCGAACAGATCCTCCAGGGCCTGCCGCCGCAGCGCTGCCAGCGCGCGCAGTGGGAGACCGTGGCCAAACTACGCAGCAAGCCCGTGGCCTGAGCGTTCCGGCAACTCCGACCGAACCTTGTCCCAGGGTGTCCGCGCGTTTCCCCGGGTTCCATTGCCCGACAGACTCGCGCCGACACTCGTTTCCTTGATTCCTTGAGCGTGCTCCTTACCGCCGCCGACCGGTTGCCTTTCCTTTAGAGCAGGTCTTCCGCGGTCACACTGGTCTTCTCGCGGCTCCCGAGCAGCCGGGCCTGGTCGATGATGGCTTTCTTGCCGGTGTTGAAACGATAGCCGAAACAATTTGGACAGGTGGCCACCCGCCGGGCCACGATGGAGTCGCAACCCTCGCAGATCTTGTAGCGGCGCGGATGCTCGACGATCTCGGCCGCAAGCTGCGCGCGCTCGTTCATCGTCGTGGCAGGGGAGGATTCTTCGTGGGGCACGCAAGGCAGTATCGTCCGATTGCGCCTTGCATTTCAAGCCACCCCTCGGATTTTTCCACCGTGCGCCCCGCCCCCGAATACCAGGAACTCGAATGCCCGGACGGTTCCGGCGATTGGACCCTCTCCTGCTGGGAAGCTTACGACGCCGCCAGCAAAGTCGATTTGCACGCCTGCGCGCTAACGCTGCGCGACGGCCGGATGTTCTTCCTCGACCCGATTCCGCTGGCGCCCGAAGCCCTGAACGAACTGCTCGCCGTGCCGGGGCTCCGTCCGGCGGGGATCGTTGTCACCAACGGCAACCACGCCCGCGCCGCCGCCGATTTTCGCCGCCGGTTCGGCGTACCCCTGGGCGCGAGTGCCGCCGCCGCCGCTGGCGCCGGGTTGGAGCCGGACGTGGTGATCCCCGGCTCCGGCGGGCAGATCTTCGACGGTGCGCTGGAAGCTGTGCCGCTGCCCGGCGCGGCGTCGGGCGAGGTGGCGCTCTACCGGGCGGACGGCGGCGGACTGCTGGTGATCGGTGACGCCGTCATCAACCTGTCGGCCCATCCGCTGATGCTGTTGCCGGACAAATACTGCGATGATCCCAAGGCATTGCGCCACGCGGCGGCTGCCCTGCTCGAAAGACCCTGCGGCACGCTGGTCTTCGCGCATGGGCAGCCCATCACGGTGAATCCGCGGGCCCGGTTGGCGGCGTTGCTTCAACCAGCATGAACGCCACAACCACCGCCGTGCCGCATCCGGTCAGTCGCGTGCTGACGTTCATCCGCTTCTCGCACACGGTTTTTGCGCTGCCGTTCGCGCTGGGATCGATGCTGGTGGCGGCGCACGGGCGGCCCGGCTGGCGGATTTTCGGGTTGATCCTGCTGTGCATGGTGTTCGCGCGGACGGCCGCCATGATCTTCAACCGGCTGGCCGACTGGGAGATCGACAAACGCAACCCGCGCACGGCGGGGCGGCACCAGCTCGTGCCCTTCTCCGTGGCGGCGGCCTTGCTGGTGGCCAGTGCGGGGGCATTCGTGGTGACCACGGCCCACATCAACGGGCTGTGCTACGCGCTGTCGCCCGTCGCTTTAGTAATCATCTTCTTTTACTCGCTGACGAAGCGGTTTACCCATTACACGCAACTTTTCCTCGGGCTGGCGCTGTCGGTGTCGCCGGTGGGGGCATGGCTGGCGGTGCGGGGACATTTCGATTGGCCGCCAATGATCCTCGCCGGGGCGGTGCTGCTGTGGGTGGCGGGTTTTGACCTGATCTATGCCACGATGGACCACGATTTCGACCGCGCCGCCGGGCTGCGCTCGCTGGTGGTGCGCTACGGCATTTCGGGCAGCCTGCGCATCGCCCGAGGACTGCACGCCCTGGCCTTGTTCGGGCTGGCAGGGTTCGGGCTGGCGGCGGGGCTGGGGCCTGTTTACGGTGCCGGGCTGCTGCTGATGCTGGGGGCGTTCGTGTATGAGCACCGGAGCGTGGCCGGTCCCGGGCCGCTGGACGTGGGCGTGGTCAACAACGCTTTCTTCAACGCCAACGCCTTTGTCGGGCTGGTCTTCGTGGCCACCGTTTGGATTGATCGGCTTTACCGCTGAACCTGCAACGCATCAATAAATCATGATGCGTTCATTTGTCCCTTGTAAAACGGGCGGATCGCGCGTTTATTGGTGCCGTCATGCCAGCCGACGCTTCCCTCCATCCGCTCGAACAACTCCTGCGCGAACGTATCGTTATTCTCGACGGCGCGATGGGCACGACCATCCAGCAGTACCGGCTCGACGAGGCTGCCTACCGTGGCGAACGGTTTGCCAATCATCCGAGCGACCTCAAGGGCAACAACGACCTGCTTTGCCTGACGCGGCCCCAGGTCGTGGAAGAGGTCCATACGGCGTACCTCGAAGCCGGTGCCGACCTCATTGAGACGAACACGTTCAACGCCACGACGCTCTCGCAAGCCGACTACGGGCTGGAGCCGCTGGCCTACGAACTTAACACCGCCGCTGCCGCCATCGCCCGCCGCGCCGCCGACAAGGTTGCGGCTAAAGACGGCCGTCGCCGGTTCGTGGCCGGGGCCATCGGGCCGTTGAGCAAGACGCTGTCCATCTCCCGCGACGTGAACGATCCCGGTGCGCGCGACGTAACCTTCGATCAGGTGCGCGAGGCTTATGCCGAGCAGGTGCAGGGACTCCTTGACGGTGGCGTGGACGTGCTGCTCGTGGAGACGATTTTTGACACGCTCAACGCCAAGACGGCGCTCTTCGCCATCCAGGAGCATTTCGACAACCACCCGGGGAGCCAGGTGCCCATCATGGTCTCGGGCACGATCACCGACCTGAGCGGCCGGACGCTCACGGGCCAGACGGTGGAGGCGTTCTACACGAGCGTGTCGCACGCACCGTTGCTGAGCATCGGGCTCAACTGCGCGCTGGGCCCCAAGGAGATGCGGCCGTACATCGAGGAACTCTCACGCATCGCGCCGATCTACGTCTCCTGCTACCCGAACGCCGGGCTGCCCGAACCGCTCTCGCCGACGGGCTTTCCCGAGACGCCCGAAACGCTGGCCCCGCAGATCCGCGAATGGGCGGCGCAGGGCTGGCTGAACATCGTCGGCGGCTGCTGCGGGACGACGCCCGCGCACATCAAGGCCATCGCCGACGCCGTGCGGGATTGCGCGCCACGCCGGCTGCCGGTCATCGAGCGGCGTTTGCGGCTCAGCGGGTTGGAAATGCTGGCGGCGTGAGGCCCTTCAGAAGCCCCACGGCAGCGACGCCCACTTCGTGAACTTGTGCGTGCTTTCGTTGACCACCCAGATTTGCCCGGTCTGCGTGTCGAGCAGAGCAGGTTCCCCGGAAACGTTGCCCCACGGCACGTAACGGCCGTTGGCGGTCGCGGCCGCACCGTGTCCGCCGAAGAAGGTGCCCGCGACGACCGCGACGACCGCGACGACAATAAGTCTGGTGCGTTCCCCGAGCCTCGCCCAGAGGGCCGTCACCATGGAAAGATTCATGGCGTGCACCGTAGGCGCGGGGGCGGCGATTGCAAGGGTGGGTGGGCGGAGCGGACGCGTGTCGCGGTGGGACGCGTCTCCCCGGGTGTCCGTCGCTCTTTGGCTCCGTCACGCTTCGCCCGGGATGACGGACCGCTCCGGGAGATGCGCCCATCCGGGTGCGCCGGAGGTTGCTAGCCCATCCAGTTCTCCGTATAACCACCTTTTTCCATGTCTGCCACCGCCATCGCTCCCGCCTCCGGCTCCCAGTTCCTGCTCATCGGTGAGCGCACCAACGTCACCGGGTCGCCCCGCTTCGCCAAGCTCATCCTCGCGGGCGACTACGAAACGGCGCTCCAGGTCGCGCGCCAGCAGGTCGAGGGCGGGGCCAACGTGCTCGACGTGAACATGGACGAGGGCATGTTGGACGGCGAGAAGGCCATGGTGCGCTTCCTCAACCTCCTCGCCGCCGAACCGGACATCGCGCGGGTGCCCATCATGGTTGATTCCTCCAAGTGGAGCGTCATCGAGGCGGGCCTGAAATGCCTGCAAGGCAAGGGAATCGTCAACAGCATCTCGCTCAAGGAAGGCGAGGAAAAGTTCAAGCACTCCGCCCGGCTCATCCGCCGTTACGGGGCGGCGGCGGTCGTGATGGCCTTCGACGAGGACGGCCAGGCCGCCTCCTACGAGCGCCGGGTCGAAATCTGCACGCGCGCATATAAAATCCTCACGGAGGAAGTCGGCTTCCCGGCCGAGGACATCATCTTCGATCCCAACATCCTCACGGTCGCCACGGGGATCGAGGAGCACAACAATTACGCGGTCGATTTCATCGAGGCGACGCGCTGGATCCGCACGAACCTGCCCGGCGCACACGTCTCGGGCGGCGTGTCGAACATCTCGTTCTCCTTCCGCGGCAACACGCCCGTGCGCGAGGCGATGCACTCGGCGTTCCTCTATCACGCCATCCGGGCGGGCATGGACATGGGCATCGTCAACGCGGGCGTGCTGGCGGTGTACGAGGACATCGACAAGGACCTCCTTGAGCGGGTGGAAGACGTGCTGCTCAACCGCCGCGAGGACGCCACCGAGCGCCTCGTCGAGGTCGCCGAAACGCTCAAGGCCCAGAAGTCTGGCGACAAGGCCAAGAAGGAGGACGACGCGTGGCGTCACGGCACCGTGCAGGAGCGGCTCTCGCACGCCTTGGTCAAGGGCATCACGGATTTCATCGACACCGACACCGAGGAAGCGCGCCAGCAGTGCGTCCGGCCGCTGGAAGTCATCGAAGGGCCATTGATGTCGGGCATGAGTATCGTCGGCGACCTGTTCGGCGCGGGAAAAATGTTCCTGCCGCAGGTCGTCAAGAGCGCGCGCGTGATGAAGAAGGCCGTGGCCTACCTGATGCCGTACATGGAGGCCGAGAAGGCCGCGCAGGCCCCGGAAGACCGCCGCACCCAGGGCAAAATTTTGATGGCGACGGTCAAGGGCGACGTGCACGACATCGGCAAGAACATCGTCGGCGTGGTCCTGGCCTGTAACAATTTCGAGGTGATCGACCTGGGCGTGATGTGTGCCTGCGAAAAAATCCTCGACGCGGCGAAAACGCACGGTGTCGATGTGATCGGCCTGAGCGGGCTCATCACGCCGAGCCTGGACGAGATGACGCACGTCGCCAGCGAAATGCAGCGCCTCGGCTTCGACCTGCCGCTGCTCATCGGCGGTGCCACGACCAGCCGCGCGCACACGGCCGTCAAGATCGCGCCCTCCTATGGACAGCCGGTGATCCATGTGCTCGACGCGTCGCGCTCGGTGGGCGTGGTCAGCGCGCTGCTCAACCCGGAGCAGAAGCCCGTGTTCATCGAGAAGACGCGCGGCGAATACCAGACCCTGCGCGAAGACCATGCCGGGCGTTCGCGCGAAAAGAAGATGCTCACCCTGGAGGAAGCGCGGGCGAAAAGGACGCTCATCGACTGGCGGACGACGCGCATCGACACGCCTGCCTTCCTCGGCCGCCGGGTGATCGAGAGCCAGTCCCTGGAAGACCTCGTGCCGTTCATCGACTGGTCACCGTTCTTCCACACCTGGGAGCTGCGCGGACGCTATCCCGGCATCTTCGACGATCCCTACGTGGGCAAGCAGGCGCGGGAGTTGTACGACGACGCCCGGCGGCTGCTCGATGAGATTGTGGCCAAGAAGCAGCTCACCGCCCGGGCGGTGTACGGGTTTTACCCGGCGAACAGCGTCGGCGACGACATCGCACTCTACACGGACGAAAGCCGTGTGGACGTGCTGACG
>CAXTVY010000144.1:0-10983 GCA_964247665.1 uncultured Chthoniobacterales bacterium | reverse complement strand
GTTTTCAGCCGCAAGGGAGCCAACGAACCTACCCCGGCGAGGGCGCGTTGGGTCCTCGACCAGATGTCCGCGTCCCACCTGCTCCCCGAACCCGCTGCCGTTGCTCCAGAAACCGTGGGCGAAGCATTCCGTCTGGACCTGTATGAAGCCGCCGCCTGCGCCTGAGTTGATTCCATCCGTTCCAACCGACCTGCCAACAAGCCATTTCATGTCTGATCCCACCGCGCCATCCGCTGCTCCAGCCCCCATCAATCGCCGCCAGTTTCTCTCGACCACCACCAAGGGTGTCGGGTTGGCCGCGCTGCTCACCGCCATGCCGCGTGGCTGGGTTGGCGGCGTCTATGCCAGCGATGCGCCGGAGGTTGCCGACCTGAAGTTCGGCTTCATCGCACTGACGGATTGCTCCCCCATCGTGATCGCGGCGGAGAAGGGCTATTTCAAGGAATTCGGCATCAACCCAACTGTGACCAAGGGGGCGAACTGGGCTGCCATCCGCGACTCGCTCGGCAGCGGGGACATCCAGGCGTCGCATCTGCTGTTCGGCATCCCCTTTGCCTCCACGATGGGCCTCGGCGGCGCACCCAAAAAGCCGATGGTGATTCCCTGGATGATCAACCGCAACGGGCAGGCGATCACGCTGACCAACACCTACAAAGGCAAGGTCGCCGGCGATCCCAAGGCGCTCAAGCCCTTTGCGGACGAAGCCAGGAAGAAGGGCACGCCGCTGACCTTCGCCATGACTTTTCCGCCCGGCACCCATGCCATGTGGATGCGCTACTACCTCGCGGCGGGCGGCATCAATCCCGACACGGATGTTTCGCTCATCACCGTCCCTCCGCCGCAGATGGTGGCGAACATGAAGGTGGGCAAGATGGACGGCTTCTGCGTGGGCGAGCCGTGGGGCGCGCAGACCATCGCGCAGGGCATCGGCTACACCAGCGTGGCCACGCAGGACATCTGGAAGGACCATCCCGAAAAAGTGTGCGGTTTCCTGGCGGAATTCGCCGACAAGAACCCGAAAACCGTCAAGGCCGTGCTCAAGGCGCTCAACAAGGCAAGCCTGTTCCTGGCGGATCTCAACAACCGCAAGGAAGCCTGCGACCTCGTCGGCAAGACGACCTACATCAACTGCCCGCCAGACCAGATCCTCGGACGGATGCAGGGACACCTCGACTACGGCGACGGCCGCAAAGTCGATGACCCGGAATATTGCATGACCTTCTCCAAACGTAACTGCAACTATCCCCAGACCAAATACGGCCAGTGGTGGCTGAGCCAGTTCCGCCGTTGGGGCATGGTGACGGGCGCGCCTGACTACAATGGTGTCGTCAAACAGGTCATGCGGCCCGACATCTACGAGGAGGCGATGAAGGAAATCTCCTATGTGCACGGTGGGGCGGACAACACCCCCTTCACGTTGTTCGACGGCAAGACCTTCGACCCGGCCAAATCACCGGAGGAGTACGCCAAATCCTTCGCGGTCAACAGTCTGAAGGGCTGACCCGCCGCATCGCGCCGCCCAAACATTTTCTTTATGATCAAGACGTTCAAACTCGATTGGCTGGTCCTTCCCTTCGTCGGCATTGCCTGCGTATTGGGCCTCTGGGCGTTGATGCCGCACCTGCGTTACCACGGCGAGCTTCAGTTCAAGGACTTGCCCTCACCCACGGCTACCTGGGAAGCCAGTCGGCCTTTCGTGGTGGAACCCTTCGCCAAGCGCGGCGAACTCGACCAGGGCATCCTGCGTTTCGCGTGGGCCTCGCTCGTGCTGGTGGCGCAGGGCTACGCTCTGGCGCTGCTCATCGGCACACCGTTGGGTTTTATCCTGGGGGCATCGAAGGTGTTCGCCAAGATGTTCGACCCATTGATCCAGATCCTGCGCCCCGTCTCGCCGCTGGCGTGGCTGCCGCTCGGGTTGGTGCTCTTCCAAAAACCGATTCCGAGCGCGCTCTTTACCATTGCGCTCTGTTCGATGTGGCCCACCGTCATCAACACGGCCGCCGGGGTGCGCGCGGTCCCGCAGGATTATCTCAACGTGGCCAAAGTGTTGCGGCTTTCTCCGGCGGCGACCCTTTTCAAGGTCATGCTCCCGGCGACCCTCCCTTACATGTTCACCGGCTTCCGGTTGAGCCTGGGCATCGCGTGGCTGGTCATCGTGGCGGTGGAAATGCTGACCGGGATGCCGGGCGTGGGTAATTTTCTCTGGCAGGAATACAACGCCAACATCCAGGGGCACATCATCCTTTGCATCATCACCATCGGTCTGATTGGCTTCGTGCTAGATAAATTGATGAGCCTGGTCGAAAACCGCTTCCGGCAAGCCGTCTGAGGCACCACCCCAACGCGACGCTCAATGGCCTACATCGAAATCAACGGCGTTGACAAAAGCTACCCGGGCCGGGACGGCAAACCGTTCGATGCGCTCACGAACGTCAACCTGCAAATCAACGAAGGCGAGTTTGTCTCCATCATCGGGCACTCGGGCTGCGGAAAATCGACGTTGCTCAACATGGTTGGCGGGTTCATCCCGGTCACGCGCGGCCAGATCTTGGTCGCCGGGAAGCCGGTCACCGGGCCCGGGCCGGACCGGATGTTCGTTTTCCAGAATCATTCGCTTCTGCCGTGGCTGACGGTACGCCAGAACATCCGTCTCGCCGTGGACGCCGTCTTTCCGGGGATGCCTCACGCTGATCGAGCCGCCCTGGTCGGCGAGCACCTGGAGATGGTCGGCCTGGGGGCGGCGGCGGAAAAGTTGCCCGGCGAGATTTCGGGCGGCATGAAACAGCGCGTGGGGATCGCGCGCGCCTTGGCGACACGGCCCAAGGTGCTGATGCTCGACGAACCCTTCGGTGCGCTGGATGCGCTCACGCGCGGACGGTTGCAGGAGCAGGTGCTGGGCATCTGGGAAGCGCACCGCATCACGGTGATGATGGTCACGCACGACGTGGAGGAAGCGCTCCTGCTTTCCGACCGCGTGGTGATGATGGCCAACGGTCCGCGCGCCACGGTCGGCGAGGTGATGACCGTTGATCTGCCGCGTCCGCGGACGCGGGCCGAGGCAATCAACCATCCCGCCTATTATCGGCAACGCAACGAGATGCTGTACTTTCTCAGCCACGCCAAGCACCAAAAGCAGCGCGGCGCGGCGGCGGTTAGCGGTGGGAAAGGTGGTCTGACGCTCGGTTTCATCCCGCTTTCGGACTGCGCGCCGCTGGTCATGGCACAGGAAAAAGGCTTCTTCACGAAGCACGGCTTACAGGTAAGCCTCTCGCGCGAGACGAGTTGGAAGGCCGTGGCAGACGGCGTGGCCGAAGGCCGGCTCGACGCGGCCATGATGGTCACCGGAATGCCGCTGGGCCGGACGTTGGGCAGTGGTGGCACCGTCCCCACCCCGATGGCTGCCGCCATGACGCTCAGCCGTAACGGCAATGCGATCACCCTGGCACGCCGCTTCCACGAGCGCGGCGTGCGCACGCTCGCGGACCTGCGTGGCGAGTTGGACCGCCGTCCATCGAGCGAGCGCAAGCTGGTCTTCGGCATGGTGCATCCCACCTCGATGCACAACTTACTCCTGCGCCACTGGCTGAGTGGCGGAGGAATCGACCCGGACAAGGATGTAAAGATTATTGCCGTGCCACCGCCGCAGATGGCCGCGAACCTTGCCGCCGGCAACCTCGACGGGTATTGCGTGGGCGAACCCTGGAACGCCCGCGCCGTCCACGAAGGCATCGGCTACGTCATCGCCACCGACCTCGACATCTATCCTGGCCACCCGGAAAAACTGCTCGGCACAACCCAGGCCTGGGCCCGGGAGAACCCGGACGCGCACATCGCCCTCGTGCGTGCCTTGCTGGAGGCGTGCCGCTTCTGCGATGAAGCGGCCAACCGCGAGGAAGTGATCCAGACGATCTCGCGCAAAACCTTTGTCCATGCAGATCCTATCTACAGTTCCCTGGGGTTGAGCGGCTCTTACGACTACGGCTTCGGACGCACCGCGCAGTTGCCAGACTTTAACGTTTTTTTCCGTGCTGACTCCACCCGCTGTGACCGCGGCGAGTCGGCTTGGCTGCTCGGGCAAATGGTGCGCTGGCGACTGGTGAACACGCCCATGGACCCGAATGCCATCCTCGATCAGGTTTATCCGCAGGACGTTTACACCCGGGCGTGCGGCGACCTGGGCATTTCCACTGCGCCCGGCGACCATCCGCCGAGGACTCTGCCAGAAACGAGCAGCCCCGAGCCGGAAAGTCACGCCGGGCAAAAGGCAGCGCCGGAATCCGCCGGTCTGGCAACCGCCGCCTGAATGCAAACAGAGGGTAACCAAAGCAATGCGTAGCTTTCTGGAACTTAGTCAGATCACGAAGAACTTCCCCGTGCGCGGCGGTCGGCGGCACGAGCAGTTCTGCGTACTCAAAGACGTGAGCCTGCGCGTGGAAGAAGGAGAGTTCATCGTCTTGCTCGGGCACTCGGGTTGCGGTAAATCGACCCTGCTCAACATGGTTGCTGGCCTGAGCCGGGCCAGCACAGGCGGCGTGATCCTCGAAGGCCGCGAGGTGAACACACCGGGACCCGACCGGATGTTAGTATTCCAAAACTATTGTCTGCTGCCGTGGCTCTCCGTGTACGGTAACGTGCATCTGGCAGTGAACGCCGCGCTGCCGGGTCTCTCGGCCCAGGACAAGCGCCGGGTGACGTGCGAACACCTGGAGATGGTAGGTCTCACACAGGCCGCCGACAAGCGCCCGGGCGAATTGAGCGGCGGCATGAAGCAGCGCGTCGCCATCGCCCGCGCGCTGGCGATCCGGCCCAAGGTGCTGCTGCTCGACGAGCCATTTGGCGCGCTGGATGCCCTCACCCGTGAGGAGATGCAGGACGAACTCCTCAAGATCTGGGAGGCGCACCGCACCACGGTCGTCATGATCACCCACGACATCGACGAGGCGATCCTCCTCGCAGACCGCATTGTCATGCTCACGAACGGCCCGGCGGCCACGGTCGGCGACATTTATTCCGTGCCGTTTGCCCGGCCGCGCTCGCGCGCCGAGGTCGCGGAGGACCCGTTCTACTACACGTTGCGCAACCAGATCCTCAACTTCCTCTACGAGCGCTTCGGCCAGCCCGAATTGGCTGACGCCTGAGGCCTTCGTCGCGCGTTACCTCGACGGGCATGACAGAACTGGAGACACAACAGGTCAGAACGGTGTGCCCATACTGCGGCGTGGGCTGCGGCGTGATGCTGCACACGGCCAACGGCCGCGTCGTGCGCGTGAGCGGCGATAAGGCGCACCCGGCGAATTTCGGCAGCCTCTGCACCAAGGGCAGCACCGTGGATCAGACCATCCACTCGCGGGACCGTCTGGCACACGCGCAGCACCGCAACAACGATGGGTCGTTCGCGCGTCTGCCGATAGACGTGGCGCTACAAACCGTCGCGGACCGGCTGCGTGGGATCATCGCCGCGCACGGTCCGGATGCCGTGGCCCTCTATGTCTCCGGCCAGCTCTCGACGGAAGCGCAGTACGTCGCCAACAAGCTCTGCAAGGGCTTCCTGCGCACCAACAACATCGACAGCAACTCGCGCCTGTGCATGGCCAGCGCCGCGAGCGGTTACAAGCTCTCGCTCGGTGCGGACGGCCCGCCCGGACACTATGAGGATTTTGAGTCGGCGGACTGTTTTTTTGTTCTCGGCTCAAACATGGCCGACTGCCATCCGATCCTCCACCAACGGATGCGCCGCCGCGTGCGCACGGGCGGTGCCCGGCTCATCGTGGTCGATCCCCGCCGCACGGCGACCGCGGCGGATGCCACGTTGTATCTGCCGGTGCGCCCCGGCACGGACCTCGCGTTGCTCAACGGATTGCTGCACCTGCTCGCAAAGATGGGACGGGTCGATCACGGCTTCATCGCGCGGCACACGGTGGGTTGGGACTCGATGGCCGGGCTCATCGCAGATTACCCGCCCGCCCACGTCGCTAGCATCACCGGCTTACCGGTGGATGACATCGTGCTCGCCGCGCAAATCCTGGCGGACAGCCCCCGCTGGATGACCCTCTGGACCATGGGGCTCAACCAGAGTGCGCGGGGCACCTGGAACGTGAACGCCGTCTGCAACTTGCACCTGGCCACCGGACAGATCTGCCGGGCGGGCAGCGGACCTTTCTCACTGACGGGCCAGCCCAATGCCATGGGGGGCCGGGAGGTGGGCTACATGAGCGGAGGCTTGCCGGGCTATCGTTCCGTCCACCTGGCGCAGGATCGGGCAGAAACCGAAGCCCTGTGGAACATCCCGCCGGGCAGCATCCGGCCCGCTCCCGGTTTACCGGCAGTGGAATTGTTCCAGGCGCTGGAGGTGGGCACCGTCAAAGCCGTGTGGATCATTGGCAGCAATCCCGCGGTGACCATGCCGAACCGCGCCCGGGTGTTGCGGGGATTGGCACGCGCCGAATTCGTGGTCGTACAGGACGCCTATCATCCCACGGAAACCTCCCGGTTCGCGCACGTGCTGTTGCCCGGCGCATTGTGGGCGGAAGCCGAGGGAACCATGACCAACTCCAGCCGCATGGTGACGTTCATGCCCCGCGCCGTCCCGCCGCCGGCCGACGCTTTGCCCGACTGGCAGATCATCAGCGAGGTCGCGCGATGCATGGGTTTTGCGGAAGGGTTCACTTATCAATCGGCGGCAGACGTGTTCGCGGAAATCGGGGCGAGTGCGAACCCGCGCAACGGCTACGACCTGCGTGGCATGAGCCACGAGCGGCTGGCGGCCGAGGGTGCCCTGACGTGGCCGCTGGCACCGGATGGCAAAACGCCGGCCGGGCTGCGGCGCTACGTCGATGCCGCCGCCGAGGGGGACCTGCGCTTTCCGACCGACAGCGGCCGGGCGCGTTTCTGGCCGCGGCCTTACGTGCCCGACGTGGAAATGCCGGACGGCCACTTCCCCTTCGTCCTCTCCACCGGCCGCACCGCCCACCAGTGGCACACCCGTACAAAAACGGGCAAGGTCGCCAGCCTCAACCGGCTTAACCCCGGACCCTACCTGGCATTGAACCCACAGGATGCCACCCAACTGGGGGTCGAACCGGGAGATCCGGTGCGCATCACCTCCCGTCACGGTACGGCGACGCTGCCCGCCCGGCCCAGCGGCGACGTGCAGCCCGGCGGTTGCTGGGCACCCATCCATTGGAACGATCTTTTCGCGGCCGGGGTCGCCATCAATGAAGTGACGAGTGAGCGGGCGTGTCCCGAGTCGCACCAGCCGGAATTGAAGTTCAGCGCCGTGCGCCTGGAAGCCGTCCGCCCGATACCGGCCGCACCGTCAGCGCACCATGCCATGGCAATTTGAGCACCCGTTTTCTATGAACCAGACCACTCTGCCGCGCGTTCCTTACATTCCGGAAAACGCGCCCTTCTCCGAGGAACAACGCCAGTGGCTCAACGGTTTCCTCGCCGGTTTGTTTTCCGACGCGGGCGCTGCTGGCGGCGGGGCGTCCGCCACGGCAACCGCGCCACCAGCGCTGAAAACGTTGCGGGTCATGTTCGGCAGCCAGACGGGCAACGCGGAAGGGTTGGCCAAGAAGCTAGTGGCTCAAGCTGGTAAAGGCGGTTTCGCCGCCACCCTGACCGACCTGGCCAAACACGACACGGCCGACCTGCAAAAGGAGGACGCCTTGCTGCTCGTCACGAGCACCTGGGGCGAGGGCGACCCACCCGATAATGCTGCTGGTTTCTGGGAGAAGCTCTCGGCCGAGGCCCACCCCCGCCTGGAACATCTCCGCTATTCCATCCTCGCGCTCGGCGACCGCAACTACGAGGATTTCTGCGGCTGCGGGCGGAGGTTCGACGAACGTCTCGCCGCGCTCGGCGCCCGGCGCATCATCCCACGTCAGGAATGCGACACCGACTACGACGAACCCGCCAAAGTGTGGATGCACGCGGTGCTCGCGGCCCTGCAGAAACCGGCGGACACCGATCCGGCTCCCCCTGCTCCGGCCGGCACGCCCGTCACCGCTCGCGGACACCACGACGAGGCCAGCCACCTCGACCCGGGCGCTGCCGCGTTGGCGCAGGCAGGACAACCGATGCGCAGCGAAACGGTGATTTCTCTGCCGGAAGCCCCTGCCGGGGCCGCCTATTCGCGCACCAACCCATTCCCCGCCCGTTTGCTCGCGGCGCGGCGGCTCAACCCGGAAGGCTCGGACAAGGATACGCGCCACTACGAAATCTGCCTGCGAGGTTCGGGATTGACGTATGAGGTCGGCGATGCGCTCGGGCTCGTCCCGCAGAACTCGCCCGTGCTCGTCGGTGAAATCCTCGCGGCCCTCGGCTTCGACGGCGAGGAGGAGATCACCGGCGTGGACGGGACGAAGAAACCCATCCGCCTGGCGTTGCTGCGCGACCATCAGATCCGCGCTCCGCACAAGGAATTCCTCGCCGCCGTTTCCCAGCGCGACCCGAGCGATGCTTTCCTGCGCGACCTGCTCGACCCGAACATCCGCACCGAACTGGACCAGTACCTTTATGGGCGGGAGATCATCGACTTTCTGCTCGCCTCGCCCAGGCTCGGGTTTACGCCGGAGGAATTCATCAAGGGGCTGCGCAAGTTGCAGCCCCGGCTCTATTCCATCGCTTCCAGCCTGAAGGCGCACCCCGAGCAGGTCCATCTGACGGTGGACACGCTCCGCTACGAGGCGCACGGCCGTCAGCGCCACGGGGTTTCGTCCACGTTTTTGGCGGACCGCGTGACGGCGGATGTTCCGCTGCCTGTCTTCATCCAGACGGCCAAGCACTTCCGCCCGCCCGAGGACCCGGCGCGGCCGATCATCATGGTCGGTCCAGGGACGGGCATCGCGCCGTTCCGCGCGTTCTTGCAGGAGCGCAAAGCGACCGGCGCGCCGGGTAAGAACTGGCTTTACTTCGGTGCGCAACGTTCGACCTCGGACTTCTTCTACCGCGAGGAACTAGAGGCGCTGCAAACCGGCGGCAAGCTGCACAACCTGAGCCTGGCCTTCTCGCGGGACCAGGAACGCAAGGTTTACGTGCAGCACCGCATGTTGGAAAACGCGGCCGAGATGTGGCGCTGGCTTGAAGAAGGAGCCCACTTTTATGTCTGCGGCGATGCCAAACGGATGGCCAAGGATGTGGACGACGCCCTGCACACCATCCTCCGGGAGGCGGGCGGCCTGAGCGACGACAACGCCAAGGATTACGTCCAGAAGTTGAAGAAGGATAAACGCTACCAACGCGACGTGTACTGAAAACAATGCAGCAATGACCAGTTTTCAATGACCAATCACCCAATCAGAGAAGACAAAGATGAATGTCTGACTTCTAGCATCACACTTTCAGACGGAGCGGGACGTTTTCTCGGAAATTATTGGGTGTTGAGTGTTGGGCCTTGGTCATTTTTCTCTCCCTGCTAACATGAGCACCGCCACGACCAGCGGCTTCGAGCCCGCGCAGAAAGAATACCTCTCCGGTTTCCTGGCCGGCATCGCCCAGAGCGGGTTCGTGCCGTTCGTGGGCCGGACGGCAACGGGCACGCTCACGGGCGACCCCGCCCCCGGGGTCGTAAACGAGGCCGCCCCCGCCGGGGAAGAAACGGTTTATGGCACGCCGGTCTCCGAACTCTCGAAACCCGAACTGTGGAAGCTGGAGCAAAACGGCCTGGATACATGGGACCGGCTGCTGAAACTTTCCGAGGACGACCGGCTGCCCGACGAAAAAGACACGTTCTACCTGCGTTACCACGGCATGTTTTACGTGGGGCCAGCGCAGGAATCGCTCATGGTGCGCTGCCGCATCCCGGCCGGGCAACTCACCTCCGGGCAGTTGGACGGATTGGCGGAGATCGCCGAGCACTGGGGCGGCGGGCGCATCGACCTCACCACGCGCGCCAACGTCCAGATCCGAGAAATTGCGCCGCGCAACATGGTCAAGGTCCTGCTGCGGCTGCAGGAACTCGGCCTGACGGCGCGGGGTAGCGGGGTGGACAACATCCGCAACATCACGGCGACGCCGACCTTCGGCGTGGACCACGACGAACTCATCGACACCGCGCCGCTGGCCAAGGCGATGCACCACTACATCCTCAATAATCGGGACATGTATGGGCTGCCCCGGAAGTTCAACATCGCTTTCGACGGCGGCGGCGGCATCAGCGCCGCGGCGGACACCAACGACATCGGCTTTGTCGCGGTACGCGTCGGGACGGGCCATGGCGTCGAGCCCGGCGTTTATTTCCGCGTGGAACTCGCCGGCATCACCGGCCACCAGCAGTTTGCCAAGGACGTGGGCGTGCTCGTGCCACCGAAGGACTGCGTGGCGGTCGGTGCGGCCATCATCCGCGCGTTTGTGGAAACGGGCGACCGCACCAACCGCAAGAAGGCGCGGCTCAAGTACGTCGTGGACCGCCTGGGCTTCGACGGGTTCATGGCTTTGGCGGAAAAGAAGCTGGCTTTCCCGCTCGCGCGGCTGCCGCTCGACCAGTGCGAACCCCGGCCCCGCACGATCCCGCATGGGCACATCGGGGTTTATCGCCAGCGCCAGCCCCGGCTCAACTACGTCGGCGTGGTGGTTCCCGTCGGTTGGCTGAGCGTGCGGCAGGCGCGGCGGATCGCGGAGCTGGCACGGAACTACGGCACGGGCGAGGTGCGGCTGACCGTGTGGCAAAACCTGATCGTGCCCAACGTGCCGGACGGGTTCGTGGAAACGCTCAAGCGCAACCTCGTGCGCGCGGGGTTGCACCACACGGCCACGAGCATCAGCGGCGGCCTCGTCGCCTGCACGGGCAACCGGGGCTGTAAATGGGCCGCGAGCGACACCAAAGGCCACGCGACCGCGCTAGCGAAGTACCTAGAGAGCCGCTTCGAGCTGGATCAACCGATCAACATCCATGTCACCGGCTGTCCGAACTCCTGCGCCCAGCATTACATGGGTGACATCGGCTTGCTCGGAACGAAGATCGGTCCGGACAAAGCGGAGGGC
>CAXTVY010000143.1:0-10999 GCA_964247665.1 uncultured Chthoniobacterales bacterium | reverse complement strand
GCACCGGCGCGCGATGAACAGCCGGTCATCGCCCGGCACGCGCAGGCTGCGCGGCGGCACCCCGCAGGGCTGCTCGCCCGTCGGGTAACGCAGCTTGGGGCCCAGCGCGGTTTCGCGCAGTTCCATGGGCCACGCGGAAAAGGCGACGGCATCCTCGAACGCCGCACCGGTCTCCACATCCGCTGTTTCGAGGCGGTAACGGCCCACGATCCGGCGGCTCTCCCGCACGCCCGCACGGCTCGGCCACGCGGCGGCGTAAGCAGGACCAAATCCCTCGCACTCGGTCCGCAGAAAGTTGGTGAGCTGCTCGGCCAGGTCGCGTCCCTCGGTTTCGAGCAGACTCAGGCACGCCGGGTCCAGCGGGTCGAACGCCTCGCCGCCGGACAGGTCGATGGTCACGAACGCCTCGCCCGCCTGTGGGCTCGCGCGAAAATGCGCGCCCAGCAACCCTGCGGGCAGGCTGCCCCCGCGCACCGCGCCGACGATCCGCCGCGCCAACCGCAGCCGCCCGTCGTCGTCAAGCAAGCCCGGGTGCACCCCGCCGAGCGCAAAGATAAACGCCGGACGCTGCAGGCGCGTGCTGTCCGCCGTCTCGCTCGCCGCGCCGCGCAGGGTGGCGAGCACGCCGTCACCGGTGGCGTCCACGGACGTGCCGACGCGCACGTCTTGCGCCAGCCCCCGGCAAGACAACCGCGCGCCGTCCGCGTCCGCGGCGACGATTTCCGTGTGCAGCCGGACGGTCAGGCCGGGCGTCGCGCGCGCGACCACGTCCGCCGTCCGCGCCAGGGCCGCTGGCCGGTGCAGCAGCACGTCCACGCGGCCCATCCGCACGGGACCGGACGCCCCGCCCGCCTCCATCAGCCGCCGCGCGAACTCGGGCGCAAAACCGTCGTTGGCCAGGACAGGCGGCTGGTTCTTGTCGTAAGGCAGGCGGTACAGCCCGCAAATAGAATGCACCAGTGCGGCCGAAGCCATTCCGCCGAGCGAGCCGTGGCGCTCGACCAGGAGCGTCCGCGCGCCTGCCCGCGCGGCCGCGACGGCTGCCGCCAGTCCCGCGCTGCCGCCACCGGCCACAAAAACGTCGTAGGAATCCGTTTTCATGGGGCCGTGTTCGTGGGCGGCGGTGGCTCCTCCCCGAGCAGGTCGCCGCGCAATCGCGCCATCATGAGCCGACGCTCCTCCGCCGTCAAGACGCCTTCCCGCCACGACAAGGTCACGTTGAGCCGGTTGCCGTGCTCGCCGAAAAACAGCCCGGTCCCGGGCGGCGTGCCCAGGCAGGGCAGGTGATAGCCATTGAGCACCGGTGCCCCGGCGAGGTGCGTCAACTCCGGCGCGAACTGCCCCGTGAACGAATGAAAGCAGGTGCAAAGCTCCCCTTTGAACTGGAGCCGGATGATGCCCAGGAACAGCCATGAAGGCAGTGGCATCATCAGCTCCACCACCGCGTTGAACGACTCGGCTACCTTGTGCCGGACCATCGTGGCAAACTGCGCCTTCATGGCCGCCGCCGTGGCCTCGACCGAGCCGAGGTGCTCCCGGCGCGGGTTAAAAAACAGGCTGGCCACATGATTATGGAAAATCGGCCCCCGCGCCCCGCGCTTGCGCGTCTGGGTGGGTACGCTGATCCCGTAGCCGGGTGGCTGGCGGCCCCGGTGGGCGAACACCCGGTCGTGCGCCCGGGCCACGCTGGCGACGTAGAAAGTAAAGGGGAACAGCGCACCCACCGTCCGCTCGACCCGTGCGCGGATGGCGGCGGTTTCGTCCGGGGTAAAGGTCACGACCTCGTAGCAAGGGTTCCCCGGCCGGGGCTTCGGCCCGCCGAGGGACGGCACGCCGGTTTCCTGCAAGCTCGTCTGGTGGTTCATCGCCGGACGCGTGCGCCGGAACCGCTCCGGGAATGACAATTTTGCCTTGGGAACCACGGTCGGCGTTTCTTCCGGCACGTCGAGTCCCACGCAGAGCCGCCCCAGTTCCAAGAACAGCAACTCCGCGCCCTTGCCGTCGAGCAACAGGTGCGACCACGTCAGGATGACCAGCCAGCGCCCACCCGCCATCGCGGCCACGTCCAACCGTGCGTTGCAGGCGACGCCCGCGTGCGCCATAGGTCCGGCGGCGATTTTCTGTGCCAGTGTCTGGGCGTCCGCCGTCGGCTGTGATCCCGGCAGGGTCGCGGCCGGCTCACCTGCCTGCCGCCAGAGCCCCAGCGGCAGGCCTGTTGCGGGAGGTTCGGCGCGCAACGACCAATAGGGGATGCGCGTGCACCAGTTCCGGCGGGGAACAGCGGTCAGCAACGGGAACTTGACAGCGGCGCGGTCGAGTGCCTGCCGGAGGGCGGCCAAATCAGGCGCGCCATCCATCTCGATCACCGACTGACTGACGTGCCCCCCCTGGCGGGTGCGCCGCATGAAGGCGTCCCACGCCAGCACGAAGCAGTCGTTGACCTGGAACGGCACGCGGCGGCTCGGCGGCGCGGCGGCGGACCACATGGCGGGAACCCGGACGGATGCCTACGGTGCCGCGACCCCGCTCTGCGCGCGGATTAGCCGGGCCAGTTGCGTCACCGTGCTGAAGTTCTGCCGGGTGAGCGAACACTCCGGCAGCGAAACGCCGTATTCCTCCTCGATCAGGATCAGCAGTTGCATGATCGCCATGGAATCCATGCCCAAGGTGTACAGGTCCGTGTCCGGTGCGAACTCCGCGGTGGTTTCGAGCAAGCGTTCGCGCAGCAGGACGACGAGTTGCTTTTCGAGCGTGTCGAGGGGCGGAATGGAAGGGACGGACATGGATGGGAAGCCGCAGAACCTAGAGTATTTGCAAGGCGGGCGTCAAGCGGATGGATGCGCGCCCCAAATTCCCCCTCCGGGTGAGCGGCGCAAACAAACGGTTTGTTCGTTGTCGGCTCGGGGTTTATAAAGGGCGGGATGATCTCTGCCATGCCCACGATCCCCGGTGCGGTGCCGACCTCCGAGCCGGAGTCATCCGCCGGCGTCTACGATGTTGCCATCATCGGCGGTGCGCTCGCCGGGGCGTCCACGGCGACGATGCTGCTGCGGCGCAATCCGGCACTGCGCGTGCTCATCATCGAACGCGCGGCCAAGTTCGAGCGCCGGGTCGGGGAATCGACCATCGAGATCAGCACGTTCTTCCTCAACCGCGTCCTCGGCCTGTCGGCGCACCTCAACGACCACCATCTCACTAAACAGGGCCTGCGTTTCTGGTACACGGCTGGCAAGTCACAACAGTTCACGGATAGCAGCGAGATCGGCGGCAAGTACCTCAGCCGCGTGCCCGCGTTCATGGTGGAT
Organism: uncultured Chthoniobacterales bacterium; assembly: GCA_964247665.1. Classification (GTDB taxonomy): domain Bacteria; phylum Verrucomicrobiota; class Verrucomicrobiia; order Chthoniobacterales; family SZAS-18; genus CAHJWO01. The sequence continues at coordinate 7,694 of CAXTVY010000143.1, read as the reverse complement.
CGCGCCGTGCTCGACGAGGAAGTGCTCCGCCGAGCCATTGCGCTGGGCGCGGAGTGCCGCCGCCCCGAGCAGTTGCTCCGGACCGAACTCGCCCCCGGCGGTCAACAAACGCTGACGATCCGTGATGCCCAGGGCAGTGAACAGACGGTGCGTGCGCGCTGGGTCGTGGACGCCTCGGGCGTCCGCGCTGTGCTGGCGCGGCAGGAAGGCTGGTTCCGGCAGAACGAGGCGCACCCGACCGCCGCCATCTGGTCGCGTTGGAGCGGCGTCAAAAATTTCGACGGACTGGAACTCGCCGACAAGTATCCCGAATGGGCAGCGAAGGTGCATGGGCTGCGCCATCTGGCCACCAATCACCTGATGGGCGAGGGCTGGTGGTGCTGGATCATCCCGCTCAAGGGCGGGGACACGAGCATCGGGCTGGTGTACGACCAGCGCCTGGTCACTCTGCCGCCGGGCCCGAGCACGGGCGCGCGGTTACGTGCGTTCCTGGTGGAGCGCAGCCCCGTCGGGCGCGAGATCCTCGAACACGCCCATTGGCAGGACGACGACGTGCATTTTCGCAAGAACCTGCCCTACTACCCCACGACATATGCTGGCGACGGTTTCGCGCTGGTTGGTGACGCCGCCGGGTTCATCGACCCGTTCTACAGCCCGGGGCTCGACTGGCTGGCGTACACCGCATCGGCGGCGGTAGACCTCATCACGGCGGAACGCGAAGGAAAGAACGATCTGCCGCAGCGGATCGTCCGGCACAACAAGGATTACCGGCGGGGCTATGAACGCTGGTTCGAGGCGATCTACCAGAACAAGTACGAGTACATGGGCGACTTCGAGTTGTTCCGGATTGCCTTCCAATTAGACCTCGGCCTCTACTACATCTTTGTCGCTTCGCAGCCATTCCGGAACGGCGCGGAGGTGCTCATTCGGCCGATCTACTCGCTCCCACCGTCCACCCCGTTTTTTTATTTCATGCGTTTCTACAACCGGCGCATCGCGGCAATGGCTCGCTCCCGCAAGGCACGCGGGACATTCGGGCGACACAACGTGGGCCGGACCTTTCTCTTTGGTGGTTTCAACTTCAGCCTGAGCAGCGGGCGGCCGGTGCTCAACGCCCTTGCGAACTGGTGTTGGCTGGAATTGACCGAAGGCTGGCGGAGTTGGGGTGATACCACGCCTGCTCCTGTCGCGGCAAAACCTCGCCAACAGGAAGTCCCTATCAGTGCCTCGGCTGTACCGACGGTGTAGCGTGGCAGAGCTAACCAGCCCTTTGCAGTGCTTCCAGAGGCGAGAAGCTTCCCCGCCGCACTGTGTCGGCGGTCGGCATTTTGCCCAGTCGTAGCAACTCATGTACTGCTGCGAGGTCCGCGTCGCGGTGCGTGCCGGCGGCGGCGATCACCTTACCGTCTCGCGCAAAATACGCCAGGAACGGCGGCTGACGCGGGTTGCCATGAAGGATTACCTCGTCGCTGCCCGTGGCGTGGCCGACATAATTCAGCCGTTCGCCGAAGTGGAACGTCCAGAAGAACGGCACGAAACCTTCGTCCGCCAACGAAGCTAACGGCTCGCCAGCAGCGAGGTTGCGCGCCGCCAACCGCGCGTGTTGCTGGGCAACCCGCCAGTGTTCGATCCGCAAACGCTCCGAACTACCCGCGCTCTGTGGGAGCAGGAAATTCGCTAAATCGCCTGCCGCATACAGGCCGTGTCCAGCGTGCAGATGTTCGTCCACCACCACGCCGCCGTCCTCCACCAGTTCAACACCACGGACGAAGCCTGTGACGGGGCGCACGCCAATGCCTACGACGACGATGTCCGCCGCCACCACACCGCCTGACTCCAGGTGAATTTGTTGCACGCCGCCGCCGTTACCGCTCAGGCGCTCGACGGATTCTCCCAGGTGGAAGCGGACTCCATTCCGCTCGTGGAGGGCGCGCAACGATTCGCCGATGGCAGCACCGAGTTGTTTTTGCAGCGGAATCTTTTGCGGCGAGATCACTGCGACATCCAGCCCGCGTTGTTTCAACGACGAAGCCACCTCCAGGCCGATGAAGCTCGCACCGATCACCACGACGCGCTTTGACTTGTCGCCCACGGCCGCGAGCAGTTTCCGCGCGTCGGCCACGCTGCGCAGCGTCCAGACGTGCGGCAGGTCGGCTCCGGGTACGTCCAGCGTTTTCGGCACGCCGCCTGTCGCCAGCAGCGCGCCGTCGTAAGTCAGCGTCGAACCATCTTCGAGCCGCAGGGTCTTCCGTGGCGCATCCAGTTCGACTACCGGCTTCATGATTCGCTCCACATGCAGTCCGGCGAGCGCTGTATCCGGCCGCAACGGCAGTTTGTCCTCGCCCGCGTCTCCGGTGAGGAAATGTTTGCTCAAGTTGGTGCGGTCGTAAGGCGGAAAATCCTCCGGGCCGATAAGTACCAGCCGCCCGGCAAAGCCTTCCGCGCGCAACGCTTCCGCCGCTGCTTGACCGGCTGCGCCCGCGCCGATGATGGCCACCGTTTTCCCAGCGCGCGGCGGCACGGATGCGCGGAGCGGTACGCGTGGAGGCTCAATCAGTCTCTCGGGCACAGTGACAAAAACCTGCCCGGCTTCCATGCGGATAGGATAGTGGTGCAGTCCGTCAAGCGCTGGTGGTTCCAGCAAGGTGCCGTCTGTCACGTCGAATACGGACTGATGCCATGGGCAAATCAACCGCGTGCCGCACAGGACCCCTTCTGCGAGCGGGGCGCGCGCGTGTGGACACAGCGCGTCAACCGCGTGTAGCGCGCCGCCAGCCAACCGGATGAGCAGCAGTTTGATTCCCCCCGCTTCCACTGGGTGCATCCCGGGTGCAGGTGGGAGATCCGCAACATCGGCAACGGGAAATTCGGAGTCGGGCATGGGCGTAAAGAGAAGGAAACTCGACAAAACAAAGCCGTCCGCGCTGGGAAGCGCGGACGGCAGCAAAAATGCGGCGATAGACTACGCTGCCTCAGGCCGTCGCTGTCTCCCGTTGAGCGGCCGGGTTGATCGTCGCAGCCAGCGTGTTGAGCTTGGTGTCCGCGCCGATCTCCTCGTCCAGGCTCTGCTGGAGCAGGGTGGCTGCTTCCGTGTAACCGAGGTTGTGCGCATAGGCGAGGGCACTCCCGTAGCCTGCCATCTCGTAATGTTCGGCGTGCTGGGCTTCCATGATGAGGCCCGCATCCTTGACGGAATCCGTGGCGTCCTCGCCAATCCAGTCGCTGCCTTCGGAGATGATGCCCTTCATACCGTTGCAGGTGTAGCCGGTCAGTGACACTCCGAGCTTGTCGGCAATCGTGTTCAATCGGGTGATCTGGGTTTCTGTCTCGCGCAGGTGCGATTCAAAGGCCATGCGAAGCTGTGGGGACTTGGAAGCCGCCGCCAGCTTGGGCAACGCCTTGGTGAGTTGCTGTTCCGCGCTGTAGAGATCCTTAAGCAGGTGTACGTACAGGTCGTGGAGGGTATTGAATTTTTCGCCTAATCCGAAAAGTGACATAGATGGAAAAGAAGTATTGGGTTGGGGTTGGTTCTAACGCTAATTCGTCCCGCCCCCGGGCTGGCGGTCGGGTCTTGTGGTGGATGAAGCCGGATTTTCGGCCGCCAACCGGCGTCGAATAAATTTCGCCGTAGTCTCTCGTGCCCGTGCTTGTGCGGTTGGTGAGAGCCCGTGTCCCTCATGATCGAAAAATAGGGTTTCGCACCCGCTGCCACGCTGTTTGAGGGCGGTTTCGAGTGGCAACGCAAATTTGTCGAATGGCACTCGGCGGTCGTCCCGGCCGTGGATCATCAGCACCGGGGGCATCCGCCCGAGGCGGGACATTTTACCGTCCCAAACGCCGCCCGCCTGCTCGACCAGTGCGCCTACTTGGTGGTTGTCCGAACTGACGGCGATTCCCAGAAATGCACCCATGGAATACCCGTAGACGGCGACCGGTTGCTGCCGGGTAGCGCCAGCCCGTGCCTGCGTCCATCCCGCCGCATCCCTCACCACACCCAGCCATTCGGCAAAATGTGCTTGCAGGGTCTCTGTCTTCGAGGTGAACACAACGCCTGAGCCATCGAAATAGTGGACGACTTCGGCCCGGATGCCGCACTGCGCGAGCCCCCGCGCCACGCGACGCATTTCCGGTCCATCGAAGAACATGCCACCCGCTCCGTGCAGGACGAGTGCGCCCGGGTGTGGACCCACCGAAGTGGGCGCGAACTCATCTACCCGGATCGTCTTGCCATGACTGACAAACGCCAGCCTGTGGTGAGCGACCGCGTCGGTTGCCTGCGCTGGCAACGCAACGAGCGACAAGAAGGCGAATAAGATCGTTCCGGTCAACCAGCACGCCCCTCGCTTCATCGCCGAGCAACCTCGCGGTCCGAGAGACTCGCCGCGCGCGCTGGCTGAATCACCTGCGCGGCGAACCGTTCCATTTCCTCCGCTTGCGGACTGCATTGGAGGAGCAACAGATCCACCCCGGCATCCGCGAATTCCTCCACCCGTGCGGACACCTGTTCCGGCGTACCGACCAGCCCCGGGCGCAATCCCCGGTTCGACACCGAATATTCCTCGATGGTCATGGTGCTTTCCAGTTTCGTGCCCGCAAGCCATTGCTGGTAGTTGGCGAATCCGGCCGCCGAGGATTGCACGTCCGTGATGCGTGCGAGTTCCGCCTTGGCCTCGCGTGCCGTGTCGCGCACGACCGAATAGGCCGCCACGCCGTACTGCATCGGCGGCAGCCCAAAACGTTCTCGCCGCGTGCGCATGTCGGTGATTTTCTCGCGGATGCGCTCGGGTGGGTCGCCATGCATGACGTAGGCATCACACCGCTGGGCAATGAGGTTTTTCGCCGCCTCGCTCTCTCCGCCCGCGTACAGGGTTGGGCGCGGCTGGGTGATGGGCTTGGGCTGAAGCAAGGCGTTCTCGATCCGGTAATGGTTGCCCGCGTAAGAGAAACGGTTTTGCTTCCACATACCGTCGATGACTTCCAGCCATTCGGCGGTGCGCGCGTAGCGGTCCTCGTGCTGCTCGAAGTGCACGCCGTACATCTTCGCCTCGTCCGCCCACCAGGACGACACGACGTTGAGCGAGAGACGCCCCGGCACGCCGCAAATGCGGTCGATGTTTGCCGCTTGCTTGGCCAACAGCGCGGGCGCATGGAACGTCGGCCGCACGGCCACCATGAGTTCCAGCCGCTCCGTCACGGCTGCCAGCGCGGCGGCGGTGCTCCAGGCATCGAGCGCGGGCGCTTCGATGCCCTTGATGTCATTGAGGTTGAGTTCCGCCACCAACGTCAGGTCGTAGCCGATCTGCTCGCTGCGGCAGGCCAGCCGCTTGACGTAATCCCACGACGCCTCCATGCCCTCGTCCGGCACGTTGCGCAGCCAGCCGCCAAAGATAGGTAACCAATAGCCGTATCGCATAGATCCGTGTTCTAAGAGGCTGCTCGGGCAATCAATCCTTCGAGGAAATCCGCTAGCCGTGCGTGGGGGTCAAAGCCGACCACGCGCGGGGCATCCGCCACGAAGTTCGACAGTGCGTTCACGTCGTAATACACCCGTTGGCCGTCGCGGTCGTCGATCATGGATTCCACCCCGCCCACGTCGATGCCGGAAGCTTGCACGATGCGCTCGCAGGCGTCGATCACCTCCGTCGGCGGCGCGGCCTGCTCGACGCGTAGCCCACGCCGGGGGGCTTCCACGGGGCAGGCGCTCGTCGCCGAGCGTGCGAGGTCCGCGCCGTCCTTGGTCTGGCAAGCGTCTGCCGGGCAAAGGTCGAACGAACCCGCCTCGGGATAAACGTCGATGGCGTAGAGGTACTTGCCGCCCAGAGTCTCCACTCGCGTGATGTGGCCGTCACGGGCTGGAATGTATTCCTGCACCAGCGCCACGTCGTCCAGCCCGAGTTCGATGAAGTCGGCGTCGGCCGCCGCCTGCAAGTCCTCGGGCGAGTCGAACCGCGTGATGCCCGCCCCGCTGCCGCCGACGTTCGCCTTGACGACCACCGGAAAGCGCAGCCCCGCCGCCGCGGCTGGCGCGTCGCAGCCGCGGTGAATCACCCGCGAGCGCGGAGCCGCAATACCCAACTCGGCCAGCAGCGTGAGTTGCAGCGCCTTGGAGACCTCGTAGTCAAACGCCTTGTGGCCGTTGACGACCCGCGTGCCGAGCCGTTCAAGATGCGCCAAGTAATTGAGCGTGTGCAGGATCGCGCTGCCGCCGCCGCGTAGATAAGCCGAGGGGCTCATCCGGTTGAACATTACCGGGAACGGCCGCTCCATGTCGGCGGGATCGTAGAAAAAAGGCTCCCGGGCGTCGATGCGCTCGTAGGAAACGCCGCGCCGGTCCAGTTCGGCGAACAGCGGGCGGAACCAATCGGGATGCTCGTGGTATATGGCGAGTTGAGGACGCGCGGTTGTCATCGGTGGTGAAGACGATTCGCGTGTGGGGACGCGACTAGCCGCGTCCAACTGCTTTCGGGGTGCGCGCTAAAAGGCGTACCGCACCGCGCAATAAGGCATCCGCCGCGACATGATCTCGCGCAGCTCCGTCAGCAGCCGCCCCTTGTAACCGTGCCGATAGCGCACGTTTTCACCGCCCGTGTTGCTGATCTTGGCCTCCTGCAACTCGGGCCGCCACAGGTGCGTCTCGGCTTGCGGGTGCCACCGCAGGTTCACGTCGTGCAGAGCTTCGTTATGGGTCAGCATGATGATTTCCGCCGCCACCTGCGCCCTGGCTTCGGCGCTGAGCGTGTCGTCTACCCGTTCGCACAACGCCTCGTAATCCTGTTGCCAGCCGTCGTAGATGATGACCGGCGAAAAGTTGAGGTGCACCTCGTAACCGGCGGCCACGAAATCGTTGATCGCCGCGATCCGCTCCTCAATGGGCGAGGTCCGCACATCCACCAGCCGGCTCATCTTCGGCGGCATCAACGAGAAGCGCAGGCGTGTCTTGCGTTGAGGGTCATAAGCCAGCAGATCGCGGTTGACGAACTTCGTGGCAAAGGTCGCCTTGGCGTTGGGCAGTAACCGGAACATGTCGATGAGGTCGCGCACGTTGTCCGACAGGAGCGCGTCCGCCGCACAGTCGCCATTTTCGCCGATCTCGTATACCCACAACTCCGGGTCCACCTGGCTTGGCTCCGGCCGCCGCCGGGGCAGCCGGGCGGCGTGCCGCGCGATGGCCCGCTGGATCGCATCGATGTTGACGAATGTCGTGATGGGATTCGCAAACCCTTTGCGGCGTGGCACGTAACAATACGCACAAGCCATCGCACACCCGTTGGCCGCGCCGGCGGCAACCCAGTCCGACGACCGGCCGTTTTCGCGCAAGGGGAATGATTTCCGCACCCCGAGCACCAGGACGGTGCGCTTGTTGTGCACCCACGAGTCCGCGCTGCCCTCATTGCCATGCAAACCGGGGATCATCCAATGGCTGCGAACCTCACGGCGTTCCGCCCGTGGGAAGCGCGCAAAAATCTCCCGGCCACGCGGGAAGCCGGCCACTTCCGGCTCGTGATAGATCAGCGCCACGTCGAGCAACTGCCGCGCGGCTTCCATCGCCGCCGTCTGCCCCGGGGTGGGCGGGGCTTCGGGCAGCAGGAAGCTGAGTTGATCGTGGGGTAGCGGCATTTGTCGGCCGGGCGCCCCCCGGGTTTTAATGGGGATTCCACGCCCACATCCAGCCGGCGCGCAAGCGGCCCAGAAAC
>CAXTVY010000142.1:0-11024 GCA_964247665.1 uncultured Chthoniobacterales bacterium | reverse complement strand
TCGTCAACGTGCCCGAAACCGAAGCCGCGCGCGACAAACTAGAAAAGCTCAAGGAGCGCTTCAAAGGCTGGGTGTGGGAAGACGACGGGCGGCGCGAAAGGCTCAGCGCCAAGTACAACACGGAGTTCAACAGCACGCGGCTGCGAGTCTTTAGCGGCAGCCACCTGACGTTGCCCTCCAGCAGCCAGCAGATCCAGCTTCGCTCCCACCAGAAGGACGGCATCTGGCGGATCGTACAGAGCGACAACACGCTGCTGGCCCACTGCGTGGGGGCAGGCAAGACCTATACGATGGTGGCCGCCGGCATCGAACTAAAGCGCCTGGGCCTCGCGCAGAAACCCATGTTCGTCGTGCCCAACCACATGCTCGAACAGTTTGCCAGCGAACTGCTGGCCCTTTACCCGACCGCTAATATCCTGGTCGCCGGCAAGGAGGACTTTGAAGCATCAAAGCGCGCCCGGCTCTTTAGCCGCATCGCCACGGGCAACTGGGACGGGGTCATCGTCACGCACGCGAGCTTCGAGAAGATTCCGATGTCCTTCGAGTCGCGCACCCGCTTTATCGAGTCCCAGATCCGCGAGGTGGAACTCGCTATCCGCCAGGACCGCGGCGCACAGCGTGGCACACGCCTGGTCAAGGAACTCGAGCGCATTAAAAAGAAGCTCAAGGCCAAATTGGAAACCCTCTCCGCCAGTCACCGCAAGGACAACACGCTCACCTTCGAGGAACTCGGCATCGACCGGCTCTTCGTGGACGAGGCTCATAAGTTCAAGAACCTGTTTTACGTCACCAAGATGAACCGCGTGGCAGGCCTGCCGCAGACCGCCAGCGAGCGGGCATTCGACCTGTTTTTGAAGGTGCAGTTCATCCAGGAGCGCAACCAGGGCGGGGGCGTCGTGTTCGCCACCGGCACCCCGATCTCCAACACGATGGCGGAGATGTTCACCATGCAGCGCTACTTACAGATGCACACGCTGCGCCGCAACCAGATGCAGCACTTCGACTCCTGGGCGGCCACGTTCGGGGAAGCCGTCAGCACCATGGAGCTGAGTCCCGACGGGCGCGGCTACCGGCTCCAGACCCGTTTCGCGCGCTTCGTCAACGTGCCTGAACTCATGGGGCAGTTCCGGCAGGTGGCCGACGTGCGCACGGCCGAGATGCTCAAACTGCCGGTGCCCAAACTCGAAGAGGGCAAGCAGGTGACACTCAGCGCCCCGGCCAGCTCGGAGCTGAAGCGTTTCGTCGAGCAACTCGTCGCGCGCACGGAGGACATCAAGAACGGTCGGGTCGATCCACGCGAGGATAACATGCTCAAGATCACCAGCGAGGGGCGCAAAGCGGCGCTGGACCTTCGGCTCATGGTGCCGCACCTGTCCGACAACCCGGATTCCAAGGTCAATCAGGCGGTGGCCAACGTGCATCGCATCTGGGAGAAGACCGCACCCGTCAAAGGCACCCAGATGATCTTTTGCGATCTGTCGACTCCGTCAGCGGGCACCCGTGGGCACTTCAACGTTTATGATGACGTGCGCGCCAAACTCGTCGCCCGCGGTGTGCCGCGTGAGGAAATTGCGTTCATCCAGGACTACGACGATGACGCGGCCAAGAACACACTCTTTAAAGCCGTGCGTGAGGGCAAGGTTCGGGTGCTCTTGGGCAGCACCCCGAAGATGGGGGAGGGCACCAACGTGCAGCGCAAACTCGCGGCCCTGCACCACCTGGACGCCCCGTGGCGGCCGGCGGACATCGAACAGCGGGAGGGTCGCATCGTGCGCCAGGGCAACCAGAACGAGTTCGTGAGCATCTACCGCTACGTGACCGAAGGCAGCTTCGACGCGTACATGTGGCAGACCCTGGAGAATAAATGTCGCTTCATCGCGCAGGTGATGAAAGGGGATGCCGCCGTGCGTCGGGCCGAGGACGTGGACGCCGCCGCGTTGACCTACGCGGAGGTCAAGGCCATCGCTTCGGGCAACCCGCTCGTGATTGAAAAGGCGGGCGTGGACGCCGAGGTCGCACGGCTCACCCGGCTCAAAAAGCAGCATCTCGACAGCCAGTACCAGGTGCGCTACCGCATCAAGAGCCTGGGCGAGAGCATCGAGCACTGCGAACGGGTGATGGCCAACCTGCGCGCCGATCTGGCGACCCGCGTGCCGACGCAGGGCGACCGCTTTGTGCTCAAACTTAAAAAAGAGACGTTCACCGACCGCGTCAAAGCCGGTCGCGCCCTGGTGTTCCTCGCGGAGTCCATGCGGCCGTTTACCACGACGCACCCGCTTGGCGAAGTGGGCGGGTTTCCGTTCTCGGTCCAGAAGCTCGATGGCAGCGCCAAGGTTCTGATCCAAGGCAAGGCGGATCATGAAGCTTACATCAGCGAGAACGCGCTGGGAACCGTCGCCTCCATCGAACGCGAACTCCAAAGCATCGAAACCCGTCTGGAAGGCCGCGCGAACGAATTGGCGGACTACCAGCGAAAGCGTGAGGAACTCGGCCGCCACGTCGGCGTCGCCTTCGAGTACGAGGAAAAGCTCGTCACCGCAACAAATCGGCAGCAGGAAATTCTGACGACGCTTGATCTGACCAAGAACCAGGCCGGTACCCAGAGCGAGGATGGGGCAGCCGAAGAAGCCGCGACACCGACCGCTGCCGCCGTCACGCAGGAGGTAAACCAGGCGCAACGAACCAGCGCAGCCTCCCATCCACGTACGGCGATGGCTGCTTAGAGCAGCGCCGCGTCGCTCTGGCCCAAGGGCACCAAGTCGATGGCGGTGATCACCGGTTCGGCCGCTTGGCCGCGCTCGCGGGACGGCGCCGCCGGAACCGTCACGTAACGCACCGTGTGGTCGAGCAAAGCCTCGTACAAGGGCCGCAAGTGTTGTCCTTCGATCTTCACGAGGTGAGTGCTAAAGGAAAGCGTCAAGGCATTATCCCCAGCGCATTTAATGAGTCCCAGATGGGTGTAGGGCAGGGCGAAAGCTTCTCCATCCAGACGTACGTCCAGCATCGTTTCGCGCCAGCTATCCCGGGCTTTGCCGATATGAAAACACTTTTCGCTGACGTTCCTTTCCGTTCCGTTTCTGCGTTCCATGACCACGTATGGTGCAGGTCCCAATGAACCGGAGGCAACCGGCATCGCAAAGTGATACACAGAAACTTTTGACGGCTCGACTCGGGGCTCCCGACTGAGCAACGCCGACCGATCCATCAACCGAGGTCCCGGTCGACGTTCAAGTTTGCTCGTTTCTCCATCTCGCGGACGAACAAGGCCACGGCCTCGGGATCGAGCATGCCACGGATTTGGGCGGCCATCGCTTGTTCGACGCGGTTTTTGACAAAATCAGCAGTCAATTCCGATAACGGGATCTGCCCGGTGCCCACCAGGCGGTGGTCATCCCCTTCGTAGATTCCCATGCTCAGAGCGTTGGTGAACTTCATGGAAATGAACCACGCCACCGGCACCACGTTGAGAGCGACGGCGTCGAGGCCGTGCGTCGTGGCCACACGGGTTTCCTCGCTGAGTTCGACGAGCAGGTCTCTGAGTTCCTCCCAATCCATTGCAACAGAACATCCATCGTTGGAGGATCGCTTGGCAAGCGCAAAGCGAACCGGCGGCGGTGGTAATGATATTTGCTGCTACTATTTACTGAAGGCGAACACGAACCGACCTCGCCATGCCGATATTTCTTTCGTCATCTCCCACCGTCAGGTCGGTGCGCCGTCAGCCTCCTCGCGGGGGAGTTCAACCAAGGGAACGATTTCTCTGATGAAAGTACAGGGATCGGCCTGGCAGGCCAAGTTGAGTTCCAGCCATTCCAATAGATCGACGCGACGTTCCCCTGATTCACAACGGCTGACGTAAATTTGTTCTCGCCCCAAACGCTTTGCCAACGCCTCTTGGCTCAAACCAGCAGCGTAGCGCATCTCGCGCAGCATCTTTCGGATGCGCTCGTAGCCTGGCGTGTAGATCGATTTGTTAGGCTGCTTGCCTTTTTTCTGCGGGCGAAATGGCGTCGGCATGGCTGGCCGGCCATCCTCACCATCTCGTTTGGAATAAACTAAAACTGCATATTCTAAAACCGTTTGAAACCGTGGCGATCTTCGCTATTCTTTGAGCAATCTAGCACCGGCTACTAACTCACAGGAAAGCACGAGCGCGCGCTGGCCTCCGTCTTCGGAAAGGCCAACGAAAGATTTTTGCGCATTTACATCTTTTTCCAGGCGGCATTTAAGGCATTGCCCGCTATAGGGTAGCATAGGAAGTTTGGCTGCCGGAGTGTGCTAGTTTAGCAAGGCTGATTTGAGTCGAAAAAGACGTTCCGTTTATTACCGTCGCCATGCGAACCGGTAACATTCGACAAATTGATCATCAGACGTGGATCGAGCTTTTTTCGGAAACTCCCCAGGACATTCTCTACACCTTGCGCGTGCTCAACCGGGCGCGCGCCACCCGCGCGGAGCCGACGCGTTACAACAACGCGCGCGATCTCAAAAAGTACGCGCGCAACGACCAGAGCCCCATCATGGCCCGGCTGGACGCCTGGCAAGCGATGGAGAAACACATCGAGATGAAGAAGGAACGCTACGCCAGGGTCCGTCTCTGGAAGCACAAGCAGCGGCTGGAAAGCGTCCGGCACCGCTTCGTGGCGTGACCCCCGGGAAGCGCCGGCCTCCAAGATCGGTCTTGTCGATCCACTTTAGTGGCTCTGACGCAGGCGACCGGCCACAAGGCGTCGGGACCGATCAACTTCCTGCTCCATCGTGAGGGACGGCCCGGTTGTTTCGTCGTATTGTTGCGCCAGGTGGAACGGTGCTTCCACCACCCTCTGGCCGAGCGGAACAAGACCTTCCCGTTTTCTGAGCAGGTTGACCAATGGCAGGAGATTGGAAATACGGCTAGAAGTCCTCAGCGCGTCTCCGTATTCCTGCCTTGGCACCTCTGTCCGCTCACGCACGCCGTAGGAACTCGCGTTGAGCTGGGACTCGACGAGCAAGCGTCCGACCCGCCCGTTGCCGTCGAGGAATGGGTGGAGCGACTCGAAGCGAGCGTGATGAAAGGCGATGACGCGCAACGCGCCCTGTCGATCCGCCTTGGAGAGCAGTTCCGTTGTCTGGCTCTCCAGCATCTTGAGTTCGGTTCCCAGTCGCTCGGCTTCGCAGGTGACGAACCCTCCCACGCGCGGCGGCAGACGGCCGGGCTGGCGGATCTCGCCCGCCCACGGATGCACCTCGCGGAAAACCATCCGGTGGAGAACGCGCATGTAATCCACCGAAGGATTGAGCGTCGGAAAACGTCGCACGAATCCTTTCGCCTCGAGCAGGGCGGCAAAGACCTTTTCGTCGTATTGCCGCAACGTCCGGATGCCCGGCAGCAAACCGATTTTCTGGATGCGTTCCCAGTCGAATTCTTCGCGCGTTCGGTTGCTTCCAATCATTGCCTGAGCAGGAGAAACAGATTATGTTAGACACGTGTCACTCACCAACGATCAACTCACCCGAGCGCAGGCCGTGCAAGCGTCCCTGGCCATTGAGGGGCATCAGGTGAGCAACGAACGCGCGCAGGAGCTCGCGGCGGAATATTTTGCGAGCGGGCGAGAGGAAAAGCTCGGGGAGTTGCGGATCGATCCGGCGATGGATTACGAGGCGTTGCGCGCCGAACTGCGGCGCGTGGGTATAGATCGCTGAGCTTGGCGGCGGCGATGGTCGTTGTAGCGCACCCACAGGCGCATGAGCCAGTTGGTCTGTGGACGGCGGGCCCGCGGCATCCAGACGGGTGTCCAGAGTGCCCGCCACGCGACCCGGAGAATACGCCAACTGGCGAACGGACCATAGGTTGCTGCCCAGTACGCCAAACCCACACCTACGCCGTCGAATTCCGTGGGAACCCGGTAACGCTGGTTTTTGAGGGTGGTGGCACACTCGATTTCCGCCACGCGGTCCAGCAGTTCGATGCTGGTGAGCAAGACGCGCGAATGGACGGAGGATGCCAGCGGCGTGCTCGGCACCGGATTATCAGTCGCATCTCGTTTGGAAGGGCCAACGCGCATAGGAACGTGGCGTCACCATATGAACTTGCCGCCTGCGTTTTCAAGGCAAAGGCGAGCATCTATACACCAAACATCGCCTTTCTCACGGCTCCATGCTTGTCGCGCTCAAAACCGATTGCATTCAACGCAAAAGACCGTCCGTGCTGCCTGCCAAAAGCACGCGCTCGTCTGAGTTTTGTCTGACGGGCGTCTGTGCCTTCTCGGCTTCACGCCACATCCGGTAAGCCCTCAAGCCACGGATGAGAGCAAGGTCCTCGCCGGTAAATTTGCTTTGGCCCTCCTTCTTTGGCAGCCATTCTTTTTCATACCAGTAGATTTGCTGTGGGCTGAGATCGGCCAGAGTCAGCCCCCGATTTTTGCCGAAATGAACCTCGGTGACCCGGAAGTCCAAGGGTTCATCTTCCACCCTGACCGGCGCGGAGTATCTCATCGGCTTGGGCGACGGTGCGGACAACTCACGGGACGCGACGCGAGCAGCCACCGTGACGGCGCAATAGTTGGCGATGTCGTCCAGGTCCTGCGTGAAAATGTCGGAGGCGGCCGTCGTGGTAAGCACGGCGTCTACCAGGGCGCGTTTCTTCGCCGTCTTGAGCACCGTGTTGTAGTGGTCGGCGGGATTGTCGGTTTCAACCTTCTCGCCGCCGCGGGCGATCATCCATCCCCGGCCATCCACCTCTTTCACGGAGAACCCCTTTCCACCGACGAGTTCCTGCGCTTTGGCCGGGTCATCCTGACGTATTTCCCGGTAGACACGCGGGACGGCATGGGCGGTGATCTCCGCCGAGCCCGTCCGAAACCGGTGCTCGGTTTCGAGCGTGGAGCAGGAACCTACTCCCTGGCCAATGAGTACCCTGGTCGTGATGCTGGTGAGGGTAACCGTGACGCGGTACTCGCGGTGACCGCGGTTGAGGTGACGTTCCTCGACCTCGTAAGTGGGAGCCAGCCGGAAGAGCAGGCAGAGCTTTTCCGCGCCGGGTTTGAGCAGGGCGGGTTTGTCGCCACAGCCGGGAATGCGTGCGTAGTGCTCGCCCTCCTTCATGGTGGCGGACATGATCTTCTGGATGAGCACGACGTGGGTGAGCACCTGCTCCACCGTGAGCGGCGCGGCCGGGTAGTCGGCGGTGGCGAGGGACACGGTGCGTTGATCGATTTGCGCGGGGATGATCCGAGCGGTCGTCATGGGCAGCTGTCTTTTTTGCTGGAGTTAAGTTTGTGAAACAGGCCCCCGCGTGGCTAGAGAACACGCGGGGGCCTTATGCTTTGAGGTGCGGAGGTCAGTTGCGGCCGAACAACCCGACTTCCGAGTCGAGCAAGGCATGGAGCGCCTGCGTGCGGGCCGGCAAGCTCCAGAGGCCGCTGCCCTTGGCCGCCTCGGTGACGGCGTTGAAAAGCCGCCACGCCGTTTTGCCGTCCACCGCGAACTCGGGGTGCCGCGGCGTGCGCCACTCGGTGAGGATACGCGGGATCTGCGTGACCGTGACGGCCCGGGTGTCGAGCGCGCGGACGATCAGGTCGTGTGCCTGCTTGTCGCCGATCTCGTGGGAGCGGTAGGCGTCGATGCGCCGGGCCTGCTCGTGCCAGCGGTCGGCGAGTTGCCCCACTGCCCCTGTCACCAGTTGCGGCAGGTCGCGGACGATGTGGCGGGTGTGCTTGCGGGCGATCTTGATCTCCCCGGAGAAGGAAAGGTTATCGCACACGAACACGCTCGCACCCACCGCCAACCCGGCGGGAAACCGCTTGTCGTGGGAATTACGCAGGCCCAGTACGTAGGCGTAATCCTGCGTCTCCTGGCAGTTGGCGACCTCCATCAGCCCGAAGTAGCGCAGGCCATCGGCGGAGAGGCCGTGAGCCTCGCTGATGACGCGCATCCGGGTGGCTGCGAGGGTTTGCTCGACCTTTTCGATGAGCGCCGTGTGCGCGATGGGGAACCAGCTTTCGGTGGGGGCGGGCGTGGGGATGGTAGCCAGCGCGCCGCGTTCGATCTTGGAAGCTCCGCAGTGAAGGACTAGATTTGCCATATGGTTTTGAGAAGTGCCGACTTTTTTTGACCTGGCTCCGGTCGGTTGAAGGGTTGCTGAACGACAAGAAGAATATAGATTACATGTAATCATAATGCAACGAAAAAAGAGTGTAGGTGGAAAAAAAAGTTCGAGCGAGGAAGCGCCCGAACCGGGTAACGAACCGGTGACCAAGCCCGAGCCGGACACCGGCGGCGGCGGCAAGGTCGGTCGCCCGGCGACTTCTCCTTTCGACCGCAAAACTCAGGTCCGTGAAAACGTCCGTGCCCACCGTGCCAAACTCAAAGCGGCTGGCGTCACGAAGGTGGAAACCTACCTGCCAAACGCCTGGCACCAGTTCCTACAAGACACCGGCAAACCCTTCCAGGAACTCGGCGCGGAAGCGTTCGCCCTTCTCCTGCGTGAACGCGGAGCGGGCACTCTGGTCGAAGCCGCGAAAGGCTTTGCGGTTCCGTCAGAGGATAAATAGAGAAAGCGCGCACGACGGCTTTGCTCACGACCGCCGCTTTGAGACAGCGCCGACGTTTGGCGGCTTTGTGTCCAACGCGGCGCGTCTGTCGCGCTTGGGGGTTCCGCGCATCCTGCGCGCCGTTGACCCGTTATTCACAGGAGAGTGGCGGCAGCCGCCTGCCGGTCGCCGGAGCCCGGGCACCGGATAAAGCTCTGAGGCGATTGGCGTTGCCTGGAACGCCAAAGGCAGGCCGACTGTGCAGAACGGCGGCCGGATAGGCCAGTCTTGCCCAAAGTCCAAGCTTGATTCCGTTCCCTCCGGCGGAGCCTGCATAAAAACCAGCCTGCGTTCTAATGTCAATTAAATGACCGCTATTAGTTGACATTAAGTTGGGGTTCGACCATGCTTTACCAGAGTTGCCGTCCCGCAAAACCCATGAATAAATCGCGCGCTTCTTCCGTGGCGGGCGAGGTGCGTCGCCGCATCTTGCGCGGTATGAACGACAAGCTCTGGAGCTTTGAGGATTTTGCCGATCTGGACCCGCTCGCGGTGGCGGCAGCACTTTCCCGCCTGAACAAAACCGGCGAGCTGCGACGGGTGCGCCGGGGTCTCTACCACCGGCCGCGGATCACCGCCTTCGGTGCCAGCTCTCCTGACCCTGACGCCGTCGCCGATGCCGCCATGCAGCGCGCGGGCGTCAAACCTTTGGCCGTCGGCGTCGCGCAGTATAACCGTCTCGGTCTGACCACACAGGTGAGCGGCACGGAGATCGTTCGCGCGTCGGCTCGGCCCATGCGCCCCACGTCGCCGGCGCGGGGGCTGCGGCTCCGCACCCGCGTGCGGCCATTGCACCGCCAACCGAACATTCAAACGGAGGAACGGACCGCGCTCGATGCCTTGCGTGAGGTGCGTTCCATCCCCGACGCCAACCCGGAGGCGGTGCTCAAGCGCCTGAAAACGCTTTTGTCCACTGGACGGCTGGACTACGGGCGGCTGGCCGGGTACGCACTGGCCGAACCGCCGCGGGTCCGCGCGCTGCTAGGTGCGTTGGGTGAGGATCTTCTGACCGAACCGGGCCGGGTCGAGCCAGCAGCGGTCCAGCGTCTGCGCGCGAGCCTCAACGCTTTTTCACGCTACCGGGTGCCGGGGGCGGAGCGCGTCCTGACACATGCCGCCGCCTGGAGAATCGTCAGCGACCCGGTGTAAGCTCTCGGCATCATGGCGTTCCTCAGCGATCACCCGGATTTCACGACCCTGGTGGGAATCACGGCCGAGCGGATGCAAATTCTCCCGGCGTTGATTCTCAAGGATTATTGGGTTACCCGCGTGCTGCGCACACTCGCCGGGGACGAAAAACTGCGGGGCCTAGTCATCTTCAAAGGCGGCACGAGCCTTTCCAAAGGATGGAAGGTCATCGAGAGATTCTCTGAAGACATCGATCTGCTTCTCACCGGATCGGCTTATGGCGAGGTGCCAACGGGGGGCGGGGTACGCGAGAAGCTGCTCAAGCAGATTCGTACGACGATTGAAGCCGCGACACCTCTGCGCTTGCCATTGGTGGAAGGCATGGAGCGCGGGGAACACGGATTCTATTACTTTCGCGGTCCTTACCATGGACACTTGCGCTACCCGATTGCAGGCAACGTCCGCGAGCAGGCGGACGCGTTCAACACCGTGCTGGTGGAGATGGGTTTCCGGGGCGGCAGTCACCCGCACGCCCCGGTGGAACTCAACTCCTTTGTCGCGGACCATCTGCTGGCGTTCCCGCCGACTGACCCGAGAGCCCTAACAGGTTACGATGAGGATTTAGCTCCTTTCCCGATGGAGTTGCTGGACCCGACCCGCACCTTGGTCGAAAAGCTTCTGGCCATCCACGTTGCGTTGTCCACCGATGACCTGGACCGCTTCAGCCCACGCCACCTTTACGACGTGGCGCAACTCTTCGATAAACTGCCCGCGATCGAGAATTTCGTGCGCGGCCCGGAACTCCCGGCGCTGGTGCGCGCCGCCGTCGACGTGAGCAACCGGTTCTACCACGCCAACCTGGATTCCAACGCGTTTGATCTCCGGCACAGCCCGGTATTCGCTTTGACCGACACCCAGATGGCCCGACTCCGTGCGCGTTTCGAGTCCGAGCGAGGCCTGTACTTCGGTCGTCAGCCGACCTTCGACGGATTGCTCGCAAGCCTGGCCCGCCTGCGGGCGGCGCTGGAAGCAAGCACTCCGGCTGGAGCTTAGGACGACAGCCGCGGACGCTGCAATCCGTCCGTGGCTTGGTGCTGGACGAAGTGTACAAGCCCGAAGACCCACTCGACTTGCATCTAACCTACTCGTTCGTCGCGCCCCTTCCAGAGCGATTTAGACCAACTCACGGGGTAAGATCGTGCTACGAGGCGCTCTCATCCTCGGGCGGCAGGTTCTTTGGCACCAAATGTTCGCTTGAACCGCGCTTGCTCCCCGTTATTCACAGGAGAGTGGCGGCAGCCGCCTGCCGGTCGCCGGAGCCCGGCA
>CAXTVY010000141.1:6294-11176 GCA_964247665.1 uncultured Chthoniobacterales bacterium | reverse complement strand
GCTGGAAGATAATCCTGCCTTCCGGCATTCCGAATTGATCCGTGGAATCATCGTCGGAAAAATGCCCAAGTCACCGCTGCACTGCAAACTGATCAAGCGGATTTTCCTTTATCTTCTCGCCTTCCAGCGTGGCGGATTCGTTGTTTTCACGGAACGCCCGTTGCGATTGGCGGACTCCGTCCCAGAGCCGGACGTGATGATCGTGCGCGGCGAGGAAAGTGACTTCGACACCAAGCATCCCACGACCGCCGAACTGGTCGTGGAAGTGGCCGTCAGCAGCGCCACCCTGGACCGGGAAAATGCCTCGCTCTACGCCGAGGCGGGAGTGACGGAATACTGGATCGTGTTGGGCGAGGAACGGCAAATCGAAGTTTACGGTCAGCCGGAGAATGGCGTCTACCAGCAGAAAAAGCTCTATTCCATCGGAGAAACCCTCGTGTGTACCAGCGTGCCGGACTTGCGGGCGACGCTGGCAGACTGGTTTGCCTGAGGGGTCCAGGTCATTCGGTTGTTCATGCTCAGGAGCAACCATATGAGACCCAAGATTGGACGGGCAAGTCCAGCTTGGAAAGATATTTCTGGTGCATTTGAAAATTCGTTGCGACTCGTCACGGTTTATTTTCCGGATGTAAGCCAACCGCAAGGTTAGCTGCTGCGCACAATGGACTAACCTTTTCTCTCCTTCCACCGCTTCCAATACGCCTTCAGCCTTGCGGCGAAGCGCGCGGGCTTTTCCTGGTACAGCCGCCGACCGTGCTTGAGCGCCTTCTTCTGCAACGTCTGGCGGCGCGCGTCGAGAAAACGCCGGATCGTTTCTAACTCCGCCGTCGCTTCCAGGTGCCCCTCGGGACCGCCGAACAACGTGCTGTCCAAGACGGATAAATCGTGCTCCTCGCCCAGCCATTCGGCGATGGAATCCGCCTTCTTCGCGGCAGATTCCAATTCGTCCGGTTGGATCGGGCACAGCAGCCGCATCTGCGCTGCCAAACCCTTGACCTGCTTGCGCCACTCGTGGAAATCCGTCTCCACCGGCTCGGCCGCCGACGCCCGGCGCATCGCGCGGCGGCCCCGGCGGTACACGTCCCGGACCCCGCGGCCCGGCACGCGCCACGCATCCTCGCCCTCCATCCACGCCCAGTCCTCCACCCGCTCGCGCGCGGCCCGCAGTTCCGCGATGGCCGCAGGCAGATCGATGCGCGCCTCGCTCTCCTGCACGGCGGCCTGGAGCCGGTCGTGGATCGCTGCCATCGTTTCGGGCGCGACCAGCCCGTAGAGCTTCGGGCGCAGGGCGTCGAACGCCTGCACGAGCACGGCCGCGTCCCGCGCGGCGGACAGCGCCCGGCCTGCGTCCCGGTAGCAGACGTTCTCGCGCTCGAACGTGCTGTCTCCTAGTCCGCCGCGCGCCAGCCGCAGCAGCGCGCGCAACTTCTTGAGTTCCTTGCGCGCCACGTGGACGGCTTCCGGCGCGGGGCACGCGCCCGCCTCGCCGCCGGAGAGGGTCGCCTGCACGTGGTCCAGACTCGCGCGCGCGATGCGGTGCACGTTCACCGCGAAGGATTCGTCCGCCGACAACTCGAAATTCATGCCCCCTACAAACCCGTCCCGGTGCGCTTTGTCAACCGCGCGGCAGTCCGTCCCGGGCGAGGGTCTGGTTGCGGTAGGCGGGGTCGGCGGTGATTTCCCGGCCGAAACCCTCCGGCGGCCGGAACCCGTGCGCCGCCGCCTCGTCGGGGAACTCCACCTCCGCCACCCACAACCCGGTCAGATTTCCCCCGTAGATGTCCACCTCGACCGTGAGCCCGTCCGGCCCCGGCAGATTATGCCGGGTCTTGCTGACGCGGCTATGCGCGGTCAGCGGCCAGAGCGCGGCGAACTCGCCGGGTGGCAGCGGCAACTCGACTTCCAGACGGCTCATCCCGCCGCCTTTCTTGACGGTCAGAAAATGCTCGTTCCCCTTGCGGCGGACGCGCACCTCCACGCCCTCTGGCGAGAACGCCAGATAACCCTGCTCGATGGCATGGCCGGGATACCGGCCCAGGTCCGGCGGCAAGGCGGGCAGGAGGAATTTGCGCTCGATTTCCATGGCGCGAACGGGTGCGCTGGGTCAGCCCAGCCACTCGGGGTGCCGGGCCGTGCCGTCGAAGTATGCGCTGACCTTGTACAACTCGAACTCGCCCCGGCTCGCGGCGACGCGCGTCTTGTCCAGCAGCGCGGCGGCCTGCGCGGGTGCCAGCGGCCGGAACGTCCTCACGGCGTCGAGCGCCTGCGCGACCAGCGCGAACTTGTCCATCCCGGTGATGACCGTCGCGACCGGCAGGCTCATGGCGTAGTGCAGGCACTCCACGGCCCCGACGGTCTGGCTCTTGAGCAGCACGCCGCTGCCCAGGGGCTTCATGCCCAGGATGCCGATGCCCGCCTTTTGCATGGCGGGCACGACCTGCCGCGCGAACGAGCGGAAGTGCGCGTCCATGAGGTTGAGCGGAAATTGCGCGGTGTCGAAATGGAAGCCCTGTTGCGCCGCGACTTCCAGCATCCGCAGGTGCACGGCGGGGTCCTTGTGGCCGGTGAAGCCGATGAAACGCACCTTGCCCGCCTTTTGCGCCTCCACGACAGCTTCCATCGAGCCGCCCGGAGCGAAAACGCGGTCCGGGTCTTCCATGCGCAGGATTTCGTGGTGCTGGAGCAGGTCGATGTGGTCCGTTTGCAGGCGGCGCAGGCACTCGTCGAGCTGGCTGGCGGCGGCCTGCTTGGTGCGGCCGTCGATCTTGGTCATCAGGAAAACTTTGTCGCGGTAGCCGTCGCGGAGCGCCTTGCCCATGCGTTCCTCGCTTTTGCCGCCGCTGTAATCCCAGCAGTTATCCATGAAGTTGACGCCCGCATCGACGGCGGTGCGGACGATGCGGATGGCTTCCTCGTCGTCCTTCGGCCCCGAGAGGTGCGAGCCGCCCACCCCGACGAGTGACACGCTCGCGCCGGTGCGTCCAAGGGGCCGGTAGATCATGTCCCCACGGCGGATTTCCCCGGGGAAGGAGCCGTCGAGCAGGGGCAGCGCGGGCGCGTCGTCGCCCCCGGCCGCCACGGCGGAGAGGAGCCCACCCGAGGCGGCCAGTCCGACGGCGAGGGAGGCGGAGGAAGTTTGCAGGAATCGGCGGCGGCTGAGGTCCATGGAAGTCAACGTGTCGTGGAAACGGCGGCGGAGCAAGGCAGAAGGCGGAAGGCGGAAAGCGGAAAGATGCGGGTTGCGGGTTGCGGCCCATCCTACCTCCTATCTCCTATCTCCTTGCTCTGAACGCGCGTTTCTCCTACACGCCCACCTCGACCGGCCCGAGATAACGCGCGAACATCCGCATCAGCTCGCGCACGTCGATGGGCTTGGTCAGGTATTCCCGCGCACCCGCCGCACGTAAACGCGCAATCTGGCCGTGCGTGGCGTCCGCGCTGATCACCACCACGGGAATCTCCCGCGTGCGCACGTCCGCGCGAATCCGCTTCAGCACTTCCCAGCCAGGGAGATCCGGCAGGTGCAGGTCGAGCAAGATCAGGTCCGGCTGGCGCGCCTGCGCCATCTCCAGGCCCAACGTGCCCTGCTGCGCACTGAGCAGTTCCAATCCCGCCTGCCCCTCCAACAAACACTCGATCAGCACCAGGTTGGACAGGTTGTCCTCGATGTAGAGCACCGTGCCCTGGTATTCCTCCATCTGGTAGGCGGGTACCGGCACCCCGCCGCGTCCGGCCTGCACCAGCGGCCCGGCGGCCCGCGGCAATTCCAGCCAGAACGCGCTGCCCTCCCCGGGCACGCTTTCCACGCCGATCCGCCCACCCATCGCTTCGACGAGCCCCTTGCTCAACGCCAATCCCAGGCCCGTGCCCTCCGTCCGGCTGCGCTCGGCGTTGAGCCGCTCGAACGGGGTGAAAAGGCGTCGGATTTCCTCCGGCGTCAACCCGAAGCCCGTGTCCCGGACTTCGATCCGCATCCAGTGGACCGGCGCGCCTTCGCCGTCGGCCGCCGGCTCCTCCGGCAGGATGTGGCAGGCCAGCGTCACCCGGCCGCCCTCGCGGTTGTACTTCACGGCGTTGGAGAGCAGGTTGAGCAACACCTGGCGCAACCGCTGCCGGTCGGCCAGGACGTACCCGCACTGGCTCACGCACTCGTCCGTGCGGTTTTCGCAGGCGATGTGCCGCGCCGCTGCCGGCTGGCTGACAAAGAGCAGGCACTCCCGGGCCATGTCCTCAATGGACACGGGTTCGAGCGAGAGCGACAGGTGGCCCGCCTCGATGCGCGAGATGGCCAGCACCTCGTCGATGAGGCTGAGCAGGTGACGCCCGGCACGCAGGATGTGGCCGACGCTCTCGTGCAGCCGCAGGTCCAGCTCGCCCATCTCCAACAACTGCCCGAAGCCGAGGATGGCGTTGAGCGGGGTGCGCAGCTCGTGGCTCATGCGCGAGAGGAACTCGCTCTTGGCGTGGTTGGCCTTCTCCGCCTCCTCCTTGGCCTCGCGCAGGGCCAGGGCCGCCCGACGTTGGTCAGTGACCTCGCGGGCGATGCCGATGACGCCGACGAGGTTGCCGGAAGCATCGCGATACGGGCTCTTGGTCGTCAGGAACGTGTGCTCTTCCCCGGCGATAACGTCGTGGTCCTCGTAGGTGGCGGAACGCCCCTGGTCCATCACTTGCAGATCGTGCTCGCGGGTGCGCGCCGCGATCTCGGGGGCGAAGAAGGCAAAGTCGTCCTGGCCGATGATCTCCTCCGCCGGGCGACCCAGGAACGCCGCGCCCGCGGGATTGATCAGCAGATAGCGACTCTCGCGGTCCTTGAGGAAAACGGCGTCCCCCGTGCCGTCGATGACGGCCCGCAGCAGCGTGTGGCTTTCCTCCAGGCTGG
>CAXTVY010000141.1:0-6284 GCA_964247665.1 uncultured Chthoniobacterales bacterium | reverse complement strand
GCTGGATTCCGCCTCTTTGCGTTCGGTGATGTCCATCATCACGCCGCTCCAGAGCGTCCGGCCGTCGGCCAGCCGCTCGGGCCGCGCGCGCCCTTCCAGCCAGCGCAGCGTGCCGTCCGGGGCCGTGTAGCGCACCTGGCTCTGCCATGGTTCGAGCGTTTGCGCCGAGCGGATGACCGAGGTGTAGAACTGCTTTTTCCCGGCCGGATCGAGCCTTTGCACGAAGATTTTCGGCTGGTCGTAGATCGCCTGCGGCCCAACGCCGAAGAATTCCCGGCAGTTGTCGCCGATGAAAGGAAAGTGGAACGTGCCGTCTTCTTCCAGGATGCATTGATAGACCATGCCGGGGGTGTTGGCGGCCATGTGCCGGAAGAGTTCCTCGCTGCGGCGCAATTCCTGCTCGGCGCGGCGGCGTTCGGCGGCCTCGGTGCGCTCGCGCGCCCGGGTCAGCCGCAACTCGAACAGTTCCATGACGGTGTCAGCCAGGTCCGTGAGCGTGGCGCGCTCATCGGCGGAAAGATCGGGGCGCGGGATGGCGTCGATCAGGCAGAGCGAACCCAGCGGCAGTCCTTCGGCCGTGCGCAACGGCGCGCCCGCGTAGAAGCGCACGCGGGCTGGCCCCGTCACGAGCGGGTTGTCGGCGAAGGCGGGGTCGCGTTCCGCGTCGGGCACCACGAGCACCTCGTACCGGGGCAGGAGGATGGCGTGCGAGCAAAAAGAGGTTTCGCGCGCGGTTTCACAGAGGTCGATGCCATGGTGGGACTTGAGCCATTGCCGCTCGCGGTCGATCAGGGTGATCAGGACCACCGGCATCTTGAAAATGCGTGCGGCCAGCGCGGTGATCCGGTCGAAAGCGGGTTCCGGCTCGGTACCGAACACCTCGTAACGGGACAATGCCTGAAGGCGGGCTTCTTCATCGGACGGTAAGGGCGCGGCGGACATGATGGGACACCCCTGAACAAGCAGCTTGGGGACCACCCCGCCGCGGCCCGGAAAATCTTATCCGCAGGGTTTCCCATGATTTACCCCTAGGGGAAATTACCGACTGGCAGGTTGAGCTTTCCTGGCGAGCCTGCCACAACCCTGGCTCAATGCTCCAGATGGTAGGACGTGTTGAACACCAGCTGGCCCTTCTTGCTCGCGATGTGGATGCGCAACGCGCCGCTGTCGCCGCTGCCGCCCGTGGGCGTGGCCGTGCCGCGCACCTCGCTCGTGTTACCCTGCGCGCTGGCTGCCTGGCCGGTGAACTGGATCGACTGCCCGCTGGCGAGCCGCCGCAGGTCGTCCTCGGAGACGTTGACCGAAAGCTTGCCCGACTCGTTGCCGACCGGGACCGGCGACACCTCCACCTTGTAATCGCCACTCAGGCCGCCGATACTGCGGGTCAGCGGATCGACGCTCAGGCGGGCGTGGCCCACCAGTACCTTGGCCGTCGAGGGCTCGATGCGTAGTTGGCGCACGGCGGCAGGCGCGTCGGCGGGGTGCAGGGAGGCCGCGCCGCCCATCATCAGGACCACCAGCAGGAGGAACCGGGTTTTCATGGCAAGGGTTTCGTGCCGCCCCCGGCCGCTGGCCGCCGGGCGGAAAAATCGTGATGCTCTGATTTGGATGCGGGATGCAGAATGCAGCGGGTTGCGAGGCACCCGCGGCACATTGCGGGATGCAGGATGCGGGCACCCGCCATCCGCAACGGCGCGTGGCGCCTCCGCAACGCGCATCCAAATCACGCTACCACCGAAAAATCGTCCCGGCGGCTTCCACGCGGTTTTCCAACTTTTCCCTATGCCAAAGGCAGAGATGCGGCCACTTTAGCTGCCGACGGCGGGCCGGCCGGCGGGTTTGAAATGGCAACGCACTTGAATAAACATCCGCGCGCGCCACGTCAAAGGTGCGATTGAGCCAAGGAAATCGTGAAGGACACCGAGGAACTCTACCCAGGCCCCGCTCCGCTCAATCCGGACCCGCTGCCGCACGTTGGCGGCCTGGAGGCCCAGCAGCCCGAGGCGGAGAGCCTGTTCGAGCGGTTTAGCTGGTTGTACGCCTTTTTCCGCGAACGGCTCTTCCGCGACGACACGACGGGCATCTCGGCGGCGCTCTGGCCGCAGGGCGAGCCGCCCGCGGGCAGCCACTTTCTGGAGCTGGCCTGCGGCCCGGGATTTTATTGCTGCCAGTTCGCGGAACTCTTTCCCCGCCTCGACGTGCTGGGCATCGACCGTTCGCGCCAGCAGATCCGCCGCGCCCGGCGGGTGGCCCACGCGCGCCGCCTGGACAACGTGCGCTTCGAGGAATCCGACGCCCTGCACCTGGACCTGGAGGACGAATCCGTCGATTGCGTGCTGGCGGCACGGCTGTTCACGATCCTGCCCGAGCGCGAGGAAGCGATGGCGGAAATGCACCGCGTGCTCAAGACGGGCGGGCGGTGCTTCGTGGCGGAGCCCTGTTCGCGGCTGCGGACCCTGGTGCCGCTGCGGGTGATGTGGATCGTGGCGAACGTGATGGCGTTCTGCGGCAACTATCGCACCCGGGCCTACCGCGAGCCGCCGGATGCTACGGTGCTGGCTCCGGAAGCGTTCGGGACGTTGGTGCAATCGCCGCCCTGGCGGACGGTCTGGCGCTGGCAGGACCCGCACTATCAATACGCCATCTGCGAGAAGGGACCTGCCGGGACGACACCCGTTGCTGGCGGCGTGGCTGTCGTGGCGGCCAAGGGACCGACCGATCCATCCAAGGGTGATTATAGCATCTGAGGTGTGTGCAGAGGCCGGGATTGTCGTGAAACCCGCCTCGGAAACCACTGTTTTTGAGACGCCGCAGGCTTAACAATCCTTGATGCGACCCGTTCAAACGGTCGCAGCTAAAATCTCTTGGCAAAACGGTGGCGTTTTGGGTTTGACTCCACGAGTCAAACCACGCACAACAGCTTCCGCAAGCCACCGCCGGCAATTCGATGGCGGTGCGGTTCTGTCAGCACAGCACCGCACCGTAGAACCGGACCGTGCGGCTTCGTCTCCAGAGCCAGGACGCGCGGTGAACCTCTCACCAAATCGCTTCCATGCTTGCTCACAAACTTGATAGATTCGCCGACTGCCGTTCCGTTGCTGCTTACGCCGTCGCTTTCCTGTTCGGACTTTCGGCGGCGCGCTCACAAGACTTGGTTCGTCCATCGCCGGGTAGCTCCGACTCTTTGACGACCGGCGAGGCAGATCGCGTCGTGGTGGTCGGTCGTGCCAGTGATATTCTAGGCGTGGCAACCTCTTCGAGTGAGGGGGTGGTCAGCGCGGCCGACCTCGCTACCCGGCCCATCTTTCGCCCCGGCGAGATCATGGAGACAATTCCCGGCGTGATCGTCACCCAACACAGCGGCAGCGGCAAAGCCAACCAGTATTTCCTGCGTGGCTTTAACCTCGACCACGGCACCGACCTGGCCACGGACTTCGAGGGAATGCCCATCAACATGCCCACCCACGCCCACGGGCAGGGCTACACCGACCTCAACTTTCTCATCCCCGAACTGGTCAGCGAAGTCGATTACAAGAAAGGTAACTACTACGCCGAAGTCGGCGATTTCGGCAGCGCTGGCGCGTTCAGCCTCCACTATTTCGATGAGCTGCCGAGTTCGTTTCTGAAGATCGAGGGTGGAGACATTGGCTATGAGCGGGTGGTTTTTGCCATGTCGCCCAAGCTCGGTCCCGGTCATCTGCTCTACGCTTTTGAAATGGAGCATAACGATGGTCCTTGGGACCGGGGCGACGACTACCAAAAGTTCAACGGGGTCATTCGGTACAGCATTGGCAACGGGCAGAACGGCGCGAGCCTGACCGCCCTCGCCTACCACGGCAACTGGAACTCGACCGATCAGGTGCCTGAACGCGCCATCGAGGGGAAGATCATCGACCGCTTTGGTGAGATTGATCCCAGCGACGGCGGCAACTCCTCGCGCTATGGCCTCAACGGGGAGTGGCACCGGGGCACCGATAACGAAAGCACGCGGGTCGTGGCCTACGCCACCTACTACGACCTCGAACTCTTCTCTGACTTCACCTACTTCCTGGATGATCCCGTCCACGGCGACCAGTTCGAGCAGAAAGACCAGCGCGTGCAAATCGGCCTGACAGCCAGCCAGACATGGAACCTGAAAGTCTTGGGGTTCGATACTCAGAACACGGTCGGGTTGCAGGAGCGCACGGACTTCATCCACTTGGGCCTCTACCACACCGAAGATCAGGTGGTGCTGGACGCGACGCGCGTGGATCACGTCATCGAGACGCGCGTCGGCCCCTATCTGGAAAATAAAACGACTTGGCTGCCGTGGCTCCGCACCGTGGCGGGCTTCCGCGCCGACGTTTACAGCTACCACGACACCGATTACACGGACAACATCAGCGGCGATGGCACCGCCGCCATCATCAGCCCGAAGTTCAGCTTGATCCTCGGTCCCTGGGACAAGACGGAATTTTATCTTAACGGCGGCTATGGCTTCCACTCCAACGACGTTCGCGGTGTGGTTGGACCGCCCATCGTGGGCAACGACGCGCCGAAGGGCAGCGTCAATCCCCTGGTCAAAACCAAAGGAGCGGAGGTCGGGGTTCGTAACACTCTCCTACCGGGCCTGCAAAGCTCATTAACGCTCTGGATTCTGGACCTGGACAGCGAATTGGTCTTCGACGGCGACGCCGCCGACAACGAGCCGAGCCGCCCGAGCCGCCGCTGGGGCGTGGAGTTCGCCAATTTTTACACGCCGACGCCCTGGCTGACGCTCGATCTGGATTTCGCGTACTCGAACGCGCGCTTCACCGACCATGACCCCGTCGGCCCGTGGGTGCCCGAAGCGATAGAGACAACGCTCGACGCTGGTGTGGCCGTTCACGACCTGGGCAAAACGTGGCTACGTGGCTTTTACGGCGGGGTGCGTTTCCGGTACTTCGGACCGCGCAACCTGATCGAAAACGCCAGCCAGAAGTCTGACGCAACCTCGCTCGTGTATCTGCAACTCGGCTACAAATTCAGTAAAACCTGGGAAGTCACCTTCGACATCTTCAACCTGCTCGATTCGCAGGACGCCGACATCGACTACTACTACGTGTCCCGGCTGCCGGGAGAACCTGCTGCCGGGGTGGCCGACCGCCACACGCACCAGACCGAGCCGCGCGAACTGCGCGGCGGGATCACGGCGCATTTCTGAGGATGCGCTGTCACCAAAACATCGTCTCAGCCCGGCACCGGAGACGAGTTCGTGAGACACAACGAGGGGACTGTCAGCGGAGCATTGGCTGGAGTGAGGTATCACTCGGCAGGACCGGTGGCGTAAAGGGTGGTTCCGCAACGGCGGTGACGCCGCCTCGCTCAAAATGCAGTCATGGTGAACGGTTCTCGGATTTTGGATGCCGCCGTACCCGGCGGCGCGTTCCACCCGGAAGCTCTGAACCGTCGAATCTTTACACTTTTGTCTTGAGTCTTGCCTGGAAATTGGTTCTTGAGACTTGGTCTTCCATGTCCTACCCCGTTCTCGATCCCCACCAGCCCCCCGCCGGCCAGCCTGGCGTTCACCCCGGCGCGTGCGCGCTGGCGATGATGATCAAGGCCCCGCGCCCGGGGGCCAGCAAGACGCGGCTCTCCCCGCCGCTCACCCCGGAGGAATGCGCCGCCATCTCCACCTGCTTCCTGCGCGACACCACGGCCAACATCGGCCACTTGGCCCACGGACGGGAACCGGGCGGCGGGGGCGCGCCGGCGGCGGGCGTCGCCGTCTACACGCCGGCCGGCATGGAGGCGGCGTTCGATGGGCTGCTGCCCGAGGGCTTCGTCCTGGTGGCGCAACGCGAGGAAGGCTTCGGCGGGCGGCTCCTGGGCGCGGTGGAAGACCTCTTATCCCTCGGCTACGGCGCGGTGTGCCTGATCGATTCGGACAGCCCGACGTTGCCCGCCTCGTCGCTGGCCGCCGCCGTGGAAGCCCTCGCCCGGCCGGGCGACCGGATGGTGCTCGGACCCAGCGAGGACGGTGGCTATTACCTGCTCGGCGTCAAGGCGGCACACCGGCGCTTGTTCGAGGACATCACCTGGAGCACCGAGCACGTTTCCCGCGAAACGCTGCAACGCGCGGCGGAACTCGAACTGGAGGTCGTGCAGCTCCCCACCTGGTACGACGTGGACGACGCCCCCACCCTGCGCGCGCTCTGCGCGGACCTGTTTGCCGGGCCGCGTCCCGACGCCTTCCCCGCGCCGACTACGCGAGGATCCCTCACCGATATGATCGTGCACGTGGCCCGCGCACGTAGAGGGCACAT
>CAXTVY010000140.1:855-11219 GCA_964247665.1 uncultured Chthoniobacterales bacterium | reverse complement strand
TACTCCCGCGTTCCGATCTCCCACTTCTGCCTTTATCCCAACAGTGCCAAGCCACCGGCCGTGGTGGGCGAATCATCGACCAGGTTGAGCAGGCGGTCGGCGAGCTGGTTGAGCGCGAGTCGAATTTCGTGGAATCCCTCGGCCAAGCCAGTGAACAC
The DNA here is from genome assembly GCA_964247665.1 of uncultured Chthoniobacterales bacterium. Taxonomy (GTDB): domain Bacteria; phylum Verrucomicrobiota; class Verrucomicrobiia; order Chthoniobacterales; family SZAS-18; genus CAHJWO01. Next base: position 11,061 of record CAXTVY010000140.1, on the reverse strand, counting down.
ATCCGTCAGGCCCCGGTGACGCGCGGCCTCGTGCTGCGCGGCGGCAAGGTAGCTGGAGCGGCCCATCTCCTCGTAGAACGAGCAACCCGGCGCGCCCCGGCGACTGCGGCGGTGCTCAATGTTCTCGGGAAAGATGCCTGTCAGGAACAGGGTGTAATCGCCCAACCGCGCTCGCAACACGAACGTCTGTGCAGGGGTGGCTCCGTGTAACGCCAGCAGCAGGTCGGATAGATAAATCGTTCCGTGTGCGCTCGACCCCACACCTGGCATCGGTTGGCGCAGAGCGGCCGTCCGCGTGAACTCGTCGAGCAGCGAGGCGAGGTAATCGCACAGCGCGCGATCCGTCAGCCCTGCGCGCCGTAACACGCGTCTGGTTAAAATGTAGAAATAGAACTGCGCGGAAATGGACAGATGGCCATTTTGCGACAGGACGGCGTCGCTCAACGCCTCATGGTCGAGGAGATGATCCAACGTTTCTGTATCGGTGAGCAGCTTGACGAGAGAGACGCTCTCCCTCTGAGAACGGGCGAGAATGCGGACGATGAAATCAAAATCCGCCGCCGTGAACCGTGCCCTGCAATTAGGTTGAACCACGGGACCCGTTCTAGAGCATCGGACGTGCCAGGGTGAAAGGCGGAAGGCAGAGCGTGGTGGGTTGCCGTGGGCGGTCCCAAATACGCGGTACAAAAACCGCTTTCCTATGGAAGGCGTTTGCGGTTTGCTTGTTCCGCCCCTCCGTCCTTCATCCTTCTGCCTTTTGCCTTTTGCCTTCAAAACGTGGCGCCGTGGGGCGTTGCTCGCCTTCGTGGCGCTGCTCGTCGGCGCGTTGCTCTGGGCGGGGTGGTACGTTTATAATCGCGGCTTTACTCGCAAATGGCGCGACCAACTCACCGCCGAACTGCGCCGCCGCGGCTTCGACATGACCTACAGCAAGCTGACGCTGAACCCGTTCGAGGGGTTGGTCATCGAGGAGGCACACCTTTACCTGCTCGATCCCCATGCGCCCGGCGGCCACGGCACGCACCTGCTTTATATCAACCGCGCCGCCGTGGATCTTTCCCTGGCCAACCTGATCCAGAAGAAACCCTTTCTCAACTCGCTCGACCTGCGCGGCGCACGGTTGACCATCCCGGTCAACATGTCCGATCCGGGTGGCCCCAAGCTGCGTTTGCGTCGTTTTCAGGCCAAGCTGGCCATCCTGCCCGGCGAGGTGCGCTTGACGCAAGCGCAGGGTGACTTCTACGGCGTACAGGTCACGCTCTCGGGCACGCTGCTGCACCCGGAGAGCTTCAGCCCCGGCGACACGCCGGACAGCCCCGCCAATCAGGAACGCCGCCGCCAGTTAGCGCGCACGATCATCGACGAAATCCAGAAGGTCCGCGCGGACCGTGCCCCGCCGCGGCTGGACATTCGATTTCAGGGCGATCTCGCGCGGCCCGGTGAGATACGCGCCTACGCGCAGCTTCAGGGCGAAGCGTTGCGCCGGGGCCACAGCCTGATCGAGCATCTGCTCGTCCGGGCGGACTATGCGGCGGGCGCGTTCCACCTCCAGCAGATCGAGTTGGCCGACGCACACGGCACCCTGGCCGCGCAAGGTGATTATAATCCTGGCACGGGCGAGACACGGGTCCAACTCCAGAGTAATCTGGACGTGGTCACGCTGGCGCGCGAGTTCGTGGACCTTTCCGCACTGCACGACTTCACGTTCCGCGGCACGCCGCAACTCCGGCTCGAAGGCCGTACGCGCGGGGGCAACCAGTCCGCCAGCACTGCCGCGCCCCGGCCGCGCCCGGCTTCCAATGATTCGTCCGCAGCGGCCAGTGCGGGCGTGTTCCAGTTGACCGGCCACGTGGCCCTGGGCCGCTTTGAGTACCAGAAGTATGCGTTCGAGCAGGGCGAGACGGACTTCTCCTGGAGCGGTGATCAATGGTATCTGCGCGGGCTGCGGCTGGTGCGGCCCGGCGGGGGGCAGCAGACCGTCAACGCCGACGTGCTCTCCGAGCCCGGTCGGGCGCGCGTGCGGCTGACCAGCACGGTCGATCCCGTGCCCTTCCTCGGCTTGTTACCCGTTAATGTGCAGGGTGCGCTGGCGCGGCTGGAATTCCGCGACCCGCCGCGCATCGAGCTGACCGCCACGGGCGGTTCACTCGCCGAGCCGGGGGGATTGCGCGCGGAGGGCCACCTCGTACTCGGGCACACGCGCTACCGGGGGGTTGGGATCAACCGGCTGCACGGGGATTTTGCGTATGCGGACGGCGTTTTCACGGGCCGCCACCTCGCGCTGGAGCGCGACGAAGGCAGCGCCACGGGCGACGCTGTCGTCTATGACTTCAATCGCCACGACCTGCGCTTGGACAACGTGCGCAGCACGCTCGACACCGCGCAGGCTGGCCTGTGGCTCGACCCGGACGTGTTTCACACGATCCAGCCCTTCCATTTCCACAAGCCGCCTACGGCCGTGCTCAACGGCAACGTGCAGTTCAACGGCGGGCGCAACTCGCACCTCGTCACGGACGTGTCCGCCCCGGGGGGGATGGAATTTGTGTTCGTGAAGAAGACGCTGCCCTTCCAGAGCATCGCCGGGCAGGTGGTGTTTACGGAGGATCGGCTGTGGCTCAACGACGTGCGCGCGCAGATTTTCGGTGGACAGGCGCATGGCGCGCTGGACCTCAACCTGACGCGCGGCACCGGGCGGATGAACTACAGCGCGAACATCGACCTGAAGGATCTGGAGTTCTCCCGGCTCACGAAACTGTACTTCGACTACGACAACGCCCGGGGGCTGATGGCGGGAACCTACCGTTTCACCGGCAAGGGCGAAGACGCCGGCACGCTGCACGGTGTGGGCAGCCTGAGCGTGGACAAAGGAAACGTGTTCGCCATCCCGTTTCTGGGTCCACTTTCGACGATCCTCGGATCGGTGATTCCAGGCTTGGGCTTTGATGAGGCGCACCAGGCCACCGCGACTTTCCTGACGGACAGCGGCAAGATCCTGACCGGCAACCTGGACGTGAAGGGGGCTGGCTTCAGCCTGATCGGCGGCGGCTGGCTGGGCTACATGAACGACAGCATGAACTTCCGCGTGCGGATGAACGGGCGCGGGCTGCCGGGCGCAGTGCTCTATCCCGTGAGCAAGCTCTTCGAGTATTCGTCGCAGGGGCCGTTGAACAAGCCCGTGTGGCGTCCGCGCGTGCTGTCCGTGCCCATGCCGGGGGAGGAGAAGCCGCCAAGCGTGGCGTCGCCTGTGCCGCAGACCATTGTGCCACCCGGGGGTACGCCACGGCCAAGATAACCTCCGCTCGCTGACCGCACTTCCATGAAAAGTTTCCGGCATCGTGATCTCCTCCGGCCCCGGCACGCCACCGCCACGAGCCTGCGGCGCGCCGTCGCAGTCGGGAAGCGGGGCAATCTGCACGTGGTCGTAACCGTTGAGACCGCGCTGTCTCAGGCAGGCTGCTGCTGGGTCAGGCAATGGAACGCACCTAATCCCCAGATCAGTTCCCGGCAGTCAATCGGCACGATCTTCCTGCCAGGAAGCGCCTGCCGCAGCACGGACGCCGCCCAGGCGTCATGCGGATCACTAAACACGGGCAACAAGACCACCGTGTTGCCGATGTAGAAATTTGCGTAGCTTGCAGGCAGCCGCTGGCCATCGCGCACAATCTTCGAGGGCATCGGCAGAGGCAATACGTGCAACGGTGCGCCGTCCTCTGCCGTCATCTCGCGCAGGCGGTGCAGATTCGCCTGGAGCGGTTCGTGGTTGCTGTCGTGCTCGTCCTCCTCGATCACCGTCACGACCGTCGTGCGGTTGACGAAGCGCGTCAGGTCGTCTACGTGGCCGTCGGTGTCGTCGCCTTCGATGCCGTCGCCCAGCCACAGGATGTTGCGCACTCCGAGGTAATCGCGGATCACCGTCTCGATTTGCGCTTTCTTGAGGTTCGGATTGCGGTTGGGGTTGAGCAGGCAACTCTCGGTGGTCAACAGCGTGCCGGAGCCGTTCACGTCGATAGACCCGCCTTCCAGGACTATCTTCGGGTAATACACCGGCAGGCCGCCCAGAGCCTCGGCCACGCGGGTCGGAACGATGTCGTCCGAGTCGAAGGGCGGATATTTCCAGCCCCAGGCGTTGTAGTCGAAGTCACACACCGCCACGTGGGGATCTGTGTCGCGCGTCACGAAGATGGGTCCGTGGTCCCGACACCAGGGTTCATTGGTCGGGATGCGGTAGAATTTGACGTGCGCATATCCACCGGGCGGTCCACCCAGGTGGCGGCGCACTTCGGCCTCATGCGCGTCATCGCAGACGTTGATGCAGACGGTCTCGGACTCCGCGAGCGCGGCCACCATCTTCACCAGCGCGGGCACGGCGCGCGCGTAGCCGCCGCCGGGGAAGCTGATGCCCTCGGGCCGCGGCCACGAGAGCCAGGTTGCAGCGTGCGGCTCCCACTCCGCAGGCATCCGGTAGCCGAGCGCGGCGGGTGTGCCGGGCATGGGCTCGATGTGCGGCGCGGGCGGGCTGCTGATCGGGCGGGCGGGCATGACGGATCGGGAGTTTAGCCGCTGATTTCTGTGAACGGAAAGCGTTTTCATGCGGCGTGAAATTTGTTGGGGTGCAAATTCCGCACCAGCCGGACGTAAGGTCAAGAAGCGGCAGGCAGAGGCAGAAACTATGAACCCTTTGAGTATCCGTTGCGCCGTGCCCGCTGGAGTCGTGTTTTTCGTCCGAATCGCTTTTTTCCCCGATTTCGGCTGCTCACTTCCACCTTCGACTCAGTCAATGAGCCGACGGGTGATGTCCCCGTAGGATTCGATGCGCCGGTCGCGCAGGAACGGCCAGTGGGTGCGTTGGAGTTCCACGCGCGCGAAGTCGATGTCGGCCAGAACGATCTCCTCGTCGTGCACGCCTGCCTTGGCGATGATTTGGCCCGTGGGATCACACAGAAAACTTTGCCCCCAAAACTCGATGCCCGCTCCGCCATCCGGAGCCTCGTGGCCCACGCGGTTGACCGCCGCGACGTAGCAGCCGTTGGCAATGGCGTGGCCGCGCTGGATCGTCTCCCAGGAGCTATGCTGTCCGTGGCCGAACTCCGCCTTTTCGCCCGGATGCCAGCCGATGGCCGTCGGGTAAAAGAGGAGTTGCGCGCCACTGAGCGCCGTCAGCCGCGCACTCTCGGGAAACCACTGGTCCCAACACACGCAAACCCCGAGCTTTCCCTTCTGTGTCGCCCAGGATTTGAAACCGAGGTCGCCGGGCGTGAAGTAGAACTTTTCGTAGTAGAGCGGATCGTCCGGGATGTGCATCTTGCGGTAGCGGCCCATGAAGGTGCCGTCCGCGTCGAGCACGATGGCGGTGTTGTGGTACAGCCCGGCCGCGCGCCGCTCGAAAAGCGACGCGACGATGACCACGCCGAGTTCCTTTGCCAATGCGCCGAACAGATCACTTGACGGTCCGGGAATCTCCTCCGCCAGCGCGAAGTATTTGTGGTCTTCCGACTGACAGAAGTATTGCGAAGCAAATAGTTCTGGCAGGCAGACGATCTCCGCGCCCTGACGAGCAGCGGCGCGGATTTTCTCGACGGCACGGGCGCGATTTTCCTCGGGTTCAGGCCCACAACGCATCTGCACGAGCGCAAGCCGGACTTTCTGGCGGGATGAATCGGAAGCGGTCATCAGGGGAGAATCGAATTTCGGCGGGGGAATGATCGCGGGAAAGTTCGGCGGGGGAATGATCGCGGGAAAGCGGAAAAAGCAGGAAGATGCCGGATGCCGGATGCGTGGAGTGGCTGGCAGGTGGCCAATAGAGAAGCGGCTCTCCTAAAGCGGTCTGTCATCCTGAGTAGAGTATCACGGAGCCGAAGGATTTTACCGGGGATAATTGTGCACCTCTGCTCTGTTCGCCTCCTGTGTCCTGCACCTTGCATCCTTCTGCCTTTTGCCTTCTGCCGATCCTCTTTTATCGTGTGGGCACCGTTTCCATGAAAACACGTCCCCTTCTTTCCGCCCTGGCCGTCCTGTTCGCCGCTACCATCGCCTGCCGTGCGCAGGACGCTACGCCTTCGGCTACCGCCAATCCTGCCGCGCCCGCGCAAGACATCCGCATCGTGATCCACACCGACAAGGGCAACGTGGAAGCGACGCTTTTCGCCAAGCACGCGCCGCTGACCGTGGCGAATTTCCTCAATCTGGCGCAGCAGCATTTCTACGATGGCTTGAAGTTCCATCGCGTAATCCCCCAGTTCATGATCCAGGGGGGCGACCCGGCCGGCACCGGCAGCGGTGGTCCGGGCTACACGTTCGACGACGAGCCCAACGATCCCCTGCATTTCGACAAACCGGGCGTTCTGGCGATGGCCAACCGGGGCAAGAACACCAACGGCAGTCAGTTCTTCATCACGCACAACGCCGTGCCGTGGCTGGAAGACAGCCAACACCAGGGCCACTATACGATCTTCGGCCAAGTGACCAAGGGGCAAGACGTGGTCAATCTGATTACCCAGGACGACAAGATTCGCTCCATGGACATCCTTGATGCCACCACGGCACTGTTCGCCGCAGAATCCAAGTACATCGAACAGTGGAACGCGAGCCTCGCCAAAGAAAAGGACAAGGATAAGAAGAAGTAGTCGGCCTCTCTCTTTTTCTATCATGAACAACGACCCATCTGCCCGCCGTCTCCAGGTGTTCGCTGACCCGGGGACATTGGCCCGCGCCGCCGCCGAGGAACTCACCCGCCGTATCGTTGCTGCCGCGCGCGGGGGTGGGAAGGTGCGGGTAGCGCTTTCGGGCGGCTCGACGCCCAAGGTACTCTACGCGATGCTGGCCGACGAGCCCGCGTTCCGCGAGCGCATCCCGTGGGCGGCAACGCACTTCTTTTTCGGCGACGAGCGCCACGTCGCACCAGACAACAAGGAGAGCAACTACCGCATGGCGAGGGAGGCGATGTTCGACAAGCTCGCAGGCATCCTGCCGCCGGAGAACATTCACCGGGTCCATGGCGAAGAAACCGACGCTGCGAAAGCCGCCGCCGACTACGCCGCGGAACTCCGGGAGTTTTGCGGCGGCGAGCCGCGGTTCGACGTGATCCTCCTGGGGATGGGTCCCGAAGGCCACACGGCATCGCTCTTCCCCGGCACGACTGGTCTGCGCGAGACGGTGCCCGTGGCCGCCGCGTTCATCGAGAAGGTGGGCGCGTACCGCATCACGTTCACGCCGCCGGTATTGCGGAACGCGGCGGTGATCCTGTTCCTCGTGGCCGGGGCGGAAAAGGCTGATACGTTGGTTCAAGTGCTCGAAGCAACCAAATCCGAGCCCGACCGGTATCCGGTGCAAGGCATCAGTGCCACGAACGGCGAGACGCTCTGGCTGCTCGACAAGGCAGCGGCGGCGAAGTTGAGGCAGCCCTGAAGCTTCGGGACCGGCGCTCTGAAGTTACCGCAAAGTTTTCAGGGTGTTCGACCGGGCGGACGCGAGCAGTTCGATCTCGCGCGAGGTGTAGGTGTTGTCTCCCACGATTTTTGCCTCGTTGGGCCGGACCAACGCGCTCATGAGGTGTAGGCGGTGTTAAGAGGCAAATAACGTTGGCCGCTGAGGCGAAGCAAGATTGTCGAGCGCCGGGCCTGCACGGCGTTGCGGTAGAGGCTGCGTCCTTTGGGGTTGAAACGCTGAATCCTCAACAACCAAGACATCCTCTCCGGCAGCGCGAGGACAATGGACCGGATCTCGACGAACGGAATGACGACGGCCGAAGCGCCGCGCCCCAGCACGAGCGCATCGGGGAAAAGCACATAGCAAAGGCGGCGGTAGTCGCGGTGATATGCCCAGGCTGCCACAAGCACGGTGACGGCGAACCAGGAAAGGAGGATCAAGCGGCCGGAATCCTTGACCCCTAGAAGCAGGCAGAGGGGGCGGACGATGATTGCCGTGAATACGAAGGAAGCCAACGGGTACACCAGGATACCCGCGAGCCAGTAGGAAGGCCGGGGAACAGAACGGATGATCGCTTCGTCCATGCCGGGAAATGTCAGGTGCTCACCCCACTCTCGCTAGCTTGGACGAAGATGCCAACTCTCTTCGACTACGGCTGGCGCACCTTTCAACCGGAGTTTATGCTGCCCGGAAGCCGCGCTGTTACCTCTCCATGCCCGATACCCCCGCCCAACGTTACAGCATCTTGCTGGACCGCCTCCTGGGCGGCAACCAGTGGGACCGCGCGGCCCAGGTCGCGCGGGATTGGCTGGCCGAGGACCCGGCTTCCGTAGCTGCCCACCGCGCGATGGCACAAGCACTCGTGAACCTCGAAAAGTACGACGCCGTCGCGGGACACGTCGAGCGCGTGCTCGCGGGCAGTCCACAGGATGGTTTCGCGCACCGGCTCGCGTCCATCGCGTGCTTTGCGAAGAAGGATTCCGCCGGGGCGGACGACCACATCCAGCAGGCCATCGCGCTCCAGCCGCAGGTGGCCATGCACTGGTACCACCTCGCCTGGATGCGCTACCAGCACGGCGCGCACGAGGCCGCCGCCCGCTACGGCCAGCGCGCCCTCGCGCTGGCCCCGCAGAGCGCGGACACGATCAACCTGCTCGCGCTCTGCCAGCGGACCGATGGCAGGACGCGGCTCGCGCAGTACGAGCGCGCTCTCGCCCTGGACCCCGAGAACGCCATGGTCCACAACAACGTCGGCTCATACCACCTGTACGCCGAACGCAACCCGCGCCGCGCGCTGGAATCCTTTCGCCAGTCCCTCCGGCTCGACCCGGCAAACCCGACCGCGCAGAAGAACCTCTTCGCCGCCCTGCGGAGCTGCGATCCGGTGTATCGCGTGCTGTCGTCCCCGCGCTGCGGCCTGGAATGGCTCCACGCGGGCCGCGTGTCGACCCTGCGGCGGCGGTTGTTGTTCCGGCTGGTGTTCATCCTGGCGGTGATCTTCTCCTGGGGGTCGCTGTGCCTCTACGGGTTGTGGCTGGTCGTGGGGGTGCCGCTGCTCAAAGGATACGAATTCCTCACGATCCGCGACCTGCGTGCGCAGGCGGGTGTACCCGGGGCACGCCAGGGCGGCCCGTGGGGCTTCTGGCGCTGGCCGTTCGCGGTGCGCTTCGGGCTGTACGTTCTGGCCATGGCCGCAGGGTGGGCCGGGGTGGCCTGGCTCGGCCGGGACCTCGCGTCCAAAGACGTGATGATGATCCTGGTGGCATGGGCGCTGGCGGTAATTTTCAGCAAGCTGATCTGGCGCATGAGCCGCACCAGCCACCGCCGGTTCCGCAACTGGCGCGGCGAACGCCGGTTCCGCCACCGGATGGAGGCTGCCCGGCCGGACCTGCCAGACCTCGATTCCCGCCCTCCGCCGCTACCCTCCTGGCGCGCTCCCTCACAGCGTCCGCTACCTAAACCCTGATGAACGACCAGACCCTCCGCCTGCTCGAACGCGCCCTCCAGGTTTCCCCGGACGACTGGGAAACGCGCACTCACCTGCTCGAATCCCTGCTCGACGGGGGCCAGCCCGCCCGCGCGGCGGAAATCCTGCGCGGCGCGCCCGCCGTGCCCGAAGCCGAGTCTGCCCAGTTGCTCAAGGCGCGCGTGGAGTTGGAAACCGCCCCCTCCGAAGCCATCGTGACCCTCGAAGGCATCCTCGCCCGCAACCGGGCCAGCGCGCCAGCGTACCTGTTGCTCGCACGCGTCTACCGCAAACGCGGCCTGCGCGACGAGGCCCGGCGCAAGTATGGCGCAGCCACGGTCATCGATGAGTCCCTCGCGGACCCGGACCTCGCTGCTTGGATCGACGGCAAACACCCCGACGCTGACATCGCACCTTCCGCCGGCCCGGGCGAGCCCGCCGGGATGGCCGCGCTGCCGGATGAGGATGCGGAAGCGTTGCGTGAACTCCTCCAAGATGAGGCCGAGCCCGATGCTGCCCCCGAGCCGCCCGCCAAGCGCACGACGTTTGACGACATCGGCGGCATGGAAGAGGTCATCGAGCGGGTGCGGATGAACATCATCTACCCCTTCAAGAATCCGGAGGTCTTTCGCCGGTTCAACCGCAAGCCGGGCGGCGGCATCCTGCTCTACGGCCCGCCCGGCTGCGGCAAAACGCACCTGGCCCGCGCGACGGCTGGGGAGTGCGGCGCGCGGTTCGTTTCCATCGCCATCACGGACATCCTTTCCAAGTGGATCGGCGAGAGTGAGCGGCACCTGCACGACATCTTTGAATCC
>CAXTVY010000140.1:0-845 GCA_964247665.1 uncultured Chthoniobacterales bacterium | reverse complement strand
GTCCAGCCGTGGTGTTCATCGACGAAATTGACGCCATCGGCATGACGCGCGCGGACGCCGGATCGTATCAGGCACCTATCGTCAACGTGCTGCTCACGGAAATGGACGGCGTCCAGGAAGGCAACCATAGCCTGATGGTGCTGGCGGCGACGAATGTGCCCTGGCAGGTGGACAGCGCGTTGCGGCGGCCGGGGCGGTTTGACCGGGTCTTGTTCGTGCCGCCGCCGGACCAGCCTGCGCGACAGGCGATCCTGGCGTTGCACCTGCGCGGGATGCCGGCGGCCCGGGGGCTGGACCTGGGCAAGCTGGCGCGCGGTTGCGAGCGGTTCTCGGGTGCGGACCTGCGGGCGGTGGTGGAGCGGGCCTCGGAGAAAGCAATCTACCAGGAGATGCGCACCGGCCGCTCGACGGAGCTAACACAGGCGATGCTGGCGGAAGCCGTCAAGGAGACGAAGCCGTCCACGGCCGAATGGCTGGAGACGGCGCGTTCCTACGCGACGTATGCCAACAAAGCGGGCCTGTACGATGATCTGGTGGCCTACTTCGAGAAGTGAGGCGCAGGGCGTGGGCGCTGAGGTTGCTGTGGCGGGTTGCGATGCGCTCGCAGGCGTGATGCAGGATGCAGGTGGTACGGGCTCGGTGTTCGCCAATCCGCAACCCGATCCCGGCGGCCTCGCCGCCGCCCCCGCAACGCGCCACAGGTGCCCCACCACGGCCATTTTGCTTGCGGCGGCGGCACGGCAACGGGTAGCGTTCTCCCGTGCGCCGCTCCGTGTTTCCGCTTCGCCTGATTGCACGCGCCGTCGTCTTCACGCTGCTCCTCATCGGCGCGTCCGCTCCGGCGC
>CAXTVY010000139.1:0-11287 GCA_964247665.1 uncultured Chthoniobacterales bacterium | reverse complement strand
AACTAACAGAGCGCCGCAACCAGTTGGAAACCTGGTCGCAGATTTGCGTCGATCACCTCGCCCGCCTGCTCACGATCGACGGCTTTTTGAAGTAACCGCCCCGCCGCGTCCGCCGCCTCGCTATTCCAGGCGGCGCACCCGCACCGTGCCGCCCCCGGCAATGGCCATCTTGTAGCCAAAGCCGTCCCGCACGATGAACACGTCGGGGTTGTCCACCGGCGCGAAATAACGGTCGCCGTTCTCGACCACTTTCCAATGCTGGCCGTTTTCCAGCACGAAAATCCTCTCGCTCTTCCAACCGTTGACCTTGCCGACGATCTTGCTCTCGATCAACTGCGGCGGTTCCACCCGATGTTCCTTCACGGCGCTGTCCACCGCGCGGGAGGCGGCCTGCTCCGCCACCCGTTGCGTCGCGCCGGTGACATAGCCGCGCAGATAGTCGTCGAGCTTGGCGCGTTCCTCGGGCGTGAGCTTGTCCAGACCGGCCGCCGCGTATTGCTCGGGCGAGAGGACCTTCTTCACACCGGGGAAATTCTCGCCCAGGGCAGGTTGTTGTGCGCTGCCTCCCCCGGCCAGACAGAGAACAAGGGCTGCCACCGCAAGGAGAGCCGGAAACCGGGAGGAATATTGCGCGAATTTCATTTCAGTCGCTCATCACAGCGGCAGAGCCATCGGGAGTCAAGGCAAAGAACTTCTCCCCTCCCGGAGCCCGGGAAAGGCACGCGCCGGATTGCGGGCGTGTGGATGTCAGGTGGCAGGTGGCGGGTAGAATGAGGTGCTCTGCGGCCACACCGAGCGATCTCCACGCGGCGAACCCATGAAGCGACGGTGCACCAGTATCCCGGGTGAGGTCCTCCGGCTCCGTTCCACTCTGCTCGGGACGACATAGCTTTGGAGAGATGCTTTCAATTTGCCTGCATCCTGTATCTTTCTGCCTTCTGCCTTCCGCCTTCTGCCTTTCGCCTTCCGCTTTTCTCAAGCCACCCCACGCCGCAGCGCATACGTGAGCGCGACGACGGTGCGCTCGTGCCAGGGCCGCGACCCGATGGCCAGGGGGAGGTCCGGCAGATTCAGCAGGATGTAGGGATGACCCGAAAGCCAGTGCCAGTCCTTGCCGCCGTCTGCCCGCAGCGCAAAGCCGCGCGTCGCCATGAACGGCCGGACGAACTCCGCATACGCGAACGCCGGGATCACCCGGCCCGTCACGGAGTCGGCGAAATGGCAATAGAACCCGCTCGCCTTGGCAGGCAGTTCTTCCGGGTACACGCCGACCAGGGCCATCCAGTGGGCGTAAAGGTTCACCCAGGCCGGTTTGGACGCGCTCGGGTCCGCCGAAAAGGCACGCACCTCCACGATCAACGGCAAACCGGCCGCCAGCGCCGCCCGGCAGGTCTGGTGGACCCGCCGGAGCTGCCCCAGGCTGTCCTCGTTCGCGCGCTGGTCGAGCCACTCGCCGCGCACGGGCGGTTGTCCGGCGGCGGCCAGGACATCGTTCGCCAGGAAAGGCATGTCCTCGTTGGTGATGCCAGCCCCGTTGACGAAGCGCGTCCGGCGGAGACCATAGGTTTCCGAGGGTTTCGTTCCGTAGCGCGCGATCAGCGCATCCACGCGCTCCTGGGAAGTCCCTCCTGGCAGCAGATGAAAAGCCCGGCGGCCGCCCTCGTCTCCGTTGAGCAGCGCGTTGCCCACCGCGCAAGGGCCGCAGGCACCGGTATCCGGCCGCTGCTCGATCACCTCCACCTCACGCCCGGCGGTTCGGCCCTGACCCGTCGCTGGCACCAGCGCAGCCCCAGCCATCCCCAGCCAGCCGAGGAAACTGCGTCGGGAAACGGCAGGCGCGGCTCCCTGGCGACAACGCATCATTCGCACCATTCGAGGATCAAGCCCGCCAAAGCAAGCGGCGTCCGCCTTCCACCGCTTACCCCAGGCCCGCGGCAGAGTCCCGGTTGCGCCCGCCCACCGGACATAAAGCACCCCCACCCAACCGTCGCGTGCGCGACGGCCAGGCAGCCGCCGGTCTCAGCCGCCGCCAACGAAAGCAAACCTCACCTCCATGCGCAGGTTCGGGAGCCCGTGGCGGCCCCGTGGACACAGCTCAGCGCCGCATCCCATTGCCAGCACTGCTGATGGCAGGATCACGTTGCGCCAATTCGCCCTGGACATTTAACTGTCCCGTCCGGTCGAGGTCCGGGCGGCCATACACGGAGGTCGGCGACATGCTGTCGTAATGCCCGTTGTACCGGCCCACCACCAGCGGCAGGTGCGAACCCGTGGCGGACTGGTTGGTGATGTAGACGACCTGCCGCGCTGGTTGCGCCTTCGTGGCTGCCGCCTTCTGGTGCGTCTTTGCTTTCAGTTGGCCGGTGGTGTCACCGCTACGAAACGATTCCGGGTCAGCCTGGGCTGAAAGCGGAGCCACGATGCCAGCGACGATTCCGAGGAGTACGAGTTTGTTTTTCATGGGGGAAGGAACGGTTCAAACGTGAAAGTACCAGACCGCCAGAGACATGGGAACAAAAAAAGGCCGGGCTTTTCAGCCCGGCCTTTCTTGTGAGTGACTGATCGTTCTACGCTTCGCTTAGAACTTCTTCGTGATCACGAAGTAGTACTGGCGCTGGTAGGCGTCGTACAACGTCGCGTCCGTGTTGGTCGCGTCAGGCGAGTCCGCGATGAACGGAGGCCGGGCGTTGGTGACGTTCGTGATACCGAACTGCAGCTTGAGGCCGTCGAGGAGCTTCAGCGGCGAGTCGGTGCCCATGGACATCGGTTTGCTGCTGGCCATTTCCTTGCCGCCGCCGCCCTTGCCGTCCTTGCCGTCCTTGGGAGCCGGAGGAGCCACTGCCGTGGGCTGGTTGAAGTGGAACTCGTAGGAGAACAACAAGTCGATGGTGTAGTAATCACGGATCTTGCTCAGGTAATCCTGGCCGAGCGCGGCCTGGATGCTGCCCGGCTTGCTGGTGTTGACACCACCGGAGCCCGGCGTCGGATCAAGACCCTGCAGGCCGATATCGTGCGCATCGCGCAACGACGGCGAGTAGTTCATGATCGCTTCGGCCGAGAACCCCTGGATGCGATAAGCGATCTGGGGGGTCAGGTGGTACTGCTCCACCGCGTTGCCGTCCGAAGTGTACAACCCGATGAGGTCATACGACTGCGAGTTCAACAACACCGAGGTCTTATATTGCAGGTAGTACGTGCCATCGATGCCGACCATGCCCTGGCCGAAGGCGCCGAAGTCACGGGTGTAGTGGGCTCCGAAGTCAATGCCACCGATGCGCTGACGACCCAGGTTGGCCTCGTTGGTGACCACGTAGGTATTCGATCCGTTGCCTACCAACTGGCCGGGGGCAGTCACGCCGGGTCCGCCGAAGCTGCCGATATGCACCAACCCGGAGAACGGCGAGGCCGGTCCGAGCGTGTTGACGCTGCCGATGGCCGCCACGGGATCGACCGCACCCGTGATGCCTTCTTCTTCGATGTGGAAGAAGTCGGCGTTCAGGGTCAAGCCTTCGACCTGATGGGGCGAGATGACGATACCGGCGGTGTAGTTGTCCGCCCGGGTGTTGCCTAGGTTAGGATTGGAACCGCTGAGCACCTGTGCCTGCTCGGAACCGCCACCGATGTTGAACGAACTCGTGAAGCCCTGGCTCGAAGGTCCGTCGGTCTGGTAGAGCGTCGGAGCGATGAAGCTCTTCGAGTACGTTCCACGCAGGGCGATGTCCTTGATGGGCGACAGGGTGAACCCTACCTTGGGCACCCAGGTGTTGCCCGTGGTCGAGTAGTTCTCGAAGCGGCCCGCGCCGTTGAGGTCCAGGCGATAAACACCCGGAACCTTCATGTCGGGGCTGATGATCGGGATCTGGATTTCCGCGAAGCCAGCCTGCACGTAGCGGCCGGTGTCGATCTCGCCGATGGGCACGGCACCGACGAACACCTCGGGGCTGTCCTGGGCTTTGATCGTCTCGTGGCGATACTCACCGCCGAGCGCGAAACCGATGGGACCGGCAGGCAGGTTCACCGGGAAAGCGGTGATCTTGCCGTCCACGCCCGAGAACTTCGACTCCAGGTAGCGGATGTTGTCACCCGAGATGCCGTTGGTCGAACCAGCGGCCGGATTGCGCGCGAAGAAGTCGAGCGCAGGCTGCAGGTTACCGTTCACCATCGAGAACGCGCCACCGGCCACCGGCGCGCCCGCCGCGTTGAAACCACCCGCGATGGCCTGGTTCAGGTTCGACAGGATGATCAGACCCGGATTCTTGGTGCTGTTCTCGTCCCGGCTGGAATTGAACGCGACCTCGTAGTTGTAGTTCGGGATGATCTCACCCTTGAGGCCCGCCACGATCCGGTAGAAGTCGTTGTCGTTGCGGAACACGCGCGGCACGTTGACGAAACGGTTGTTCACCGTGACCTGGCCAGCGTTCGCACCGTTGATCGTGCCGTTGAACGGATTGTAGGGCGATCCGGCCGGGATCACGACGCCGAAGCCGGACGTGGTGTTCAGCGGCTGCGCGTTCAGCGCGCTCTGGCTGTAGTTGCTCGCGTACAGGAAGTCCGCGAACGCTACGACGTGCTTGCCGATCAATTCACGGTCCGCCGAGGCGAACACGTTGGTGCGGTTCTGGTCGAGCGTGATGTTCGTGCGCTGCGAAAGGTCGAAACCGTTCGTGGTCGCCGTCGAGGAGTTCGAGACCGTCGTGCCGTTGGCCGTGTAAGCCGCGGGGATCGGGTTGCCGCCGGCCGCCGCCACCGCCGCGGCGGGAAGTGCAATCGAACCAGGTGCCACCACGTCGTTCGGGCTGTTCAGGCCCGGGTTCAACGAATAGTAGATCGAACCGCCGGGGTTCGTGTTGAAGCGCGTCACGCCGCCGTAGGTCGTCGTGCCGAAGGACGGGCTGGAGAAATCACGGTCGCGGTTATAGAGCGGGTCCTGCTCGACGTACTCCGCGCCGATGACCATGTGGGTCTTGTCGTCGCCGAAGCCGAAGATGCCGCTGAAACGCTTGTTCGTCACGTCGCTCTTCTCCGTGAAGCCGTAGCGGCCGGAGAACTCGAAGCCCTGGAACTCCTGGTCCAGGATGACGTTGACGACACCGCCGACGGCTTCCGTGCCGTAAATGGCCGAGGCGCCGTCCTTGAGGACCTCGATGCGCTTGACCAGCGCCGAGGGGAACAAATTGACGTTCGTGAACGTCCCGCCGCCCTGCGCTTCCGCGGACGAGTCCGTCAGGCGACGGCCGTCGAGGAGCACCAGCGTGGGCAGACCGTGGATGGAAATGGCCGAACCACCAGCCGTCGAGCCGGAGCCGACGCTCGCGTTGGCCTGGCCGAGGTTGCCGCCGCCGGAGGCGATGGCGGGGTTGGAACGCGTCAGCACGCTGAGCACGTCTTCCTGACCGGTACGATCCCGGGTGGCCTGGTCGATGGTGTCGACCGGCGAAGCGCCCACTTCCTCGGAAGTCGGGATGTTGGAACCGGTCACGACGACGCGGTCCGCCGCCTGGGTCTCCGGGGCCTGCGAGGTGGCCGGGTCGGAAACCTGTTGCGCGTAGGCTGCACCCATCGCGAGGAGGGAGGTACCCAGACCGATGGTCATTGCCCACCGGGTGGCGGGAATTTTCTTCCCAAGCATGGTTTTAATCATTGTGTGTCTCTGTAGGTCTGTAGTGGTTAAGGTGACCGGTGGTTGGTGGCCCCTGCCCTTCTGCCGCTATTGCTAGTGGCAGCGCAAATGGACAAGTCCCGCTAAACACCCGTCTCACACGTCGAAACGTGCGATGGGGACGTGTTTAGTGGAAATCCCCATGCACTGTAAATAAATTTTTACGAAAAACTTTGAACGCGT
This sequence comes from uncultured Chthoniobacterales bacterium, assembly GCA_964247665.1. Taxonomy (GTDB): domain Bacteria; phylum Verrucomicrobiota; class Verrucomicrobiia; order Chthoniobacterales; family SZAS-18; genus CAHJWO01. Next base: position 5,445 of record CAXTVY010000139.1, on the reverse strand, counting down.
CCCGGGAGTGAATGTCCACCTTCCTTTCCCGGAGCCTGTTCCCGGGGATGCCTCCAGACCCTTGCCGCCGCGGTTATCCGCCTTTCCGGCAGGCCATTCCGCCGTTCGTCACCCACTCCGGACGCGTCCGCAAAAAACCCCGGCGAACACATGGGCTCGCCGGGGTAATGTTGGTTTCTTCCCGGTCAGGCCGGGTCGATTTTTCTCATTCGAGCGCCGCTTGTGCCGCCGCCAACCGGGCAATCGGCACCCGGAACGGGCTGCAACTCACGTATGCCAGTCCGAGGCGGTGGCAGAACTTCACACTGCTCGGCTCGCCGCCGTGCTCGCCGCAGATGCCCAGTTTGATGCCGGGCCGTGCCTTGCGCCCCAGATCGACGGCCATTTCCATGAGCTTGCCCACACCGCTTTGGTCGATGGACGCGAACGGGTTGACCGGCAGGATCTCCAGTTCCGCGTAGTGCGGCAGGAAGCTGCCGCTGTCGTCGCGGCTCATGCCCAACGTCGTCTGCGTCAGGTCGTTCGTGCCGAAGGAGAAAAACTCCGCGCTCTTGGCGATCTCGTCGGCCACCACGCAGGCGCGGGGGATTTCGATCATCGTGCCGACCAGGTAGTCGATCTTCCGGCCCTTGTTTTCCTTGGCCACCTCTGCGGCGACCCGGTGGACCACCTCGATCTGGAGCTGCAACTCCCGCGCGAAACCCACGAGCGGGATCATGATCTCGGGTTTTACCTTGATCTTCTCGCCCTGCACGAGCGCGGCGGCCTCGAACACGGCCCGCGCCTGCATCTCGCTGATCTCCGGGTAGCTCAGCCCCAGGCGGCAGCCGCGGTGGCCGAGCATCGGGTTGAACTCGTGCAGTTCGTGCACGCGGTTGGCGATGACTTCCGCCTTCACGCCCAGTTTCTTGGCCAGGTCCGCCTGCGCCGCCGCGTCGTTGGGCAGGAACTCGTGCAAGGGCGGGTCGAGGAAGCGGATCGTCGCCGGGAACCCCTTCAACGCGCGGAAGATGCCCGCGAAGTCGTCCCGCTGGTAGGGCAGCAACTTGGCCAGGGCGGCCTTGCGCGACTCCGTGTCGGTCGCCAGGATCATCTCGCGCATGGCGTCGATGCGGTCCCCCTCGAAGAACATGTGCTCCGTGCGCACCAAGCCCACGCCCTGCGCCCCGAAGGCGATGGCGTTGGCCACTTGGTCGGGCGTGTCGGAGTTCGTGCGGATTTGCAGCGTGCGGAAGCTGTCCGCCATCTTCATCAGCGCGTCGAACTGCTGGAAGCTCGCGCTTTGCTTGCCGTCCAGCGTCTTTTCCACCAACACCTGCACGACCTCCGAGGGCGCGGTCTTCACCTCGCCTGCGAACACCTCGCCGCTCGTGCCGTCGATGGAGATAAATTCTCCCTTCTTGAGCACCACGTCGCCCGCCGTGACGGTCTTGGCCCCGTAGTCGATCACCAGGCCCGCCGCGCCGCACACGCACACCTTGCCCATCTGCCGGGCCACGAGCGCCGCGTGGGAGCTGACGCCGCCGCGCGCCGTCAGGATGCCCTCGGCGGCGATCATGCCGCGCAGGTCTTCCGGGCTGGTTTCGACGCGCACGAGCACGACTTTTTCGCCGCGATGGGCCATTTCGACGGCCTCCTCCGCGTTGAACACGATCTTGCCGCTGGCCGCCCCCGGGCCGGCCGGCAGGCCCTTGCCGATGACGGTCGCGCCCTTGGCGGACGCGCGGTCGAAGATGGGCGCGAGGATCTGGCTGAGGCTGTCGGCCGGGATGCGTTTGACGGCGTCCTCCTTGCTGATGAAGCGCTCCTTGACCATCTCGACCGCGATGCGCACCGCCGCCATGCCCGTGCGCTTGCCGTTGCGGGTCTGGAGGATGTAGAGGCGGTTGTCCTCGATGGTGAACTCCAGGTCCTGCATGTCGCGGAAGTGCTTCTCCAGCGTGTCGCGCACCTTGAGCAGCGCCTTGTACGCGGCGGGCATCTCCTCGCCCAACTGCGCGACCGGCTTGGGCGTGCGCACCCCGGCGACCACGTCCTCGCCCTGGGCGTTGATGAGGTACTCGCCGTAGAACACTTTTTCACCCGTGGCCGGGTCGCGCGTGAACGCCACGCCCGTCGCGGAGCTTTCGCCCATGTTGCCGAACACCATCGTCTGCACGTTGACGGCCGTGCCCCACTCGGCGGGGATGCCGTACTTGCGCCGGTAGACGATGGCGCGGTCGTTCATCCAGCTTCCGAACACCGCGCCAATCGAGCCCTTGAGCTGCTCGCGCGGGTCCTGCGGGAAGGATTTGCCCGTGCGCTCCTTGATGAGGTCCTTGAAGCGTTGGACGAGGTCCTTGAGCTGCTCGACGCTCAGTTCGCTGTCCAGCTCGACACCCGCCGCGTGCTTGACCGCCTCGATGACCGTCTCGAACGGCTCGTGGTCCTCGCCCGGGCGCTTCTGCACGCCCATGACCACGTCGCCGTACATCTGCAGGAAGCGGCGGTAGCTGTCGTAGGCAAAGCGCCCGTTGCCGCTCTTTTCGGCGACGATCTCGACCGTCGTGTCGTTCATGCCCAGGTTGAGGATCGTGTCCATCATGCCCGGCATGGAATCGCGCGCGCCCGAGCGCACGGAGAGCAGCAGCGGGTTCTCGCTGCCGCCGAGTTTCTTGCCGACACTCTTTTCAATCTTGGCGAGCGCCTTTTCGATCTGCGCGTCCAGCTCCGGCGGATAGGTCTTCTTGTGGTCGTAGAAGTAGGTGCAGACTTCCGTGGTGATCGTGAACCCGGGGGGCACGGGCAGGCCGATGCGGGTCATCTCCGCGAGGTTCGCGCCCTTGCCGCCGAGCAGCGGCTTCATGCCGCCGTGGCCGTCCGCGCCGCCGTCGCCGAAATAGTAGACGTACTTGCCCGCCTTGGCCTTGACCGAGGACGGGGCCGCCGCCTTCACCTTGGCGGAAACCGTGGCGGGCGACTGCTTCGCCGCGGCGCGACCGGCCGCCGCCGCCTTGAAAGCGGGGCGGGTTTCCTGCTTCGCGGTCTTGACCGGCTTCGGGGCGACGAGCTTGCCGTGCGGACGCGCAGGCTGCTTGCCGGCGGCTTTGATGGCGAGCGAGTTGCCCCTGGCGGCGGGGTTGCGGGGCGGCGGGGTGGACTTGACGGCGGGGGCCTTGGTGGCCTTCACGGCCTTGGCGGGAACCGCGGCGGGGCGGCGGGCGGGTTTGATTTTGGTTGGCATGGAACGTCTGTCTGATTTTGAAAGAGCCGGGCAAACCCGGGGCACAGGGCGGACCGCGAAGCTATCCGCGTGGGTCCCGGTGTCAACGCCACCGTTGCCAACGGGCGCGGAAAGCGGTTTAATCACCTACCCATGAGCGCGCTGCCCAAACGCTATTTCACGCCGGAGGAATATCTGATCCTTGAGAACCAGGCCGCGTACAAAAGTCAGTATGTCGCCGGTGAGATCTATGCGATGGCCGGGGCCGAACCTGAGCACATCGACATCGTGACCAACATCGACTTCGCGCTCAAGAGCTTGTTCGGCGACCGTCCCTGCAAATCGTACACCACCGACCTGCGCGTGCGCGCCGAGGCGGGCGAGCTCCACACTTACCCCGACGTGGCTGCTCTCTGCGGCGAGCCGAGGTTCGACCGTTCCTCCCGCCCGTCCGTTCTCCTGAACCCGCAGGTGATCTTCGAGGTGCTCTCGCCTTCCACGGAGACCTTCGACCGCGGGGAAAAGTTTCTGCGCTACCGGACGCTGGCATCGCTGACCGACTACGTGCTCGTCGCGGCCGACGCGATGCGCGTCGAGCACCATGCCCGCCAGCCCGACGGCGCGTGGACGATGACCGAACACCGCCAGCCCGCTGGCCGCGTGCCCTTGCGCCCGCTGGCGGGCGAACTGACCCTCGCGCAAATCTACCGGCGCGTCACCCTCTCCGGCAACCCGCCGGTTGCCTGAAACGCCCCGCGCCACTGCCTGACCCCGACAAGGCAGGGTCAAGCAGGCCACGCTCCGCCGAAGCAGTATTCCTTGGGCAGCCGCCGCCGGGCCACCCGCCGCTCGCGCACCAGCCGGGACGCGAGCCAGTGGCGGAAAAAGCGGTGCAGGGTATCGCGCCCCGCGACGCCCCGGCGGCGGACGAGGCGGCGAAAATGCGGGTGGCGGGCGTAGCAGCGTTCGGCGCGGGCGTCGAGCCAATCGGCCCAGGCGGGGGGAATTTCGGTGGGGAGATGGGCGGCGGCCTCGTGCAGGACGGCGTCGGCGACGAGCCAGGGCATGAGCAGCGTGTCGCGTTCGATGCCGGGCCGCAACGCCGGGAGCGCGGGGCGGTCAGGGCGCGGCGGCTTCGACGAGGGCGATTTCCTCGGGCGAGAGGTCATAGAGTTGGTAGACGAGGGCGTCGATCTGCTGGTCGGTGGCGGTGACGGCGTTCTGGAGCACCTTGTATTCGCTGGAGTCTTTGGATGCCGCGCGCAGCTTGGGCGTGAGCGTGAGCATCTTGTCTGCGAGCGCGACGAGATGATTGTGAATGGCTTTTTTTGTGTTTGGCAAGAAGGCGATTGGCAACTGCTTCAAGTATGTGCCTTTGATCTTCGGAAATGTTTGACGTTGATCGTAAAAGCGTCCTGTCCAGAGATTGCGGATGAGCTTCGAGTTCAGGATTCCCAAGAGTAGTTTCGGACTTAATTGATTGGTGTCCCGAACAGTGATCATAAATATCGTGTTCAAGCAGTGGTATCCCTCGCTGTCTACCGCGAAGGCGGGATACCGACCTATCTGGCGAGTCAATAATTTTCCTTTGTTCGTGTGTTTAGTTTCGTCCCAACAGCCACCGCTTTGCGCAACGGTGTCGTTCAAGCACGCAAGACCCGACCACGTTAGCATCCAAGGGTTCACATCTCGTCCAGTGACGCAGGCGACGTGAGTATTAGGAATTATCTCGCGGTTCTCGACGTTAATTACATCCTGAGTGTGCTTCGCACGGTCGCGTAACTGTTTGCCGAAATTCACATCCGCCAAGTCCGTCAGGGATAAGAATTTTGCGGACAAACGGTCCCAAAGCGCGCTGTGCGGGCTCTCAATTCCAGAAGTGAAAAGTGCCCTTTGTTCAGCCAAGACACGAGCAGGTGTAATTTGCTCGGTGTCTTGAACCTGTAGTTTTTCATCAATCGCAGCAACTCGCACGATGGGAAAATTATCTACAGCTGGGGCTCCTGTGCGCAGTACAAATATTGCATTGTCCACACTTACCCCAGCGAAAACGCCACCTTCTACTACGACAATTTGCTCCGGTTGACTATATTGGAGGATAAACCGTCGCAGATCATCGACATGATTGTTAGTGAGGAAATTAGACGGAGTAATCAACGAGACTCTCCCGCCATTTTGAGAAAGCTTTCCTCCTTTTTCGATGAAGAGAAGATAAGTATCTAACTTGTATGCAGCTCCTACGT
>CAXTVY010000138.1:0-11433 GCA_964247665.1 uncultured Chthoniobacterales bacterium | reverse complement strand
ATGTAAAGATAATCGCCAAGATGGAATACCAGGAGTATTGATTCCCCGCCTCCGACCCGAACAACTGGAATTTCGACGCATCCACCGCAGCGTGCAATCCGGCCACTCCGCCGACCACCCGGAGCCCCAGCGGGATCATCATGAAGGAAAGCACGATGATGAGCATCCCCTGGAAAGCGTCGATGATCGCCGCGGCCCTGAGACCGCCCAGGACAATGTACGATCCCACGACCAGCGAGTACCCGACGTAGAACGGCACCGGTTTGAGATACGAAATGTACGAGTTTAACTCTCCGTGCGCCGACAGCGCGTCGAGTGTCTCGTAACGCGCCAGATCGGCACCTGACCAGATGGGCGAACCACGCCTGAGCTTGAGGGATTCGTACTCGTGGAATTGCTCCACCGAAGCGCGCTCCTGCGATGTCCAGGTGGCGGCTGGCTTGACGATCATCGCGGAGGCCACCTTGTAGGAAATCACGTTCCCCATGACGATGATACCGAAAATGATGATGCCACCCAGCAGCGCATAGACGGTGGCGAGTTTCCGGTCATTGAACCGGTCGACGAAAAGATCGGCGAAGGTGACTTGTCGGCTACGCCGGAACCAGACGGGGAAAAACCAGTAGAACGGCGTGGTGAAGAGAAGCTGGAAGTTGATCCACGACCCGCCTACCCCCTCCCGGTAAACTTCGGCCGAGACGGTGGGTGCACCATTGGAATCGGCCATGTTGCCAAAGTTGAGGAAAAACTGGAGCAGCCAGCCGAGTTTTCTCCCGCCGACGAGGAAATCGGTCGCCTTTCCCTGCTCCCTGCGCGAAACCTTCCAGCCCAGCACGATGGTTCCGATCAGCGAGGCGCAGACAATCGTGAAATCCACGACGTTCAAGCCATAAATAGTTGGCATAAGGGGGGGGGACCAAAAGATCGCAGCAGGCCAAGAGTGATGTTGGAAGTCCAAGTTTTCAAGCCGAACCCCCCGAGTTGTTGCAAGGAACCGCTGATGTACCATTGCGGGGGCGCGCCCGGCAACGTTAAGCAGTGGAAATTTTCGGGTAATTTCGGCTGCCGGTCTCGCTGGATGCTGAGACCCGCCGCCGTTTTTCCCGTCGGCTGGGAGTTAGTTCCGGCGCAGGTCACGGCGTCGAACTCGCAGGGCGAGGGGATGGATAGAACCTTAAATGTTCTTGATCACTGGAAAGTGCACGGAATAATCTCGCGGTCCATCCTGGCGACATCCCCTCCCCCTGTTGGATGCCGAACCGCACCTCCCCCATGAAAGTTTCATTCGCTCTCTTCATCGCCGCGTCGCTTGCCTCGGGAGTGACGATGCACCTGCTCCACGCGCAGACAGCACCGGGCGCTCCCACGGATTCCGCGAGCGCGTCCGCCGCGCCGCCGCTGCCTGCCTGGGCCATCGGGCCGTTCACCCGGCAGCCAACCCCTGAACCGGTGATCAAGGCGAACCCCGACGCGACCTTTGAGAACCCGATCAACCACGAGATCGTCCACTGGGAAAAATCCTGGGTTTACAACCCGGCGGCCGTTGCTCGAAACGGCAAGCTCGTGGTGCTCTACCGCGCGCAGCAGGGAGCTGGCGACACCTGTTCCCGCATCGGATATGCCGAGAGCGCCGACGGCTTTCATTTCACGTGCGACCCGGCACCCGTTTACTACCCGGCGGAAGACGATCAGGAGAGCTTCGAGTGGAAAGGAGGCGAAGGCAGCGGCGGTTGCGAGGACCCTCGTCTGGCCGAGGCACCGGATGGTTCCTATCGCCTCACCTACTCGGAATACAGCAACAAGGGTTTCAGGATCGGCATTGCCACGTCCACAGACCTGAAACATTGGACGAAGCTCGGCGGGGCCTTTGCGGGCACGAAGTGGGAGGAGGCCCACGTCAAATCAGCCGCCGTCGTCCATGAGGTGAAGAACGGCAAGCTCGTCGCCGCGAAAATCAACGGCACGTTCTGGATGTATTTCGGGGAAAACGCCGTGCATCTCGCCACCTCCGACGATCTGACGCACTGGAAGCCGCTGGAAACCCCGGACGGGAAGATGTTGACCATCATGACCCCACGCAAAGGCTTTTTCGACAGCCGGCTCACGGAAGTCGGCTCGCAATCGGTGCTGACCAAGAACGGCATCGTGGTTTTCTATAACGGCGAGAACGATTCCCCGGAAAAGGGCGATCCCACCCTGAACAAAAGTGCGTACAGCGGCGGCCAAGCGTTGTTCGACGCGAAAGACCCCACGCACCTGATTACCCGGCTCGACAAACCGTTCATCACGCGACGGTCTGCCCCCGGGAGAAAACCGGCCTGTTCAAGAATGGAACTACCTTCGTCGAGGGGCTGGCACTTTTCCATAACCAGTGGTTCCTGTACTTCGGCTGCGCGGACAGCGTGGTCGGCGTGGCGACGGCACCGCTAAAGGCCGAGTAGATCGTGCGATGCTTGCGAGTTCCAGGCAAGTGGAGCCCCGGAAGGCTGGTTCGATCATTCCACTGACCTCCGCCGGATGGGCGTCCGGGAAAGCCGGGTGCTTTCCGCTTCGCGAAGAAAATTCGGAATGATGGGCGGCGTGCGAGACGGGAAAGGATGTTGCCGGAAAGGAACAAGCAAAATGTGAGTGGCTCCGCGACGATATTCCCCAGCGCAAACTTCTTCATGAAAGCATTGCGTCGCCTCGCTGCTTTCCTGGGCGCGTTATCGTTGTTCTGCGCGCACACCGCCACGAACGCACAGACCGCAGGCGCCATCACCGCGCGTTGCGGGGAACTTCCCGCTGACTCGTTTCCCCCGAATCAACTGCTGCCTTCCGAGGAAGGCGGCGGCAGGGTCTTCAGTGTTTTGCAATCGAGCGAGGTTGGGGCCTGGAGCAAATTTTTCCTGCGAGTGGATCTGCCGGGCACGTACCGGGTCGATGTCGATCTGCGGAAAGGACCGGGCGAAGCAGTTTTCCAACTGTTTGTTGATCGCGACCCCATAGGACAACCGGTCGATTGTTATGTGGCCGGAGGTTTCACACCAGTCGGAACTTCCATTGGTGATGTCACCTTCCTGAAACCTGGAAATTATCCCTTCCGTTTCCTCGTCACCGGGAGAAATCCGGCCAGTAGCGGGTTCTCGCTTGCCCTCGAAAAAATTACTTTGACGCCGGTGGCGGGATTCACCCTGCTCTCGCCCAATGGTTCGTGCGAGGAGGGAGCGGATGTGCTCCTGCGTTGGAACTCGTGGCCTGCCACCAAGCAGTACCAGATTGAGATGGATGGCCGGGCAGCGGGGATGGTGGATGCACCGGCCACAAGTTATCAGGTCGCCCAGCTCGCTCGGGGATCGCACCGCTGGCGGATCGTGGCAATCGACTCGTCGGGGAAGCAAATGCCCTCTGATGTCTTTTCCTTCGTCGTCGGGTCTCCGCCGCCCTATCCTGGCAGGGAATTCACCGAAACCTTTGGGTCAGGAAATTTGGGCGAGTGGTTTCTGGAATCGATGGACTTCGTTAGCGACAGCACCGGCGGTCACCTGCAGGCGAAAGGGGCGGGGATTGCCATCTTGCCCGATGTCCGGCTCGATAAAACCGAAGGAGAAATCGCAACGCACTTCACGCCCGGCAGCGCGGACGCGGCGGCCGGGGTGGGGTTCCAGTCTGATGACGGTACGCGCGTCTACGCCGTGGCTGATCTGCCGCGCCAACAACTCCGGATTGAGCGAAGCATCGGGGGCCCGGCCCGCTACTCCATTTTCGAGGTCACGCCCAAACCGTACCAGGTGCTGGGTTGGGCCGAACGTGAAGCGGGTGATCGCACGATCTGGGAAATCGCCGCCAAGCCGATCCTAGTGCATCCAGGGGTTTCCTGTGAACTGAAGCTGGCCTATTCACGACGATCCGGGTGCGTCATGGCCACGCTGATTCCCGCGGACGGGTCGCCGGTGGTCACGCTCCGTGATCTGACGGACCTGCGCACTCCCGATCATCCTCTGCTGTTGACGCTATCGGGTGCGGCAGCTTTCGCCGACGCGTCTCTCCACCTGCTAAATCGGTCCGTTTACAAGTGGGACCCGGACACCACCCGGATCGTGCTGCGTCCCGGACCGCCGGGAGCGTGGGACGAAAAAGGAGCGTTCAATCCCGCCATCGTCGTGCGCAACGGAATCTGGCACATGGTCTACCGGGGCAACTCCAAGCCCGCGCCGCCGAATGGCCCGATCAGTAGTGAACTCGGCCTTGCGACGAGCACCGACGGGGTCCATTGGATCAAGAGTCTGGCCAACCCGATTTTCTCGAAGGAAGCGCCCGACGATTCGGTTGAAGACCCCGATCTGATCTGGCCGAAGGGGAGCGATCAGGTCTATTTGGAGTATCACTCGTTTCATGTGGCTGTTGCCCAGCCGACTGCTATCGACAGCGTCGGTAAACCAGGCAAATGGCCGCACGGCGAAGTCATGCGCTCCAGCGCGGACCTCGTTCACTGGAGCGATCCGTGGGTCCTCAACATAGGAAAGACCTTCGGAAAAAACGGCGGCTTCATCGATACGCAGGATGCCGGGATCGCCGCCGTCCAGTGTGATGATACCGCGTATCGTTATCTTACCATGATTGAGGAGGGACGTATTGATCTCTCCAACGATCTGCACCAATGGATCAAGGCCGGGACCGCCGATCTCAAAGGCTCGCCGAATCGCTGGTGCAACAGCCACGAATGTTCCGGCGACATTTTTGTCGATGCCGACAAGAACATTCGCTTCGAGTCCCAAATCGGTGTTAACCCTGAAACGGGTCATGGTGGCGCGGTTGTGGGCAACCGCCTCTGCACGGTCGGAGAAGGTGTCCTGAGCGGTTCCGACCCGACGAAGGTGCTCTGGCGAAGCGATCTCCCCTGGTTGACCGACTGGTATGGCGACGCGCCCACCGGCGCACCCGAGGATTTCACCGCGACGAACGGTTCTGTCTTCCCGGGTCAAACGATCATCAGGGACGGCTGGCTACGGCATTACAGCGGCGGGAACAATCACTTCGTTCTCCTGACCGAGTGCTGGTATGGCTCTCTGATCGAGTGCCGCAATCTACAGGTTGCCATGGATGCGGCTGGCCAGTGCTCGGTCAGCGTCACCGCCCGTAACATCGGCAGCCTGAACGGATCGGGCCAGATCGTGCTTTCCGTCGACGGGAGGCCAAACGCGTCACAGCAAGTTACTTTGAATCGTGACACGGAAACGACGTTGCGCTGGACGGTTTCAGTCCCGGCCGGAATGCATACCTTGGCGGTTGACGACCTGTCCGCGACGGTCAAACCCGGAGCGGCAGGCCATGCCACCGCTATTACCAGGTGACAAGGCGATTCTTCAGACGGACCTTGGCCTACCGCTGTCGTTCAATTCGAATTGACGGGTGTTGTAAGCGGCACGGGCTGATTCCAAGTCCGCTTGCCGTCAAATACCGCGTTGAAGAGATGGGTAATTTTTCCGTCCTCGATCAAAAGCCACGGCCGTTCCCGACGCACTAGCTTGAGTTCCGTGCCGTCGGTCCAGCGGATGGTGTCATCATAGGCAATCGGCTGCGAAGCGCGTCGCCAGTTCGTTGTGCCGTCGTCAGAGATGAGGTGCCCGCCCCACTTCCTGTCGTGGCCGGTCAGGTTGCCGGCGTTATCCTCGCAAATGAGGTGGTATGCACCGTCTTTTTTGAACAGGAAAAAATCCTCCAGCTTCGCCGCCGGCCAGAGATTGTTGTTCGCTAGCGTGTAGGGCCCTTCAAACGATTTCGCGACGGATTCACAGACGCGCAGGCTAACCGTGCGCCAGACGAGCTTCACGCTGCCGTCCGGTTCGAACCACGCGGCGGGATTGTTCGCGTCGGTGGCCAACCCGAGGTTCAGCGGCTGGTCCCGGCGCGTCCACGGGCCGGCGATGGAAGACGCCGTAGCAATTCCAATCTGCCGGTAGTTCGAGCCGACATCGCTCCCGATGTAGAACAAGACAAACGTACCGTTGACCTTGTAGATGGCTGGGTTGTGCGCCATGGCGCTGTCCCATTTGCCAGCGGTGCGTCCCCCAATGACCACTTCCTTGAACGCGTAGGGTCCTTCAGGTCTGGACGCCTCCGCGCGCACGATCTCGGAGTGTTGCCGGTAGCCATCGGGAAATTTCGTGTTGGCTGGCCAGCGCGAGGCGAACATCTCATAGGCGTCGCCGACCTTGATGACCGAGCCGCACCAAACAAAATAACCATCCATCGCAAAACCTGTTCCTTTCACGGCTGGTTCAAGCGCCTTCGGCTCAATGCCCGCGGGCGACTCAGCCAGCGACTCGCTGCCGGACGCCTGACAATCGATCAGCAACAGAAATGCTGCCGCGCCAGTCAGCAATAAATGATTGGTCTTGGTCATAATCAAGTTCACAGATGGAGTCGCATTGTCCGCGTTAGTTCACGCCCCACGATTTATTGGGCTGAGCACCAAGCACCAGTTCCAGATTTCCACCAGCCTTGATCTCCGAATCACTCAACCAGCACCGGTTCAGTGGCTCGCCATTCAGAGTGGCTGACTGAATGTAAGGATGATCCGGTAAGTTATTTTTTGCCGTGATCGTGAAGCTTTTGCCTTTGGCATACTTCGGATCGAATTTCAGGGTGACCTTATCGAAGAGCGGGGTAAAAATCTCGTAGCGTGGATCGCCAGGGCAACCCTGCGTCAGACCCATGGCGGCCAGCACATACCAGGCGGACATTTGGCCGACATCATCGTCCTCGGGCAAGCCTTCGGGACCGGGGTTGTAGACGTGCTCCTCCTGCAGAACCCATTTCTGCGTCAGCCACGGCGCGCCAGCCCGGTTGAACAAGAATGCGATCAGTTCCGTCGGTTCGTTGCCGGGGTTGTTGTAAGGACTCGACCATGATCTGCCTCCCTGTGGGTTGGGAGTCCCCATGTACGGATTCCATTTCGTGTAGTCGGGAGACCGGCTGAAAAAGTCGTCCAGTTTGGCCACGAAGAGGTCTTTGCCTCCAAGCAAATTGATTAATCCGGGTACATCGTGGTAGGCACTCCAGCCTGCCTGATAAACGGTCGCTTCCCGGGCTCCCTTCGGCGACGTAAGCCCCTCCCAGGGTCTGAAGTTCCCGTTTCCGTCCTTGATGCGGAACCAGCCTTTCCAGTCCGGCCGGGCATCCGTTCCGGCGGCATCGTAAGTCCAGGCCTGGTTGGGGTCGAAGAGGTTTTTGTAGGACAACGAAAGCTGCTGATAATTGGCGGCGTCCTCGTGTTTGCCGAGGGAAGCGGCGAACTGCCCGACGTTCCATTCGTCCAGTCCGTACTCGAACGTGTCTGAGATCGACTCCCGGCAGTAACCCAGTTTCGAGTTGCCGTTCTTTTGCGTTGTATTAACCGCGAACTGGTAGGCTTTCTCACTGTCGAAACCACGGATTCCTTTTTGCCAGGCATCGTTGATTACAACGACTTCCGGGTTGCCGGTCATGCATCCGGTGTAGCAGCCCATGATCTCCCAGCGGTCGTAATACCGGGTGCCGTTGGATTCCGCCAGATCAACCATGCTGTTGATCTGGTCATTGACCACTGAAGGTGCCACCAGGGTCAAGAGTGGATACTCGCTGCGATAACCGTCCCAGCCGCTGAACAACGTCCGGTTGACGAACGCATCGGAATGGTGCGCCTTGTGATCGCCCCCCGGAAAACTTCCATCCAGGTCCGCGAAGGTCTGCGGGAACAGCATCGCACGGTAGAGCGCACTGTAGAAGATCGTTTTGTGCTCCTCGCTGCCACCTTCCACGGAGAGATGGTCAAAAGCCTTGACCCACGACGCCCGCGCCTGCTGATGAACCCGGTCAAAATCCCAGTCCGGGATTTCAGCCGCGACGTTCGCCCGCGCGCCCGCGATACTGACAAAAGAAACGCCTGCTTTGACCAGCACCACTTCATTCGCCTTCGTCGGAAACTCACTGTAGAAGCCCAGATGTTGCCCTTCTTTGTCGCGGCAGCCCGGGATAACCTCGGCTTTTTGGCAGGCTTCGATAAACGAAGGATCGCTGATGTTCTTGCCCTTTCCGTAGGGTACGGGATGATCGGCAGCGGTCCAGACCGGTGGCAGGGTGGCACTCCAGACACCGACTTTCGTCATGGGTTTGCTGAATTCCAGATGATAATAAAGCGTGTAGGAAGTTGGTCCGAAGCGCCAGCCACCTCCGGCCGCCGGACAATCGATGGAGCCTTCGATGGTATGATCATCGGTCACTTTGACCGTCTGGTGCAGTGAGGTGCCGTCGTGACGGTGAGAAAGGTCAATCTGGAGGCGTGACTGCTGATTTTCGGGAAAAGTGAAACGCAGCATTCCGCTGTGGGGCGCGGCGGTGGATTCTGCGCGAATTTTGTAGTCATCCAAGGTGACGGCGTAGTACCCGGCAGAAGCAGTTTCTGAACTCTTGGAAAACGCCGACTGGTAGCCGGTGCCGGGTTTTCCCCTCTGGCCCCAGTAGGTATGCAAGGGGCCGGTGGTAGCCATGGTCAGGAGATTGGCCAGTTCGCCGCCATCCGCGCCGCCGATGTGGGTGAAGCTAAAGCCACTGACCGTCTTGTCGGTGTACGAATAACTGACAACCCCGGCGGTGGCAGTGTCGGGGCTGACTTTCGTCATCCCAAAAGGGATGGATGCCCCCGGAAAATCTTTCCCCGCATGGCCTGTGCCGATGAACGGATCAATGTAGTCGATAGCTTCTTTTGCCCGGACACTCTGGATCACGATGAGCAAAAGCGAGAGTAGTAATAAAGTCTTTCCATGCACCCGTACCCGCAAACAGTTTATGGACTTCATCTTTGCTTATACCATAGCGATTCCGTAGCTCAAGGATGAATGCTTTCCGGAGTCGTTCCGGCTGCGGCACCGCTTCGAACTTGTCGGGTTGCAAGGGCGTCGTGTATCGTCCGGCATGGTTGACCGTACGCTCGCTGGTTTGTGGGTCGCCCTCCCGCTTTTCTGCACCGCCTGCTTCCCGGGGTGGAGCCGGGGAGCGGATTTTGCGAAGGGGGCCGACGTGGGTTGGCTCCCGCAGATGGAAGCTTCCGGTTACCGCTTTCTGGATCGTGGCGGCCAACCGCAGGATTGCCTGCGAACGCTGCAGACGGAGGGGATCGATACGATCCGGCTGCGGGTTTGGGTCAACCCCTCGCAGGACCCGCGCAACGGACATTGCAGCCGCGACGAGGTTGCCGCCATGGCCCGGCGCGCCCAAAGGATGGGCTTTCGCATTCTGGTCGATTTTCACTATAGCGACACCTGGGCGGACCCGGCCCACCAGGAGAAACCCGCCGCCTGGGCCGGGCACTCCATTGAACATCTCGCCACCGACGTTTCCCAATTCACCACCAGCGTCCTGACCACCCTGAAGAACGACGGGGTCATCCCGGAATGGGTTCAGGTTGGCAACGAGATCCCCGGCGGCATGATTTGGCCGGAGGGACGGACCTCCGAACAGGACACCAACCTGGCGAGGCTGATCAACGCCGGCTACGACGCCGTCAAAGCCACCGACCCGCAAACCAAGGTCATCGTGCATGTGGATCGCGGAGATAACAATGGTCTGTTCCGTCGGTTTTTCGATCACCTGCAACGCGCTGGTGGCAAGTTCGACGTGATTGGCTTGTCCTATTATCCCAATCTCTCGAAACCGGACAACTCGCAGAGCATTGAGCGGCTGGGGGAAAACCTCGATGACATGGCAGCGCGCTATGGCAAGGACGTGATGATCGTCGAAGTGGGCGCCCCGGAAACGGAAGCCGTGAAAGCGCGGGCGATGCTGAGCGCAGTGCTGCAAAAAGTGCGGGCCGTGCCGGGAAATAAAGGTCTGGGCGTGGTTTACTGGGAACCCGAAGGTGCCCAGAACTGGAGCGGGTATCCTCTGAGCGCCTGGGGGGCGGACGGGCGTCCCAGCGAAGCACTCGACGCCTTTCTCGAAGCCCCGGTGCCAACGTCCCCTTGACAGAGGATGCGGCCAACAATCCAACCTTCGCAAGGCACGCCGTCAACCGAACGAAGCTGACCGGATTCAAGCGCGCTTTGATTGACATCGTGCCACCGGTTTGCTTGGATTGCGGCCCTCTCATGAACGGCCTTCTTTCTTTCGGGTCCCGCCACGGAAAACATTCCTCACTCCAGGTCATCACGCTGGCGCTGCCCTTCGTCGCGGGCGTCGCATTCCTGGTTGGCAGCGCGGCGGCACAAACGAACCGTCCGCCGTCCGCCCGGCCGCCGCTGGAGAAACGAAAATTCACCAGCGAGGCGGTCGAGCGAGAGATCGTGCGGGTTACCCAGGCAATTGCCGACCCGGAGACCGCGCGGATCTTCGAGGCGAGCTACCCGAACACGCTGGACACGACCGTCAATTTTACAAACAACAACGGTAAGCCAGACACGTACATCATCACGGGCGACATCAACGCGATGTGGCTGCGCGATTCGTCGGCGCAGGTCCAGGCTTACCTGCCGTTGTGCAAACAGGACCCCCACCTGGCGGAAATGGTCGCCGGACTGATCCACCATCAGGCGGCGAGCATCTTGATCGACCCCTACGCGAACGCCTTCCAGCAGGACGCCTCGAAACCCAGCCCCCACAAGGACGACACCGAGATGCGGCCCGGCGTCTTCGAGCGGAAGTGGGAGGTGGACTCGTTGTGCTACTGCATCCGCCTTGCCTATCAGGATTGGAAAGTCACGGGCAACGCCGCCACTTTCGATGCACCGTGGTGGCAAGCCATGCGCCTGACGGTAGCGACGTTCCGCGACCAGCAGCGGGAGAAAAATCAGGGTCTCTATCGTTTCGTGCGCGGTCGTGCGCGCCCCGGCGAAGACGGCCACGGCTCTCCCATCAAGCCGACGGGCATGATCTGCTCGGCATTCCGCGATTCGGACGATGCCACGGTCTACCTGTTCAACATCCCGGACAATCTTTTCGCGGTGAGTTCGCTGCGCCAGCTCGCGGAAATGGCCGACGCCATGCTGCCACGTGACCCCTTCGCTACAGAGTGCCGCGCGCTGGCAGCCGAGGTGGAGAAAGGCATCCACGATTACGGTGTCATCGACGACCCCAAGTACGGGAAGGTGTACGCCTTTGAGTGCGACGGCCTCGGCCACACCTTGCTGATGGAAGACGCTGGTATCCCCGGCCTGGTGTCGATCCCGTACCTGACCCCTGCGCTGGCCAGTGACCCCGTTGCGCTCGCGTCCCGCCGATATGCCCTGAGCGTGGACGATCCGTGGTTCTGCCGCGGCACGGCTGCCGAGGGAACGTGCAGCGTGCACAAAGGCAAGGACTACATCTGGCCGCTCGGGTTGACCATGCGCGCTCTGACCAGCACCGACGACGCGGAGATCACGCATTGCCTGGCCATGCTGCGGACAAGTTCGGCAGGTACCGGCTTCATACACGAGT
>CAXTVY010000137.1:0-11511 GCA_964247665.1 uncultured Chthoniobacterales bacterium | reverse complement strand
CGCGCTGGAGGTCGTTGCGATCACGCGGGCACCGACGGCCTTCGCCAACTGCAATGCAAAGATCGAGACCCCGCCCGTCCCCTGGACGAGCACGGTGTGTCCGGCGCGGATCGCCCCGCCCGCCGTCAGCGCTGCCCAGGCCGTCAACCCCGCGCAGGGCAGCGTGGACGCCTCCTCGTAGGAAAGACTTTCAGGCACGCCGACAACGGCTTCCTGGCTGACAACCTTGCGCTCGCAGAGCCAGCCGTCGATTTCGCTGCCGTAACCGTATTTGAAAACGTCGGGCGGCACCCGGCCGCCGTACCAGCGTGGATGAAAGCAACTCATCACCCGGTCGCCGACCTTGAAGGCATCGACGCCGTCGCCGACTTCCACCACCTCGCCCGCCGCGTCGCTGACGGGGATCAGCCCCTTCGCGTGGGGCAGCGGGTACTTGTCGCGCACCATGGCGATGTCGCGGAAGTTGAGCGAAGCGGCGTGGACACGAACGACGAGTTCGCCGCGCTGCGGCCGGGGGTCGTCCTCGTCGCGCAGGTGGAGGTCGTCGAGACCGGTGAAATCGTCGAGGCGGTAGGTTTTCATCACTGATGGATACAAGTAAGGATAGGCCGATGACCCGTAGCCTCAGCCGGAGGCGGTTGCGTTCACGCAACCAAACCTCATCATCTGATCGGAGGTGCGGGGTACGATAGCCGGGTCGGCATAGATAGGCACACCGGTGGCAGGTACGACTAAGCGTTTGAACGACCGCGCTCGACCGAGTTACCCTGGAAGAGCGATGACCAAGAAAAGGAGGAGCGGCTTGCGGCGGACGCCGTGCCCGAGCAAGGTCAAGCCCACCGGGTAGGACGCCGTCGTTGATCTTCACGCCGTTCACCGAGGCGTTCCCGCGATGATCACCGGGGTCAGGGTTTGGTGCCGGTAGCAGACAGACGCCCGGAGAGAAAGGAACCGATTTCGTCCAGGGCCTGGGCGGCAGCGTGCAACCGGCCCACGCTGGAGGGGAACACGTGGAGCATCCCCTCCCAGACCCCGACCTTCGCATCCACCCCGGCGGCGACCGCCCGCTCCACGTAGCGCAGCGAATCGTCGAGCAGCATTTCGTCCGTGCCCACGTGGACACGGACCGGCGGCAGGCCGTGCAGGTCCCCGTAGAGCGGCGAGGCCGTGGGATCGGTCGGGTCGGCTTCGCCCAGGTAAGCTTTGACGAACTCGACCACCTGGGTCCGAGTGAAGTAAGCGTCAGCCTCGGCCCGCGCCTCCCAGCTCGCCCCCGTCAGGGCCAGGTCGGTCGTCGGCGAGAGCGCCACGGCTCCCACGGGAAGATGGCCGCCCGACTTTGCTTGGGCCGTGGCGAGGGCCAGGAGCACCAACGCCAGGCCGCCTCCCGCGGAGTCACCCACGAGGGCGATCCGCTGCCAACCACGGTCTATCAATCCTTGGTAGCAGGCTTGCGCATCGAGCACGGCAGCGGGAAAAGGATGTTCGGGAGCCAGGCGGTAGTCGGCTACAAAAGTTGCCGCGCCCGCCCGGATGGCAATCTGCCCGGCCAGGTTCCGGTAAGCCAGGGCCGAACCCAGGCTGTACCATCCCCCATGGAGGTAGAGGATGCCTTCACCCGCTCGGGCGAGCGACGGACGGCACCACCAGCCCGGCACCCCGTTGATCACATCGGTTTCGTAAGCCACTCCGTCGGCCGGGGGCACCGCCCCCATGATGGCGTCGAAAGGTGCGCGTGCCGTCGTGCCGCGCATTTGTCCTTTGTGCGAGCGCACGGCGGCTCCCATCGCGGTCACCGTGGTCCGGTCTCCAGGGGAGACGGGGTGAGTTTCCACCCAGGCAGTCGATTGAATGTTGATCATAGATTTTAATTTACTTTACGATTAGTAAACCAATTGTGGTTTATCTGTCAATTGCATTTCCGCTGCGTTCAGGTAATTAGTTTTTAAGATGGCCAACGCCCCCGCTGCCAGCCGTGTCGGCCGACCCCGCAGCCCCGCCGCGCAGTCGCACGCCGCCATCATGGAAGCGGTGTACGCGCTGTTGCAGGAAAAGTCGGTGCGTGACCTGACGATTGAAGAAATCGCCAGGCGCGCCGGGGTCAGCAAGCCGACGATCTACAAATGGTGGCCGACCAAGGCGGCCTTGGTGATGACCCTCTTTCACGAACGCATCGCAACTTACCCGCCACCGGTGGAAACCTTGAGCGCCGAGCAGTCCCTGCGTTGGCGGGTGCGGCGGATGATTGAGGCCTTCAACGGGTTGTTCGGCAAGGTGTTGGCCGATATGATTGCCGAAGGTCAGAGCGAGCCCGCGCTGCTGCGGGAACTCTTCGAGCAACACATCGGCCAGCGGCGCGCGCTCGCGCTTGCCGAGGTTGAGCGGGGCCAGGCTGCGGGCGAGTTCGCCGCCGACGTGAATCCCGAGTTGTTGATCGACGCGATTTTTGCGCCCATCTACTTCCGCCTGCTGGTGCGCCACGCTCCGCTGACGCAGGAGTACGGCGAAGCTTTGGTGAGCCAGGTGCTTCGCGGGCTGCAAGCAGCGAAGGCTTGCGCTTGACGCATCCCCTACCTGTCACGTTGCAGGAGGTTGTCTGCACAGAGGATGTCTGCCAAGAATGGTGGTGGATGGACGCCCAACAGCCACCTTTTGGAAGACCGGATCGTGGCCCTACGCGGGCGCGCCGCACTTACGCGCGGATTCGCGTCGTGCTTTCTGGTGTCATGGCTTGAATCTTTGTCACGCTGACGGCTGGTTTCGCCCGGGGTGTGGCTGCCACCATCACGTCGACCAGAGCGCGGCATTCTTCCTTCCCGGTGGCCAGCAACTCGCGGAAGGACCGGATGCGCGACAGGCTCCAGAGCATGGCGGCGACCACCCAGGCCGGACAACCGCCCAGGCGCACCTTGCCGCGCGGGTACACCCGGTAGCCCAGCCCCTTGATCAGCGCAAAGCACTCGTGCATTCCGCGCGCGAGGGCCATTGCCTCGCCCCACGACGCCCCGCCTCCGCGCCGCTCACCCGCCACCGACACGCTTTCAAACGCGACACACAGCGGCGCGTGGCAGCGCAGCCACAGGGGCATGTCCGTTTCGAGCGCCGCCGGCAGCCCGGCCGCTTTGAACACATCCACCCAACGCTGCTGACCTAGGAGGGTCTTCTGTCCCGCGGCGCCGATGATGGCCTTGAGCTTGCCGTCGCCCTCGAAGCTGGCCTGCACGAACGGCATGCCGAAAGTGCAACGCTCCGCGCCGATGGCATCACGCAACCGCTCCGGCTCGAAGCAGTTGAACATGAGCTGAACGCTTTTGGCCCGGCTGCGCTGCAAAGCTGGCAGCACCGCGTCGATCTGGTGGGCGAGCAGAGTGACGATGATCAGGTCATAGGGTGTCTGCTCGTCCAGAGTGTCGGCGATCCGCACCTCCGCGCGCTCGCCCTTGACGCTGACGATGCCGCCGTCACGTTGCAGTTGCTGGAGCCGGGCGGAGCCGGGACGGGCGACCACGGTGACCTCGTGGTGGCCGACCCGGGCGAGTTGGAAGGCAAAGGCGCTGCCGATCCTGCCGGCACCGAGGACGGCGATGCGCAAGGAAGAGGGTGTAGTCATAGCGAATCCGCAGGCGTGCGTTTACCGGTGGACCGACCGCGTCAGGCGCTCCCAGTTGCCGTGGGCAAACAGCGCTTTGTCGTCGGCCGAGAGCGCCGTTGCCTCCAGGAAGGAGCGGCCCGGGCGACCAGGGCGATACTGATAGGGGTAGTCGGTGGAGAAAATGATGCGCTCGGGTCCCACGATCTCCAGGCTGCGTTGCAGGTAAGCCTGACTCCACATCCCGCTCGGGGTCACGTACAGGTTCTGCCGGAAGTAGTCGGCGACGGGTCTTTGCAGCTTGGTCACCCGCCCCAGCGAGTTCAGCCGTTCCAGATAAAAGAGGACGACCTCGCCCCAGTGACCGAGGATGATTTGCAGATCGGGACACTCGTCAAACACCCCGGCCAGCATCAAGCGGACGAACTGGATGCCGGCCTCGTAGTGCCACCCCAAACCGAACGCCGCAAAGGCCGTGTCCACGGAGTCTCCGAAACCGGAGTAGAGCGCCTCCCGCACGACCCGCTGCGGAATCTGTGGATGCACGTACAGGGGAACCCCAAGCTTGGCAGCCGAGCGGAGCATCGGTCGAAAGTCGGGATGATCCAGATGCTTGTCGCGGGTGCGGCCACAGAGCATCGCGCCGGTCAAGCCGAGCTGACGCACGCTTCGCTCCAGTTCCAGCGCAGCTTCTGCCGGAGCCGCGGTCGGCAGGGCGGCGAACCCTTGAAACCGCGTGGGGTGCTTCGCCATCGTCGCGGCCACCAGATCGTTGGTGCGCTGCGCCAGGAGCACGCTCTCTTCCGGTTCGAGGTTGTGCAGGCCGGGCGTGGTTACGGAAAGGACTTGGACGTCGATGCCGCCTTCGTCCATGAGCGCCAGCCGCTGTTCGCCAAGGTCGTCGAGCCTTTCTTCGATGTCCCCCCGATCGAACCCGGCGGTGCCTTCCTGCCCGATGGACGATGCCGCCCAAGCCGCACGGATTTCGACGGTCACGAAGTGCTCTTCAATGCCAATCAGCTTCATCATTCTGCTATGTCCTTCTGATTTCCGGCGCACGCAAAACGGGAAAACCGTTTTCCAAAAAGCCACGCAGCGAGGAAGGTGTAGAGGCCGTACATGCTCAAAACTGCGCGCCGCTGACCCGTGGCCCTCTGGGACTCAGTTCGGCAGCTAGACATGACATCAAGGTGCAGGAAGTTTTAGTTTGGTAGCACGGAATAGCTCCCCGCCCGTTATTTCGTGCTTCCCTTGTTCTCGTGCATCCTCGAAGGAATTTGTTTTAATTTGTTTTACAATGGCGCCGACAAGGGAAAGAGTCCCTCGATTGGAAAAAGGTTCACAGTTTGGGTTTGGTCATCTTGGTCAATTGCTTGAACGCGAAGTCCGGCGCGATCCGGCTCAACAGCTTTAGCAGGTTGCTTTGACCCGGACGGATTTCTAGTTGGCCCGCTTCGATCCCGGTGATCGCTTTTTTAGCGAGCACGGCGACAGACATCGCCTTCTGCCCCCTGGTTTCCGCCGCGAACTCGGTGCGGAAGAGCGGCGTCTCGACCCCCGGCGGGGCCAGTTCGACCACCGTCACGCCGGTGCCGTCGAGTTGCCCGCGCAAGGACTGGCTGAAGGAATGCATGGCGGCCTTGGTGGCGGAATAGACCGGTGCCGCCAGCATCGGCACGAAGGCCAGACCCGAGGAGACGTTGACGATGAGGGCATCTGCCCGAGTTTTGAGGTGCGGCAGGAACTGCTGCACCATCCGCACGGGTCCGTTCAGGTTGATCTCGATCTCGCGCGTCACGTCGGTCAGATCACGGTCCTGGTTGAGGTTGAGGTTGCGCATGATGCCGGCATTGTTGATGAGAGTGTCCAAAGCCGGGAACTCTGCCAGGACTTGCGCGCAGAGAGCCGCGATGGCCGCGGGATCACTCACGTCACTCTGGAAGGTCTGCACGCCGGGCAGCGTCCGCTTGGCCGCGTCGAGTTTTCCCTGGTCGCGGCCGGTGACGATCACCGTGTTGCCGCGATCTAGAAGCTGCTTGGCCAGTTCGAGGCCGATGCCGCTGGTGCCGCCGGTGATCAGGACCGTTCGCTGGGAGAGTTTCATCAGAGTAAGCCGGTAGGAATTCAGCAACGGCCTTTGCAATGTGTACAGAAGAAACAATGTTGTCAAAGGAAACATGCTGCGACCTTCGCTACGCTCGTGTAAACTGCTTTCCATGAAAGCACCCCCCCGCCCCTATCATCACGGCAATTTGCGAGAGGCGTTGCTGGAGGCAGCGGCGCGCGCTCTGGAGACTGGCGGCGCGGGGAGCCTCACCTTGCGTGAGCTCAGCCGCGAGTTGGGCGTAAGCCACACCTCGCCGCGCCGCCACTTCGCGGACAAGCAAGCCCTGCTGGATGCTTTGGCCCTGCGTGGATTTGAGCGGCTCGGCGTCATTACGGCCCGCGCCGCCAAGGACCGTGGGGAAGATTTCCGTGCCCGCTTGACCCGGTTGGCCCGCGCTTATGTGGGCTTTGCCCTGAAGCATCCGGCTTTGTTCGGCTTGATGTTTGAAGCCAAGCACCGCGCTGACGCCCCGCCTGAACTGTTGGAAGCCAGTGAAAGGACGTTCGCCCCTCCCCTGGCTGTTTTCGCGCAAGGGCAGGCGGCGGGTGAGGTGGTGGCGGGTGATCCGGCGCGTCTTTCGCTGGGAACCATGGCCGCCGTGCAGGGATTGTTGAGCATTTCCACCAACGGCCAGTTCAAAGGTGTTCCTCTGGACCGATTGGTCGCCGAGATCATCGAGCGCCTCGTGTGGGGCCTGCAACCACGCAAATGAGTTTCTTAGCGGCCGATTGCTGTCTTTCGCCGCAACCGTGTCGGCAATCGGCACGCTCATCGCGCGGTGCCCGCCGGAAAGCTGGTGAAGGCAGTTCTCGCCCGCTCTGCCACGGTTACGCCGCCGATGCGCGCTCGGTCGCGCCGCTCGCAGTTCGTGCCGACGATTTCGGAACCAAAGCTCGGGGTGATCGAATTCGGTAAACGGAGGGCATCAAGCGGCTTTCCGCTCTCCTGTCACCATGCTGGAAACAGGCGGCATTTCACCGGCGACGTCGCGCTTTCCTCGTGGAGAACGACGAGGCCAGTCCGTCCAGTTCGTCGAAGGCACGGTCCAGATGGGTTCCCAACCCACCCGCCGGCTCGGCGAACCATGACGCGACCGCGTAACGGAAAGTCGCCATCCCGGTCTGGGCCGCCAAGGCGGCGAGCCGCTCGTCCACGCCGCGTTGCCGCAGCGCCAGCGCCAGCGCTTCGGCAAGAGCCGCCACTTTCGCCAGCTCCCGCTCCTGGAGCGCGGGGGTGCGGTCGATCACCTGCTGACGCGGGAGGGAAAAGGGCCGGTTGTCCTCCAACAACTGCTCGACCGAGCGAAACGCCCGGTACAGGACTTCCAGCGGCTGGAGCGTCATAGGGACCGCGGCGATGGCGCCGGTCAGCACCTCGCGTAGGATGGTTTGGCCATCGAAGAGCACTTCCCGCTTGTCGGGGAAGTGGCGAAAGAAGGTCCGCTCGGTCACCCCGGCCCGGGCGGCGATCTCGGCTGCCGTGGTTTGGTCATAGCCGCGCTCGCCGAATAGCTCGACGGCGGCTTGCTGCAAGCGTCGGCGCGCTGGTTCTCCGTTGCGGGGCATCCTCTTAAAATATGCTATTTGACAGTGACTGTCATTACGGTTTAATGTCATTGACTGACACAACGAGACGTCGGCAGATCGGCTCGCCAAGTTGTGACGGCTCCCAAGGGGCCAGGTGACCCATAAGGAGAAACTAGCTCGGAAATCAGCGAAACCTCGAAAGCAAAAACAATCATGCGTGTATTTATCACTGGTGCAAACGGATGGGTGGGATCAGCCCTCGTCCCTGAGTTGATCGCGGCTGGCCACCGAGTCACTGGCCTCGTCCGCTCCGAACAAAAAACCGAGGCGCTGCGTGCCATAGGCGGGGAACCCCTGCTCGGCTCGCTCGCCGATCTTGATATGCTCAGGCGGGCTGCCTCCCAGGCGGATGGCGTCATCCACCTGGCCTTCGGTCTCGACGTTTCCAAGATCGTCGAACTGGCCGCAGAAGACCGGCAGGCCATTGAAACCTTCGGCGAAGTCTACGCAGGGTCCGACCGCCCTGTGATCGTCACGAGCGGCTTTTTTCTCCTGCCACCCGGTGAGACGTTCACCGAGGATGGTCCGCTTGCCCCGATCATCCCGGAGTTTCCCCGCGCCTCGGAGCAGACGGCCGCTGCCATCGCTGAGAAGGGAGTACGCGCCACTTGGGTGCGGC
This sequence comes from uncultured Chthoniobacterales bacterium, assembly GCA_964247665.1. Taxonomy (GTDB): domain Bacteria; phylum Verrucomicrobiota; class Verrucomicrobiia; order Chthoniobacterales; family SZAS-18; genus CAHJWO01. The sequence continues at coordinate 3,610 of CAXTVY010000137.1, read as the reverse complement.
TGCCGCGCTCCGTGCACGGCGTGGGCGAGCGGCACGGCTTCGTGCCGATGCTGGCGACCCTCGCGCGGGAGAAAGGCGTCTCCGCTTACGTGGGCGACGGGGAGAACCTCTGGCCCTCGGTGCACCGGCTCGACGCGGCGCGCGTCTTCCGTCTCGCGCTGGAGCAGGGTGCGCAGGGCGGCCCCTTCCATGCGGTGGCCGATGAGGGGATCCCCTTCCGGCAGATTGCCCAGGCCATCGGCGAGCAGTTGGGCGTGCCGACCCGGTCCATTTCTCCCGAAGAAGCCGCCGGGCACTTTGGTGCCATCGCCATGTTTATCGCGGGCAACGGCCCGGCATCCAGCGCCCGGACCAGAGCACGTCTCGGATGGGAGCCAAGGGAACCCGGTCTGATCCGCGACATCAATCGGCCGGAGTATTTTCACTAACACTTCACCATGTCCCATCCTGAACCTGCTATCACCATGAGAACTCTGCGCCTCCACCGCTACGGCGAACCGGCCGATGTGCTGTGCTTGGAGGAAGCCGCCGTTCCTACCCCGAAGGCAAACCAGATCCGCGTGCGGGTCCATGCGTGCGGGCTCAATCCGGCGGATTGGGCGCTGTGCCAAGGATTTATGGCCGCCACGCTGCCACGCGGAATCGGGCTGGACGTGTCCGGCACCGTGGATGCCGTCGGCGAGGGCGTCGAGGGCGTCGCGATTGGAGACCTCGTCTTCGGGGTTCCTGACTTCATGGGTTATCCGACCGCCGGGGCGTCAGAGTACGCGATCCTGGCAGTCTGGGAATCTGTTCCCGAAGGCTTGGACCTCCTGGCAGCGGCGGCGTTGCCGATGGTGGTCGAAACGTCGGTCCGCTGTCTCGATCTGCTCGGTCTGTCCGCAGGTCAGACCATCCTGATCAACGGGGGTGGGACGATGGTGGGCTTTGCGGCCGTGCAGGTGTCGCTGGGGCGCGGAGCACAGGTGATCGCCACCGCGGGCGAGACCTTCGCGGCCCGCTTGCGTGATCTCGGTGCCAAGGTGACCTCCTACGGCGAGGGCATGGTCGGGCGGGTGCGTGAGATCGCGGGGGGAGCACCCGACCTGGTGTTGCACACCGCGCAGGTGACGGGCGTGCTGCCGGACCTCATCCAGATCGTGGACGGCGATCCTCGCTGGGTCATGAGCATCGGTGACGCCGACGAAGGCAAGCTCGGCGTGCGTACCTCGGGGAGCGAACCGGGTCTGGTGCCGCGCTACGATGCGCTTGCTCCCTTCGCACAGCTTGCCGCCGAGGGGCGCTTCAGCGTGCCAATCGCGTGCACCCTTGGCCTGGAAGATTGGCGGACGGCGCTCGAACTGAGCCAAAACAAGCGGGCACACGGCAAGCTCCTGTTCCTGCCTGCCGGCACCCCCTCGTCGAACGCATAGCGGATCAATCGGTCGGCGGCATTTGCGTTTCTGCTTTAGTGGCTCGCCTGATCGTCGGCTTCGAGCCATTGAAACGTGGATGTGGTGGCGGGATCGAGGCCGAGCTTGCTCACTGCGCTTGCGAAGTAATCCCGTTTCTCCGGATCGGAGTAAACGCTGCCCTGCTCCATGGAATTTGACCATGCTGCCACTTCCTCGCGGGTTTTCGGCTGGCCGTGGGTGTCCAAGTACGTCGCGAGCGCCTGGTCGTCCGCTCCCTTGACGATCTCCTGCTTGATCTCGTCGTAAGAGACGCCTTTCCAGTCGAGGAGGTACATGTCCAGTGGGCAGCCGGTGTGGTACTCGCCGACGTTGCCGCCGAGAAACTCGGCGCGGGCCTTGTCGGCCAGACGGGCGAGGATGACGTAACCGCCGACCCGGCTGGCGGGGCTGGTGGGGATTTCTTTGGTGAGGTCTTTCGCGGCGGTATTCATGAGATGATCTTGCTGTGTTGGTGGGTTTGTGGCGGCAATCGGTCCAGCGTGCCGCCGGACCGAAAATCGAAAGGGAGTCGGAGCGACTGGCAACCGGAAGGATTAGACGCTCCGCAGCGAGGAGGATGCTGGTTCGACCGATCGCGTCTCTCTCGCCTGGAAGAGCCCGGCGAAAGCCGCCCGATGGTAGAAGGCCACCACGATCCAGAGCACCGAGAGGATCAGCGGCAACGGCAAGCCCTCGGGAGCCATGAACGCGTGGAAGAACACGATGTTGGCCAGCTCGGGGCCAAGCAGCGTGAGCGCCAGTGGCACGAAGCGGTTGGCCAGCAGCAAGGCTCCCGGGACGATCTGAAGCAAATAGATGACCACCAGGTAGTGGGAGACGAAGAGCGCGCCCAAGTATTGTCCGGCCACCGGCTCCTTGGGCGGCGGCACCGGGATGAAGTGCAGGAAGCCGTTGAGGCCGAAGACGAGGAAGACGAAGCCGAGTAGGTAGCGGGCGATGAGGGCAGCGATTTTCATGGGACCAAGTTGCTTTGGCGGATGAGGGTGGTTGAGCGAGCGTTCAGGCTACCTGGAAGCGTTCCTTGACGGCTTGCAGGTGGGGGTGGAGGAAAGTGTCGCGATCCACGGCCCCGTGGTTTACTGCGCTAACTCCGCCGGCGGAATAGAAGTTCGCATCGGTCACGCCCACAAAGCCGAAGACGGTGCGCAGGTAGGGCTCCACGAAGTTGTATGATTCCATCGCGGTGCCCGGCCCGTACACGCCGCCCGAGGCAATGAGGAAGCTGGCTTTCTTGCCTTGGAGCAATCCCTTGGCGGCGCTGTCCACAAAGGCAAAAGTGCGGCCCGCCCGCACGATCTGGTCGATCCAGAGCCGCAGGCTCGCGGCAACGGTGAAGTTGTGCATGGGCACACCGATGACATACTCGTCGGCCGCTTCCAGTTCGGCGATCAACTCGTCCGACAGAGCGAGCGCGTCCCGTTGGGCTGACGTGCGCGCTTGCTCGGGGGTAAAGGAGGCGGCGATCCATCCGGCGTTCAGAACAGGGGGTGGGCTGGCGGTGAGGTCACGCGTGACGACCCGCCCTTCGGGATGAGCTTTTTGCCATTGGGCAACGAACTCACCGGACAGGTGGCGGGAGATGGAGGCGTTACCCAGAGGGCTGGAGTCAATGTGAAGCAAGGTAGCCATAGTTGTTGCCAACGATTGACGTTTAATCGACAGATGTTGTCAAATCTTTTAAACGACAAATGTCGGCTACGCCGTGACATATCGGGTTTATCAGGCTACCGATCCATGGTCATGGCGGATTCTCCCTGCAAAGCAATGGACCCCCGGGTGCGTCGCACCCGCGAGCTTCTGCAACGCGCGTTGGAGAAGCTTTTGGAGACCAAAGCGTTTGAAACGCTCTCCGTGCAGGACATCACTGATGCCGCGACGCTGAACCGGGCGACCTTTTACGACCACTACACCGACAAGTTCGCGCTGTTGGAGTGCATGACCGCCGGTCGGTTCCACGAACTCCTCGCTGCTCGCGGCGTGAGGTTCGATGGGACCTGCGCCTCCGCGCTCAAGGCCATCGTGCTCGGCGTGTGCGACTACCTCGGCGGGCTGCCTGCCCTGGAATGTGAGCGGCAGCGGCAGCTGGAGCCGCATCTGGAGTCCGCCATCATCGCCGTGGTCCGGACGATGATCCTGCAAGGGCTCGAACGGCACGC
>CAXTVY010000136.1:2127-11595 GCA_964247665.1 uncultured Chthoniobacterales bacterium | reverse complement strand
GCCGACGATACCACGATCAACGACGCGCTCGATCTCCCGCCCGGCACCACCCGCCGCAACGACACGCTCGACGTGTGGATCGACTCCGGCGTGAGTTGGCTGGCCGTCGTGCAGAAGATGATGGGCGTCGAAGGCCAGGCCGACCTGTACCTCGAAGCTACCGACCAGCACCGCGGCTGGTTCCAGTCGTCGCTCATCATGTCCGTCGCGCTGGAGGGGCGTTCGCCCTACAAGGAATGCCTCACCCACGGGTTCGTCGTGGACGTGGACACGCGCAAGAAAATCGCCAAGAGCGACCAGCAGCACAACGACCCTTCCGCCGCCCAACCCGCCGAAGGGCAGACCGCCGCCACGCCCAAGGCCAAGGAAAAGGAGAAATCCTACGCGAAGCCGACGACGGCGGAACATTTTGTCAACCTGCACGGCGCGGACGTGGTTCGTTTGTGGGTCGCCAGCGTGAACTTCACGGACGAGGTACCCTTCGGCGGGGAGATGTTTACCCGGCTTTCCGAGACGTACCGCCGCTTGCGCAACACCTTGCGCATCCTGCTGGGCAACACGGCGGACTATGACCCGGCGCAACACGCCGTCGCGCCGGCGGAGTTCACGTTCGTGGACCGCTGGATCATGCACCGCTTGCAGGAGGTAATCGCCACCTGCCGCGAGGCCTACGCGGGGTTCGAGTTCCACAAGGTCTACCACACGCTCAACCAGTTCTGCGCCGTGGACCTGAGCAGCCTGTACGTGGACATCACGAAGGACCGCATGTACTGCGACCGGCCCGGCAGCCCACGCCGCCGCGCGACCCAGACGGTCATGCACCACGTTTTCGACGCGCTGTGCCGCCTGCTCGCGCCGCTGTGTCCGTTCACGTCGGAGGAGGCATGGAATTATTCCAACCACGGCACCAGCGTCCACCTGGAACTGTTCCCCGCGCACGACGAGGCCCACGTGGAAGTGGGCATCGGCGTGAGCGTCGATGAACTGCTGGGCCTGCGCGCGTTGATCTCGCAGACGGTGGAAGCGGCGCGCCAGGAAAAGAGTATCGGCAACGCGTTGGAAGCCGAGGTGACGCTCCATGTCGCCGACGCGGCCCTGCGCGCGCGGCTGGCAGCGCTGGACGCGGAGTTGGAAGAGTTCTTCATCCTCAGCGACCTGAAGATTACCGGGGGGAGCGATGCAAGCGAGGGTCAGACGACCGTGACACTGCGTCCAACAGCGTACAAAAAGTGCGACCGCTGCTGGCGGCATCGTTTCGCCGTCGGCACGATTGCCGAGCACCCGACGCTCTGCGAGCGTTGCGCGGACGCGGTGACGGCGAAGTGAACTCCGGGTGGGTGGGCAGCACCGCCGCGGTCCAAAATCGGCTTGCGCGCGCGAGTCTCTGGCCAGTGGCGCAGAGGCTGACCGGAACCGGCTCAATTCCCCGCGTACAGCCGGTGCACCTTGTTGGGCCAGCGCAAGGTTTCCGCGATGGCCCGCGCGATTTCGTTCTCGGCGGTCTGCGTGGAGATGAGCACCTCCGCTTCGCGGTCCGCAAATTCCGCCGGGGCCAGCACCGGGACCCCCGCGAGGGTTTTGCCCTGGTAGTTCGCGTTGGAATCCAGAAACGCCACGATCCGTGCCTCGGGCAGACGGCTCGTTTCCAGCAGGCGCAGCGTGTGCGTGCCCACACCCCACACCGCCAGCGGACGCCCCGCATCGGCCAGCGCGGCGACCGTCTGGCGCACCCGCGCCTCCAGGGTGTGCGACTGCGCGATGTAGCGCTCCAGCGCCGGAGCGGTTTCCGTGTCCGGGGTCCGGCTGGGTCCACCCACACCCGGGTCCTCCAGCCGGTAGAGCGCGGCCACCGTTGGCTCGGCGGCTTGCGCGCTCAGGGGGTTCACCTTGCGTTCGCTGAACACCGGCGCGAACCCGTGCCGCGCCAGCAGGTTGCCCAGGGAGACGGGCGAAAAGTAATTGATGTGCTCCATGCTGAAAAGCTGGAAGGGCGCGCTGAAGTGCCGGTCGTAGCGCGACGCGTCGGGGACTTCCACGTAGAGGCTGCCGCCCGCGCCCAGGCACGATTTCACCTGTTGCAACGAGCCGTCCAGGTCGCGCAAATGTTCCAGCACGCCCGTAAGCAGCGCCACGTCCGCGCGCTCGCCCAACGTATCCAGCGTGCGCAGGGTCGCGCACCGTGCGGGCACGCCGTGCAGCTCGGCCGCCAGGCGCGCGCACACCGGCGAGGGATCGACCCCCAGCAGGTTCGTGAACCCACGGGCCCTGAACGCACCGAGCAACCCACCCGTGGCGCAGCCGATGTCCAGCAGGCGGCTGTCCGCGTGCAGGTGCGGGGCGAGCATCGCCGCCATCCCGGCGAATCGCTCCTGATCCGACTCGGAAGGCATCCCTGCGCGGCCCGAATACTCGTACTTGGACATCTCCGCGTAATAGCGGTCGAAGCTCTCTTGCGCGGGGATACCGTCGGCGTACCCGGCACCGCAATCTCCGCACGCCACGAGGTCGAATCCGTCCAGCAGGCTGCCCGCCGAGAGCTGGCGGAACTCCTGCCGGAAAAGCAGGCGCTTGGACGGCGAGAAACAGACGGGGCAATCGCGGGGAACGGTAGTCATGGCGGGAAGGAAACCGCCTGCCTGCGAGTGCTGGATTCGTGCCACGCCCGGCGCTAGATCGTGTATTTCTCTTTGATCCACGCCGGGATCGTCTCCGCGCGCCCCGTGGCGAGGTTGATCATCGTGTAGTCGAAGTACCCGTCCGCGCACAGTTTGCCCGTCGCCTTGCGCACGATCTGGAAATGCACCGTCACGCCGTCCCGCGCGATCCCCTCGATCCACGTCCGCACGATCATCCAGTCCCCCAATCCGAGCGGACGCTTGTACTGCACGTGCGCCGTTTTGACCACCCAGCCGAACCCATGTGCGAGGAACGTTTCCATGGGCAGGTGGTAACAGCGCGCCATCTGGTCGTAGCGCGCCGCGAGCACGTAGTCGAAATACCGCGCGTTGTGGACGTGCCGGTTCATGTCGATGTCGTCCGGGCGCACCTGCATCTCGCTCTCGAACTTCGCGCGGCCCAGCGGCGTCAACGGCGGTGCTGGCGTGGTTGGCTGGTTGTCCATCCCACGAAGGATCAGAGCCCCCTGGCGCGCACCCGGTCGATCTTCCACGCCCCGGCCTCGCGCACCCACTCCACCCGGAGCGGGTCGCTGTTCATCTCCGGCCCCTTCAGCATCACCTGACCGTGGGCGCGCTCCCCCTCCGTGACGACACCGCTCACGGCGATGTGCTTCTCCCATTGCTTGTCCCAGTCCTGCGCGCACAAAAACGGGTCGGCCTCGATGCCGCCCTCCACCTTGGAGAGCCGCGCGATCTCCCGCAGGAACCGCGCGCTGACGTACTTCGACAGCGCCGCCCGCTTCCCGGTCATCGGCTCGCCGCCCGCGTTGAGTTCGTGCAGATACCAGGAGTAAAATGCGTGCGCCTGCCCCTCGGGCGATCCGGCGGCATCCCCGGCCCGCCCCGGCGCGGCGAACGCCAAACAAAACAGGACACAGGCGAGCAAGGCGGGGGTTTTCATGGCAAGCGGTGGGTGGGACCGCCGCAAGGTAGCCCAACGCTCCCGCGCGGCAACGGTGCAATGCCCGCGCCCGCCCGGCAGGGCGCGGGATGCAAATTTCCTCCGGTAATTCTCTGCTCTTGTCGGGCAGTCGCTCCGCCTGTCGCGTGACGGCGTGTTCCTCCGGCAAGCGGAGCGCCTGCCCGACAAAACCGGAGCCGCCGCATCCCGGGCAGGAACGGTCTTGAACCCGCGCCCTGGCGGGTTATCTTCGCCGCCACCCACCCGCGATGGCCAAAGTCTTCCTCAAAACCTACGGCTGCCAGATGAACGAGCGCGACAGCGAGCAGGTCGCCCGCCAGCTCATCGCGCGCGGCCATGAGATGACCGCCCTCGAAAGGGAGGCCGACGTGGTCCTGCTCAACACGTGCAGCGTGCGCGACCAGGCCGAACAAAAGGCCATCGGCAAGATGGGCACGCTCAACCACCTGCACCGCGACCGCCCGGAAACCGTCTTCGGCTTTCTGGGCTGCATGGCCCAGAGCCGCGGGGCCAGCCTCCTTTCGCCCGAGCCGGGCAACCCGCGCGTCGATCTCGTCGTGGGCACGCAGAAGTTCCACCGCGTCGCCGACCACGTGGACGAGGCCCTCGCCCGCCGCCGCGCCCGGCTGGCCGAGGACTTCCGCCGCGACGACCTGCGCCTGGGCGTCGCCGACGGCATCGTCGATACCGGAGAGGAAGCGGGCAGCCAGGGCACGATCAAGGAGCACGTCCTGCGGCCCGGGCAGTCCAGCGGGTTCGTGTCGATCATGCAGGGCTGCAACATGCGTTGCACGTTCTGCATCGTGCCCGACACACGCGGCGCGGAACGCTCGCGCTCCCTGGCGGACATCGTCGCGGAGGTGCGCTGGCTCGTCGCGCAGGGCGTCAGGGAGGTCACGCTGCTGGGCCAGATCGTCAACCTCTACGGTCGCCACGAGTTCCCCCGGAGCGCCGACGGCCGCAGCCCGTTCGTGCAGCTCCTGGATGCCGTCCACGCCGTCCCCGGCCTGGAGCGCCTGCGCTTCACCTCGCCGCACCCCATCGGGTTCCGGCGCGACCTCGTGGACGCCTTTGCCCGCCTGCCGCGCCTGATGCCCCACGTCCATTTCCCGATGCAGAGCGGCAGCGACCGCGTCTTGCGCGCCATGCACCGGCCCTACAAGTCGGCCGTGTACGAGGGGCTCATCGCGCAACTGCGCGCCGCCCGGCCGGGCATCGCCATCACGACGGACATCATCGTCGGCTTCCCCGGCGAGACCGAGGAGGACTACCAGGAAACACGCGCGCTGACCAACCGCCTCGGCTTCGACAACGCCTTCGTGTTCCGCTATTCGCCGCGTAAGGACACGCCCGCCGCCACGCTGGCCGGGCAGATTCCCGAGCCCGTCAAGGAGGCGCGCAACCAGGACCTCCTCGATGTCGTCAACGCGCACGCCCGCGCCAGGCACGCCGCGCTCGTCGGCCAGGAGGTGGAGATCCTCTGCGAAGGCCCGAGCAAGACCAACCCGCGCCGCCTGACGGGCCGCACGCCGGGCAACAAGATCGTCGTGTTCGAGGGCCACCCGCGTCAGGTCGGGCAGATTTTTCCGGTGCGCGTGGTCCACTCCAGCGGCTTCACGCTCTACGGCGAATGCGCCGGGCTGGCCGCCGATGGTTTCCTCGGGGCAACGGCCGTGGCAACGGCCGCCCCGCCGCCACTGGATTCTCCTTTTTCCCTCGCCGCCGCCGAGGCCGTGACCAGTGCCGCGCCCACCGCCACATCCCTTTCCTTCTTGCTATGACTCACTCGTTGTTTTCCCTCAAGGCCGTGGGCCTGATCGTCGGTCTCTTGCTGGTGGCCGGGCACGCGCTGGCGTTTCTCCAGCCGCAGACGGTGCAGGGTTGGCTGACGCGGCTGCCGCGTTCGCGCGAGGCGGGTCTGGCCGTGTTGACGGTGGATTTCCTCTGGACCTGGCTGCTGGCCTTCAACATGGATTGGGGCGAGTTCTACTACGTCCAGAAGCCGATCCTGATCGCGCTGCCCATCGTGTTCTATCTCGTGATCCGCTTTGTGGACGAGTTCCTGTCGGCGCGCGCCCTGGGCATCCTGGGTTTGCTCGCGGCGGCCCCGCTGCTGGACGCCGCGTTCCTCCAGCCGCCCGCCAGCCGCCTGCTGGTGGTCGTGCTGGCGTATGCGTGGATCGTTCTGGGCATGTTCTGGGTGGGTCAGCCGCACCTGTTGCGCGACCAGATCGGCTGGCTGCTGCGTTCGGGCGCGCGTTGGCGTCTGGCGGTCGGGGCCGGGCTGGTCTACGGCGGGTTGATGCTCGTCTGCGCGCTGGCGTTCTATTGAGCCGCCGCCGTCCCTGCACTCGCCCGCACGAACTCCAGCAACACCCGCACGCCGAAACCCGTCGCGCCGCGCGCCAGGTCGGCGCGGTCCTTGGTGATCGACGCCGGACCCGCGATGTCCAGGTGCGCCCAGGGCGTGTCCTCCGCGAACGTCCGCAAAAACGCCGCCGCCGTGTTGGCCCCGCCCGGCCGCCCGCTGCTGTTCTTGATCAGCGCCACGTCGCTCTTGATCTGCTCGCGGTATTCCTCGTACATCGGCATTGGCCAGAGCCGTTCGCCCGCGCGCGCCGACGCCGCCAGCAACCCGCTCTGCAACGTGGCATCCGTGTGCCACAGGCCCGCCGCCCAGTCACCCAGCGCGATCACGCACGCGCCCGTCAGCGTGGCCAGGTCGATGATCGCCGCCGCGCGGCAATCCCGCCGCGCGTAGCCAATCGCGTCCGCCAGCACCACGCGCCCCTCGGCGTCCGTGTTGTTGATCTCGATCCGCTTGCCGTCGTACACCGTCAGGATGTCGCCGGGCCGGTACGCCCCGGGCCCCGTCAGGTTTTCGGCGCTGGCGATGATGCCCACGACGTTGCGCCTGGGCCCCAGCGCCGCGATGCCCCGCATCGCCCCGAGCACCGCGATGCCGCCGCACTTGTCCCACACCATTTCTTCCATTCCCAGCGCGGGTTTGATCGACAACCCGCCGCTGTCGAACGTGATGGCCTTGCCCACCAGGGCCAAGGGGGGCTCGCCCTCCGCGCCGCCCGCGTACCGCAGCACCACCAGCCGCGGCGGATGGATCGAGCCTCCGCCCACGGCGCACAGCCCGCCGAAGCCGCGCTCGCGCAAACTCTTCTCGTCGAGCACTTCCGCCGTCAACCGCCCGCCGCTGTTCGCGGCGAGTTCGCGCGCCCGCTCGGCCAGCGTTTCGGGGAAAAACAGGTTGGGCGGCTGGTTGGCCACCTCGCGGGCGTAGTTGGCGGCCTCAGCCTGCACGCGGCCGATCTCTCCGGCTTCCCGCCACGCCTCGCCCTCGCCGCCCGCGAAGGTCAGCGCCGCGAGCTTGCTCTTTGGCGGGTCACCCGGCTGCGAGGCCTGGAACGTGTCGAATTTGTAAGCGCCCAGCACGGCCCCTTCCACGGCTTCCCGGGCCAGGGGCACCCACTCGCCCAGCACGAACGCCGCTTCCGTGCGTCCCTTCGCCTGGAGGTGCTTGGCCGCCGCGCCGCACGCCGCGCGCACCCGGTCGCCGTTGACCTTGGCCGCCTCGCCCAGGCCCACGTACAACCGCCGCTCGTGGTGCAGCAGCAGCAGGCTGTTCGCCGCGCCGGAGAACTCGGCCGGCGGCACGGGCAGCCCCGCCCCGGCGCATCCCTCCTTCGTGAGCAGGTGAACGGTGATCTGGGCGTCGGCGGGCGGTTGGGCGATAAAAGTGATCTGCATGGACCGGGAACGTCCCGGCAGCCGTGGGCTTTTGCAAGTCTCGCGGCGAGCGGATTGCGGCGCGTTCAAGCTGGATTCAATTGACGATCAAGGTATGTTGTCGGCTCGTGGTGACGCAATAAAAGGGTTTCAAGCACAAGCATTCGCATGAATTATTTGCACTACGATCTTCAACTCGACGCAGGCGAAACCGTTGAAGTCACGCTCGACCAAGAGGCAAACGTCCAACTAATGGACGATGCCAACTTCACCAACTATCAGCGCGGCCAGCGATTTCGCTACTATGGCGGTCTCGCCAAGCAATCTCCCTTCCGCTTGTCCGCGCCGCACGACGGTCACTGGAATGTCGTCATCGACCTCGGTGGCTATCCCGGTTCAGTGCGCGCTTCGGTCAACACATTGAAGGCTCACTAACCGCGCCACATGCCGGACGATCCACTTCCAGCCATTCGACGCGCACGACTGGGCAATTTAACGATCTACGAAATTTCAGAGGCAGAATTAGTGGCCATCGAGAGATGGTTCGCCCGAATCGCTGTTCCTGAACTTTGCTGTCTTTCTGATCTCGCTGGCCATTTCGTTTTCTGCCGCTCTAGCGACCACCACGATCCTCTCCAACCGGACATTTCCGGTGTTCGTCACGGTCACCATCATTGGCTACCTTGCTGGGATCATCCCTTGATGATGTGGTGGCAAAGCCACAGGTCAACAAAGTCGATCACCCAAACCATCCGGGAGCGATTGTTGCCTGAAGGAGAGCATCTCCACGAGTAAGCTAGCGTGGCTGGTTTGCCCCTCCTTGCCTTTCGTGCACCGCGAGCGGCGTGCCATGGGCAACGGCGGTGTAGCTTTTGTTACAGGGCAGCGAGAAAAAATCGGTTGATAACTATACCGTCCAGACGGTATATACCTCCCGGATGAAATCCCATGGCCATCTGCCTGCCCCGCTTTCCGGCGCGCAGGTGCCTCGCGCTTCCATGAGTAATTCATCCGCCGGCCCCACGCAAGCCCGCCCGGCCGTGGATCTCCCGCTACCTACCGTGCCCCGCCGCCCGAGCCACCGCGAACTGATCCTCGACGCCGCCGAGGCCGTCGTGCGCGACGACGGCGCGGCCCACCTCACGCTCGACGCCGTCGCCGAGCGCGCCAGCGTCAGCAAGGGCGGCCTGCTCTACCACTTCAAGACCAAGGAGGGGCTTCTCCAGGCCATGATCGACCGTCACATGCGCGGCGTCGGCGAGCGCCACGCCGACGCGCTCGCCAAGCTGCCGCCCGGGGCGGGCCGCGAACTCATGGCCTGGGCGCAGATGGCCATCGACCACGAAAAATGCGTCGCCGACAAACGCGTCGGCTGCTCCCTGCTCGCCGGGGCCGCGAACGATCCCCGGCTGCTCGAACCGTTTCGCCGCTTCCAGCAATGGCGGTTGCAGATCATCCGCGACACCGCCGCCGCCGGGCTGCCGTTCGCGCGCGCCGCCGTGGCTTCGCTGGCGATTGACGGGCTCACCCTGCTCGAACTGCACCAGCTCTCGCCCTTCGACACGATCCAGCGCCGCGCGATCCTGGAGGACGTGCTCCGCCTGATCGACGAAACCAGCGCCGCGTCTGCCCAAACCCGTTCTTGAACCGGATTTCCACCTTCTTTCCGCCGCCATGCCAACCACCGACCTATCCACCCATTCCACGCCGCCCGCTCACCTGCACGATGACCGGCGCGCCGTTTACGCCCCCCGCCCCCGCAGCGGCGGGGCCACGTTCGGCCGCTTCGTCCTCGTCCTGGGGGCGACGCTGCTCGTCGTCTTCGGGCTGGCTTATGCCAAGTACCATCAGGTGCAGGGAATGATCGCGCTCGCCAAGAGCGGCGCGTTCACGCCGCCCGCCGTCGCCGTCACGACCGTGGTCGTCCATCCTGCCCGGTGGCAGCCGATGCTTTCGGCCATCGGCTCGCTGGAGGCCGTCCAGGGCACGACCGTCAGCGCGGACCTCGCGGGCATCGTCAAGGAAATCTCCTTCGAGAGCGGCAAGACCGTCCGCGCGGGTGACATCCTCGTGCGCCTCGTCACTGACCAGGAGCAGGCCATGGTGGACTCCTCGCTCGCCAACCGC
>CAXTVY010000136.1:0-2117 GCA_964247665.1 uncultured Chthoniobacterales bacterium | reverse complement strand
CCCAGGAACTGCGCACCAAAAACGCCAACAGCCAGAGCGACCTCGACACCGCCGAGGCCAACGAGCGCCAGGCCGAGGCCAACGTCGCCAACATGAAGGCCGCCGTCTCGCGCAAGACGATCCGCGCGCCCTTCGGCGGCGAACTGGGCATCCGCAAGATCAGCCTGGGCCAGTATCTCCACGAGGGCGACCCCATCGTGCCGCTCCAGGCGCTCGACCCGATCTACGTCAATTTCACGCTGCCGCAGCAGAACATGCGCGACTTTGCGGTGGGCTCGGAGGTCCACATGCGCACGGACGCCACGGGCCCGGAGGAGTTCAACGGCAAGATCACCGCGATCAACCCGTTGGTGGACGCCGCGACACGCAACTTCCAGGTGCAGGCCACGATCAGCAACAAGAACCTGAAGCTGCGTCCGGGCATGTTTGCCAACGTGGACGTGCTGCTCGCCGGGGAAGGCAACGTGCTGCCCGTGCCCTCCAGCGCGATCCAGTACGCGCCGTATGGCAACTCGGTGTTCGTGGTGACCAAGGACATGCACGTGCCCACGGACCCGAACGCCCCCCCGGTGCCCAACGCGCCCAAGGACAAGCCGTATCTCGGTGTGCGCCAGCAGTTCGTGCGCACGGGCCAAACGAAGGGCGACCTCGTGGCGATCACCTCGGGCCTGAAGGAAGGCGAGGAGATCGTGACCAGCGGCGTGTTCAAGCTCCAGAACGCCGCCCAGGTGAAGATCGAAAACAACGTGAAGCCCGGGGCCGAAACCAACCCGAACCCGGAAGAGAGCTAGGAAAAAGCAGAAGGCAGAAGGCAGAAGGCAGAAAGACAAATATGCAGAGCTTAGAACGCAACAGTCGGGTTTCCGGTAAGACGACCCTTCCAACGTCGGCGCGCCGTTGGATTGCCGCCTTCATCCTTCTGCCTTCATCCTTCTGCCTTCTGCCTTCTGCCTTTCCCCAGACGCCCGCCCCCACCCCCGGCACCCCGACGGCGGCGCTCCTCGCGCCCACCGTCGCCAACCCGGGCGGCAAGGAGTCGCCCTTCAGCGTGCCGGAGCATTACACGAAGTTCGAGTACCGCATCCCCATGCGCGATGGCGTGAAGCTCTTCACCGTCGTCTACGCGCCCAAGGACACCTCGAAAACCTACCCGTTCCTGTTCCTGCGCACGCCCTACAGCGTCGCCACCGCGGGCAAGGAGGACCGGTACTACGGCGTCGATCATTTCCCCGTGTCCACCCGGCACCTCGGGCCGGCGGAGGAGTTCGACCAGGCGGGATACATCTTTGTGTATCAGGACGTGCGCGGCCGGTGGGAGTCGGAGGGCAAGTTCGTCGAGATGCGCCCGCACATCGACGACAAGAAAGGCCCGCAGGACACCGACACCAGCAGCGACATGCACGACTCCGTCGATTGGCTGCTCAAGAACTTCCCGGGCCACAACGGCAAGGTCGGCATCTGGGGCATCTCTTACCCGGGCTTCAACACGTCGGCGAGCATCATCGACTCGCACCCGGCCATCAAGGCCGCTTCGCCCGAGGCACCCATGACCGACCTGTTCAAGGGCGACGACGCCTACCACGGCGGCGCGTTCATGCTGGGGGCCAACTTCGGGTTCTACACGTTTTTCCATCCGCAGAAGAACCCGACCCGTGAAGGATTAAAATACGAACCTTTCGACTACAAGTTTCCCGACACTTACGACTTCTTCCTGGCCCACCCGACCCTCGGCAGTCTCAGCGAGTTCTTCAAGCCCGAGGAGGCGTCGCTGTGGAACGATCAGGTCACGCACAACACCTACGATGACTATTGGAAGGCGCGCAACCTCGCGCCGCACCTGCACAACATCCATTGCGCCGTGCTGACGGTCGGCGGGTGGTTCGACGCGGAGGATTTGCAGGGGCCCTTCAGCGTGTACAAGGCCATCAACGAGCAGGACCCGGGGATCTGGAACGGCCTCGTCGTCGGCCCGTGGGTCCACGGCGGCTGGGCGCGCTACGACGGACGCCGTTTGGGTCACGTCGATTTCGCCGCGAACACGGCCGAATGGTACCGCAAGAACGTCGTGTTCCCGTTCTTTGAGAAGTACCTCAAGGACGCGCCGAACGTGAACCTCG
>CAXTVY010000135.1:0-11699 GCA_964247665.1 uncultured Chthoniobacterales bacterium | reverse complement strand
GGTGAAGCTCGAAGAAGGAGGCGTGCCGATCCTGCACCAGGTCCTTCTGGAACGCAGGCTCCGTTCGATCCCGGGTGATGATGCACCCTTTGTAAACGTAAGGACCGTAGACGTTGTCCGACATCGCGTAGAAACATCCCCAGGAGAGATAGTACTTGCCGTTGCATTTGTGCAGATACGATTTGTCGTCGGTCTTACCCATGCCGTACGGACCCATCTTTCCCGCGATCTCCACTTTGCGGGGCGTTTCGGCCAGCGTCACCATGTCGTCGTTGAGCCGTGCGATGAAGTAGTCCCAGCACCCGAAAATCAGGTAGGTCGCCCCGTCGTCTTCCTGAAGGATGGCGGGATCGCGGGCCTTCGTGGCCACGGAGCCGCTCGCCACGAGGGGTTTGTGCAGCGGGTCGGTCCACGGCCCGGTGGGCGTCTCGCCTTCGACCACACCGAGTTCATTGTCGCCGCGCGAGAAATAGAAATAATACTTCCCGCGATGACTGATGGCATCCGTGGCCCAGCACTGGTTGCAAGGTTTGCCCCAGTAGGTCTGCTCGGGCTGCAACGTGCTTTCATGTTTCCAGTGCACGAGGTCGTCCGAGGACCAGGTCCACCAGTCGTACATCAGGAAGCTTTTTGCCCGCGGATCAGCGTCGTGCGTGGCGTAAAGGTAGGCACGGTCGCCGTAGACCCTGACCTTGGGATCGGTCAGGCCCTGCCCGACGACAATCGGGTTTTCAGCTTGGGCAGCCGGACGCCAGGCCAGGAAAAGAATCGACCAGAAGAGTGCTGATTTCATGGAGGGGAATGAAGAACAAGAGAATGCTGGCAGGTTGTCACCAGCGTCAACAGACAATCCGTCAGCATCAAGGAACAAGCGGATCGCTTTGTGGCTCATCTTCAAGGAATGTCCCATTCGGACGCCCTTGCGCACCTCCGGCCTTCTCTCGAAAATATTCTGGCTCACAGCCGCGCCGTCAAAAAACTCCTGTCCACTTGCCTGGAGGATCGGCGCACGGCACCCGAGCTGGAACCCAGGCCGGGCGGGCACATGGAAGCTCTTGCTCCCGCCTGATCACACAGCCTCAGCGATGGGGAAGTTACCCCCCGGTTGATCCAACGGCACGAACTGCTGGCGTGCAGGGGGGAGCGTTCACTTGACGAACTGGACGTTGGTGAAGAAGTCCAACAGGCTTTGCGGCGCGCGGTCGCCGGACAGCACGTCAGACATCGTCTGCGCGTCCGCCGCCGCGGCCGTGCTGCGGGCAAAGAGGTCCTTTTCGTAGGCGAGAAGCGCCCCTTCCACGTCACCGGGGCAGGCGGCGATGGCCCGCCCGAGTTCCGCGCCGTCGAACATGGCGAGGTTGGCCCCTTCCCCGGAGGGTGCCATCAGGTGCGCCGCATCGCCGAGCAGCGTCACCCCGGGTACGCGGTCCCACCGGTGCTCGACCGGCAGCGCGTGGATCGGACGCGGCACAGGAGGCGTGTCGCTTTCCGTGATGAGCGCCCTCAACTCCGGAGCCCAGCCGTCGAACTCCCTGGCCACGCAGGCTCGCGCCGCCACCGGGTCGGAGAAGTCGATGCTATCCATCCAGTCCTTTGGCTTGCGTAACGCCACGTAGGCGTGCAGCACCCCACCGGGTTCCCGATGTGCCTGGATCGCCCGGCCCGGCGCGAGCGCAAAGAGCGAGCCGCCGCCCACCGCCCGCGCGCTTGCCCGGTGGCGGGTGTCGCCGTCAAAGAGCCACGTCTCGACGAACGTGATGCCGGTGTAGGCGGGCGTCGCTCGGGAAAGGAGGGGACGCACTCTCGACCACGCGCCGTCGGCACCCACGAGAAGGCCGGTCGTCACCGTCGAGCCGTCCGTAAAGGTCACTCCGTGCCGCCCGCCGCCGAGTGTGGACACCGCGCTGAGCTTGCGTCCCCAGCGGACCGTGCCGACCGGAAGCGAATCGAGCAGGACCCGGCGAAGCTCGCCCCGGGGCACCTCCGGTCGCCCGCCGGTGCCGTCGTCCGGGTCGTCCCGCAGGACGTTGCCCTTTTTGTCGAGCACCCGCGTGGCCTGACCGCCAAGGTGGATGATCCCGAGAAACCCGTCGAAAAGCCCCGCCACTTTGAGCGCGAGTTGCCCGCTGTCTTCGTGGATGTCGAGCATACCGCCCTGCGCCCGCGCGTCCGCCGAAGCTTCCGCTTCGTAAACCGTCGCGGCGATCCCGTGGACGTGGAGAACGCGCGCCAGCGTCAAGCCGCCGAGGCCGGCACCGATGATGGCGACGGGCGTGTTCATACAGATTTTGTCACGAACCAGCGAGCGGCGGCGCTTTGAAGTTCGCTGAGATCCGGGGCACTGTCCGATGCCCAGGCAATCACCCCGTCCGGGCGGATCAGCGTTGCGCGCAAGCTGGGTTGTTCTTTCGCCGGGCCAGAGGCATACCTGATCCGGTCGCCATATTTGCTCGCCAGAGTTTTGAGGGAAACATCCTCGTCGAAATCAAGCAGGACCGCCTGACCCCCGTGCATCAGTTCGCCAATCCGGGCACCGTTTGTGAACTCGAAGTTGGGTGTGCTGTGACCCAATAAAGGATGACCGCCGCCGAGATCGTAGTGGGTGGACACGCCCCAGACCTTTCCCGCCATGTAGGTGGCACCGTCGCGCGTCTCCAGGAGGTCGCGCATGATCGCACGCAACGCGCGGGCAGCCGGGTCCGGTCGCATGATGGCCACCTGGGCGCGCGACCAATCCAGGACCTGTGCCCCGACCGGGTGCCGCTCGGTGTGGTAGCTGTCCAACAAGCCCGCCGGCGCTTTCCCCTGGATCGTGGCGGCGAGCTTCCAACCCAGGTTCATGGCGTCGCCCAGACCGAGGTTGAGTCCCTGGCCGCCCAGCGGCGCGTGGATGTGCGCGGCATCACCGGCCAGCAGCACCCGTCCGCGGCGGTAGGCGGTGGCCTGCCGCGCCCGGTCCGTCCAGGTGGTTGCCGTGTGCAAGGCGTCGATGGTCGCGTCGGTGTTCGAGACGCGGCGCAACACCGCCTGCACCTGGGCGGGCGTGGGTGGCCCTGCGCGATGAGCCGCTCCACCGTCGAACTCCAGCATCACCAGATAACCCGGTTGCGACTGGAAATACATGCCGGTGGGCGTCACGTTCCGGCCCGGGCTGAGCTTCGCCGGTTCGGCCAGGTCAACCCGGGCCGAGTAGCCGGTAAACTCCGGCTCCGTGCCAGCGAACTCGAACCCGCCCATCTTGCGCACGACACTGCGGCTGCCATCGCAGCCCACGAGCCATTTGCTTTGAAAAGACTGGCCGCTGGCCTGCACGGTCACCCCGTCCCCGGTTTGGTGAAAGCCAGTGATGGCAACCCCGCGTTTGATCTGGACGCCCGAGGCTTCCGCGCGGCGGGCCAGCACCGTTTCAAGCTCCGCCATTTCAGAAACCAAACTGGTGTCGGTCGAGCTGGGCAGGCGATGTTTCCATTGGGCGGTGTCGATGTGGCCTTCAAGGAACGGGAGGCCCGCGAAGTGTCCCCGCTGACGCCGTGGCCCCTGGGCGGGCGTGGGGGTCTGGTGGGGATTTTTGAGGCGTTCGTGCCCCTCAAGCTCCTCCAGCAACCCACGCCGGTAGAGCGCTTCAATCGTCGGTGCCGAGAGTCCGCGGACCCCGAAAGGAATCCGCTTGAGTGGGGAGGAAGGGTGCGCCGCTTTTTCCAGGATCAGGACGCTGCATTTGGCCAGGGCCAGTTCGCAGGCGAGGAAGAGGCCGGCCGGCCCGGCCCCGGCAATGATGACATCGTGCGTTGGTTGAGGCTGGAGGGCTCCCTCGCCGGGGAGCATGACTGGAGTGTTCATCCGAATTCTTTGGTGGCTGGACGCCGTGGCCGGAAACTCCGCCGTGGCTCTGGAACGCCGTTCCACCCTTGACAATGGAACACAGTTCCAGATGTGTCAAGATAAGGCATGGCCAATAAAGCGCGTGGCAGCACCAACCGTCAGGGGGAATCGCTCTCGCGGGGACGCATCATCGAGGCGTCGATCAAACTTTTGGACGGCAGCGGAGAAGACGGGCTGACCTTTCGCGCCCTGTCCGAGCGGCTCGCCACCGGCCCCGGAGCGATCTACTGGCACATCGCCAACAAGGGCGAACTGCTGACCGCCGCCTGCGATGCCATCGTCGCGCGCACCATGACCGCGCCCCCGGCCGGCACGACGCCGCAAGCGACGATCCGCGCCCTCGCGCTGGACATCTTCGACGCGATGGACGCCCATCCCTGGATCGGTTCGGCGCTCACCCGCGCCCCGGGGCAGTTGCCCATCGTGCGCATCGTCGAGCGTCTGGGCCAGCAGGTGCGCGCGCTGGGCGTGGCGGCCAAAAAACAGCGGGCCACGGTGTCCGCGCTGTTGAGCTACATCCTTGGCGTCAGCGGGCAGAACGCGGCCAACGCGCAGCTCGCGCGGGCACGCGGCCTCGACCGATCCCACTTCCTGGCAGCGGTGGCGACTGCCTGGTCGCAGCTCGACCCGCAGGAGTACCCGTTCGCCCGCAGCGTCGCCGGGCAGTTGCGCGCGCACGACGACCGGGAGGATTTTCTCGCCGGGGTCGATCTCATCCTCCGGGGGATCGACTCACCCCGGCGGCGCTGACGCCCTCCACGTCAACAGGCGCCTTGCCGCCGCACCGCCGCCGGGGAAAGCGCGTGGCGTTCATCTGCACCCGGTCTTCCCCGGCGGGTTGGGCATCTGCCCCGACGCGGCACGTCCCGCGGCCCCGGCGCGGAGAGCACCAACCGGGGCGGCGGAGACAACCGGCCCGGGGACGCTGACGGGGATGCTTTCGGCCTGGCCGATCAGCGCGTGGCCGGTGGGTTGATTTTGCACGAAGATCAACGAAGCAGAGACGGTTGCGTCTTACTCCGGCTGGCTCTGAGCGGCGTTCGAGACGGCCTCCCACGCTTCCCAGGTGGCGAGGCGTTCCGCGTAAACACCGCGAATCCACGGCAGGCCGGTGTCGCCGAGAATGAGCCGCAACGGCGGTTCCGGCGCATCCACGAGTTGGAACACCGCCTCCGGGGTCGCCTGCGGGTCGCCGCGTTCCATGCCCTTCAGGCGTTCGAACACCTGCTCGCGCAACCCGGCGTATTCCTCCTTGCCCGTCGTCATCTTCAACGACGCGGGGCTGCCGAACTCCGTCGCGTAGGCTCCCGGCTCGACGATGGACACCTTGACCCCGGAGCCCTTGACCTCCTGCGCCAGGCTCTCGTGCAGCGCCTCGAACGCCCACTTGGTCGCGCAATAGAAGCCGATGAGCGGCATCGCCACGTGCCCGAGCGTGCTCGACACGCCGACGAGGTGCCCCCCGCCCTGCCGGCGCAGCAACGGCAGCGCGGCCTGGATGACCCGCAGCGTGCCCAGGAAGTTCGTGTCGAACACGGCGCGCACCTCTTCCACGCTCGCTTCTTCGATGGTGCCGACCAGGGAATAACCGGCGTTGTTGAGCACCACGTCCAACCGGCCGAAGTGCGCGTGCGCTTGCTCGACCGCTTGCCGGGCCTGCCCGGCGTCGGTCACGTCAAGGGGGAGCGGCAGCACGGCGTCGCCGAAGCGTTCCGCCAGGTCGGCGAGGCTGGCCACGTCGCGGGCCGTGGCGGCCACGCGGTCGCCCCGGGTGAGCGCCGCTTCGGTCCAGACGCGGCCGAAGCCGCGGGATGCGCCGGTGATGAACCAGGTCTTTTTGGTGGGAGTCTCGTCAGGTGGCATGGTAGGTTTTCAGGGTAGGCAGCCTGGGACATAACCCGACCATTTGAACCATGTCAAGATCAAGTTTGAACGCCGTCAAGATCGAGCGCCCGGCCCCGCCCCGCAAAAGGGCGACCTACCACCACGGCGACCTCCGGGCAGCCTTGATCCGGGCCGCGGACGAACTCATCGCCGAGAACGGCATCGAGGGCTTCTCGCTGCGCACCGCTGCCCGGCGCGCGGGTGTCTCGCCGAGTGCCCCGGCACACCACTTCGGCAGCACCAGGGGGTTGCTGACCGAGGTGGCGCTGCTGGCCTACGAGCGGAGCAACGAGTACCTGGAGAAAGCCGGGCGCGCGGATGATCCCGCCGCCGACCTGCGTGCCTTGATCCACGCCTTCGTCACCTTTGCGGTGGACCATCCCGGGCACTTCCGGCTGATGTTCCGCCACGACCTCGTCAACCGGGACGATCCCCGCTTCTCGGAAGCGGCCACCAAGCCCGGCACGCGCCTGGGCCGGGCCGTGGCCGCCTACCACGGCAAGGCCGACATGGACCTGGAGCGGTTCGAGGATGCCGCCGCCCTCTTCGGCACGCTGGCCACGCTCCACGGCATCGCGCACCTGGTGCTGGCGGAAAAGGCCACGCACTTCTTCGCGCACGCGACCTCCTGCGACTTCGTGGAGAAAGAACTGCCCCGGGTGCTGGCGTGGTTGTACCCGGCCAGCAGCGGGGATGAAAAGCCCCGGTAGGTAGGCCGACCCCTGGCTCACCGGTCAGGCCGGACGAATCGACCAACCCTGGCGCTGCCTCACAAGGAAGGGAGATCTTACTTCAACGCGCCGAGTTGAAAATCGAGGGCGCGGCGGCGGACCTGGTAGTCAAAACGCGAGGTGGCCGCCGTGATCTGCGCCTGGATTTGTTGCAGTTCGGCCTGGCTCAACTCGACGATGGAGCTGGTCCCCGCATTGTAGCGTCCCTGCGCCAGTTGAAAGGCTTGCTGAGAACTGCTGAGCAGTTGCTGGGTGACGGCAATCGCCTGGTACGCCGTGCGCGCCTCGAACCAGGCGTTGTACACGTCGCGGGAAGCCTGGGTTTCCTGATCTTCCAGGAGCTTTTGCACTGCCTGGGTCCGCAGAACCGCCTCGCGGTCGCGGGCACTGAGCAGCCCGCCGGTGAATACCGGGATGTTCAGATTGATGCCAATGGCACCGTAATTCGGCGGCAGATCACCTTCCCGATGCGCCGGGTTCAGGCCATACCCGCCCTGGCCGGTAATCGTCGGGTAGCGGGCGGCGCGTTCTGCTTTGGCGAAACGCCTCGCCGCGTCAAGCTCCGCGCGCGCGGCCAGGAGATCGGGCCGGTGCGCCAGCGCGTTCTCGATGAGCGGCCCCACCTCGGCGGGCGGCTCGGGTCCGAGGTCCTGTGGCACGAGGGTGAAATTGACTTTCCGGCCCAGGCCGAGCACCGCCGAGAGTTCGGCGTATCCTTCCTGGACCCGGGCCTGCGCCTGGATTTGGAGCAACTTGGCCTGCGCCGCCGCGACTTCCGCGAAGCTCACATCCAAATTCGATTTGAGCGCGCTGATCGCCAGCGCCCGCGTGCGATCCAGCAGGAGGGCGTTGGTGGAGACGGTCTGGTTGGCGACTTCGAGCAACGACTGCGCGCCCTGGACGGCGAAGTAGGCTTGATCGACACGAAAAAGGAGTATTTCACGTTCGACCTGCGTGCGTTGTGCGGACGACAGGGCTTTGGACTGGGCGCTGGTGGTCAGGTAGTAGGTGCGGCCGAAATCGGTGATGAGTTGGCTGAGCAAAAGGCCATCCGACTGGCGGCTGAGAATCGTCGGGTCGGTGATGCCCGAAACGGCGGCTAACCGGCTGCTGTCCTCCTTGGCCTTCACGCCCACGGCGTTGGCTTGCACCTGGGGGAAGAAGGCCGAGCGGGCTTCGTAAATACGCTGGGCGTCGGCCTGCGAGTTGAGCTGGCTGGCGGCGAGCCGGGGCTGGTTGGCCAGCGCGTAGCTTTCCGCCTCCCGGAGTGTCAGCCTGGGCAGAACCGGCGGCAGGGCCGCCGCGCGGGCGGGCGGCGACACCGGCTGGATCGCGCCTGGCACCGGCCGGGTCGTCGGGTCCCAATCATCAGGGACGGGCGTGGGGGTGGGGTGAGCTTTCGCCGGGTGGCTTGCCCGGCGTTCCGAAGGCGTTTCCGCGTGCAGGTTCAGCACGGCGGCCACGATGATGGCCAAGGTGAAGACAAGGGGGCGCAACATGCGATTGATGGGTCAGGCGTTCCAGAACTTCGGGGCGGTTCAAACAGCGCCCGCCGGCTCGGGGCTGGGGATCACGCGCGGCGTCGCACCGGCCGGCAGATGTTTTTCGGACCGGCCGTGGACCAGCAGGAAGGCGGCGGGGACGATCAAAACCGTCAGCGCGACGGACACGGCCAGACCGCCGATGATGGCGCGGGCCAGCGGCGCGTAGGATTCGCTCCCCTCCCCGAGCTTCAGCGCCATCGGCACCAGGCCGATGAGCGTGGCCAGGGAGGTCATCAACACGGGCCGCAGCCGGACCCGCACCGCGTGGCTCACCGCCTCCCGCACGCTCATGCCGTCCTCGATGAGCCGGTGGGTGAATTCCACGATGAGAATGCTGTTGGAAGTCACGATGCCCACCATCATCACGATGCCCATGAGGGACATGATGTTGAGCGTCGTCCCCGACAGGCTCAGGATCAGCAGCACACCCGTGATGCCCGGCGGCACGGCGAGCAGGATCAGGAACGGGTCGACGAAGGAGCGGAACTGCGCGACCAGGATCAGGTACACCAGCACGACCGCCAGGATCAGCCCCAGGCCGAAGGACCGGAACGAGGCGCGCATGGCTTGCACCGTGCCGCGCATCGTCACGCGCACGCCCTCGGGCGGGTGCACGTCGGCGATGATGCGGTCCATCTGGTTGGCCACGCCGCCGATGGCCTCGCCCTTCGGGGCCACGAACACGTCGATGACCCGGCGCAGTTGGTAGTGATCCACCTCCGTGGGCGTGCCGACGCGGTTGACCTTGGCCACGGCGTCGAGCAGGGCCGTGTTCTCGCCGTTCATGGAGCGCAGGGGGATGTTCTTGAGATCGGTCAGCGTCTTGATCGTGCTTTCCGGGTATTGCACGGTGAGCAGGTAGTCATTGCCCGTCTTGGGGTCGATCCAGAAGCTCGGGGCGATGACGGCGTTGCTCGTCAGCGCGGTGATGATGTTATCGACCACTTCCTTTTCGTTGAGGCCCAACTGGCCCACGCGCAGGCGGTCCACGTCGAGCTTGAGTGCCGGGGCGTCCACGTCCTGCGGCACGAGCACGTCGCTGACCTCGGGCAGTGCCGCGGCGCGGCGGGCGATCTTCGCGGCGGTGGCGTAGGCGGCTTCCAGGTTGGAGCCGCTGACCTGCACGTCGATGGGCGCGGGCAGGCCGAGGTTGAGCACCGCGTCCACCAGGCCGCCCGACTGGAAATAACAGGTCAGCTCCGGCAGTTCCTGGCGGATGGCGGTGCGCACCCGGTCCATGTACTCGTAGCTGCCGACCCGGTGGCCTTCCACGAGGCTGGCCTGGACGAAGGCGGTGTGCGACGCGCTGTTGCTCGTGTAGATGGCGGAGAAATCCGCCGTGATGCCGATGTTGGAAACCACGAGGCCGAGTTCATCCTTGGGCACGATGCGGTGGATCAGGTTTTCCACCTTGGCGACCTCGACTTCGGTCATCTCCACCCGGGTCCCCGTGGGAGCTTTGACCGTGACGACGAACTGGCCGGGGTCGGTGCGCGGGAAGTAGGCCAGGCCGATGAAAGGCATGATCGCCAGGCTCACCGCGAAACTGCCGAGGATCACGAGCACGGTGAGCAGTGGCCGGGCGAGCGTGATCTTCTGGATGCCGTCGAACCAATCGAGGAAACGGTTGAACCCGGCGTTGAACGCCGCGTTGAAGCGCGCCCCCCAGCCCGGGCGCTTTGCCTCGGGCAGCGGCGTGGCGGGGCCGTGGCGCGCCGCGCCTCCGGGGCCGGATTCGTCGTGGTAAACGGCCGCGCCATCCTGGCCGGCGGCGTCATAGCCGTCCTCGGGCGGATGGGAGTCGCCGTGCCCGCCGTGGCCCTTGATGAGTTTGGCGCAGAAAAGCGGCACGACGGTCATGGCCACGACGTAGGAAGCGAACAGGGACAGCACGACCGACAGGGCCAGCGCCGTGAAAAGAAACTGGCTGACGCCGTAGAGGAACGTCACCGGGAAGAACACCACCACGGTGGCGAAAGTCGCCGCCAACACGGGCAAGGCCACTTCCTGCCCGCCCTTCTCGGCCGCGACCTCGGGCGGCTCGCCCAGTTCCAGGTGCCGGAAGATGTTTTCCAGCACGACCACGGAGTTGTCGATGAGCCGGGAGAACGCCAGCGCCAAGCCGCCCAGGATCATTGAATTGATGGAATTATCGCCGAAGGACAGGAAGAGAAACGTGGCCAGGGCGGAAAGCGGAATCGACAAAAACACGGCCACCGTCGCGCGGACGTTGCCCAGGAAGACCATGATCATCAACCCGGTCAGGCACAGGCCGATGGCACCCTCGTGCAACAGGTTGTTGATCGCCGTTTTCACGAACGCCGACTGGTCGAAAACGACGTTGGTGATGAGCGATTTCGGCACGTCGAGCAGGTCGCCCACCGCTTTACGGATGCCGTTGACGACCGCAATCGTGTTGGCCCCGCCGCCCTGTTTGAGCACCGGCAGGTAGACCGATTTCTGGCCGTCGATCCGCACCTCGTTCGTCTGGATCTGCGCGCCGTCCTTGGCCTGGCCCACGTCGGCCACCGTGACGGGCGATCCACCCACCGTCTTGAGTGGCAGGGAGTTGATCTGGTCGATGGTCGGAAGCTGGCTGTTGGTCGAAAGATTGTAGTCGAACGGCCCGATCTTCACGTCGCCGGCCGGCAGGATGAGGTTCGACTCGTTCACCGAGCGCACCACGTCCATGACGCTGAGCTGGTGGGCTTCCAGCTTGAGCGGATCGACGTACACCATGATCTGCCGGTAGCGGCCACCGAAAGGCTGCGGCACGGAGGCCCCCGGCACGTTGGCGACCTGGTTGCGAACCGTGAACTGGCCCACGTCGCGCAACTGCGTCTCGTTCAACCCTTCGCCCTTCAAGGTGATGAGGCAGACCGGCAGGCTGGAAGCGTCAAACTTGAGCACGACCGGCGGCAGCGTGCCCGGGGGCAGGCGGCGCAGGTTCGCCATCGCCAGATTGGAAATGCTGGTGACGGACGAGTCCGGGTTGGTTCCCGGCTGGAAATACACCTTGATGAGGCTGACCCCCTGGAGCGAGCGGCTTTCGATGTGGTCGATGCTGCTGGCCAGCGTGAAGAACCGCTCGAAACGGCTGGTGATGTCGTTCTCGATCTGCTCGGGCGGCATCCCGGAGTAGAACGTGGCGACCACCACCACGGGAATTTTGATGTTCGGAAACAGATCGACCGGCAATTTGACCAACGCGCTGACGCCGATGACGCAGACCATCAGGCAGACCACGATGATGAAGTAGGGAAACTTGATGGCGAAGCGCGACATAAACGAAAAAAGGTCAGGCGGAGACCGCCGCAGAGCTATCCATGGTTGGCGGAATACGTGGTCTGGGCGGTTTCCATGACTTTCGCCTGCACGGCGGCCCCGACGCGGACCTGGCTGCGGTTGCCGATGAAAACGAGTTCCCCCTGGCGTACCCCACTGATGACTTCGGCCCGGTTCGGAGTTTCCAGGCCAATCTTCACGGATTGCTCCTCGATCTTGTTGTTCTTGCCGATGACGTACACGGTCGGGTTCTCTCCGGTGCTGAGCGCCTGGACAGGCACGCTGAGCACGTCCTGGTGTTCCTCCAGCGTCAACTCCGCCCAGCCGAACATGCCGGGAGTGATGCTCAGATCGTCGTTGGGCAGGTCCACCT
>CAXTVY010000134.1:0-11733 GCA_964247665.1 uncultured Chthoniobacterales bacterium | reverse complement strand
GCTGATGAGCGGGGCACCGTGGGTGAGCTTGTCGCCGTCGGCGTGGAACAGGATGTCAGAAAAGGTCGTTTCCTGGCCGGCTGCCACGTCCAGCTTCTCGATGTCGATGGTGTCGCCTTCGGAAACCTTGTACTGTTTGCCGCCGGCTTTGAGGATCACGTATGCCATAACTCTTGCTTCGCTTGATATCGAAGGAAGCGGAAAGTATGCCGCCCGGTCCGGCTTGGCAAGCAGGAATTTCGCGGGGAGTTCCTGCGGCAATTTCCAGGGAAAATGCCTGAAAATGCCGGATTTGGTGTCAGGATGTTCAGGGCGCTCACGCTTTTCAGCGGGTTCAGGACGTTCAGGCTGGAAAGCCGGGCTTGCCCTCCGCCCAAATCCAGGCCATGGTTGGGTCCATGCGTGGCCCTGTTCCTTTTTGTCGGCGGCAGAGAGGGTTGATCGTTGCGGTGGCCTTGTCCCTGCTGGTCTCCGGCCCGGCTTGGCCAGCGCGCGCCATCACCACCGCCCCGGCCCCTGCGGCCCCGGAAGGCTCGCCCGCCGCGCCCGCTCCCTCGAAGCCCCATCCCAGCTCCGCCGACGTGAAAAGCGAACTCACCACCGTCATCGACGCGCAGCTCGCCGCCTTCCGGGCGGACGACTACGCGAAGGCCTTCACCTTCGCCGCCTCGGGGATCAAGGAGATGTTCACGCCTGCGGACTTCGAGGGCATGGTGCGTAAGACCTACCCGGTCATCGCGCACTCGACCAGTGTGGACTACGGCATGGCTTTCGACACCGGCGAAGACGCCGTCATCTACGTGCGCGTGCAGAACACCGAGAAGAAGAGCGATGCCCAGTACCAGTACTTGCTCAAGAAGGAAGACGGCGCGTGGAAGATCGGCGGCGTCTCCGAGGTCAAGGCCGAGGGGCTGAGCGCTTAGGCGGCAAAGCGCGGCGGCACCGGCGCAACGGCTGGCCAACGGCACGCCGGAATGCGTGGCTAATGATTCGTTACATCCGCTGGGGTCGGCGAGCGGTCCAGCCGGGTCAGGATCTCGTAGGCGGCCGTCACCCGGGCGGCGATGTCGTAGCGTTTGTTGGCGAGGAGCACGACGCCCAGCTTTCTGGCGGGTACGAAGGCGACGTAAGCCGCGAAGCCATTGGTGGAACCCGTCTTGTTGATCAGGACGTTCGCCTGCGGCGGCAGCGGCCCGGCCAGCTTCGTGGCGACCGTGGCCCCGGTGATCATTGCATCCGAATTGCCAGCCAGCACGCGCTCCCGTTCCACCGGGTAGGGGTATTGTTCCCAGATCAGGTCCTGCGTCATCCCGCCCGCCGTGAAGTATCCCGTGTGCGTATCGGTCACGGCGCGCCGCAGCTTTTCGCCCGGCGCACCGCTTTCCCCGGGACCGGCAGGAACCGGTGACAGGTTGGCGATCAGAAACCGGCCCATGTCGGCCGCGCAGGATTTGATGCCGTAGGCTTCGGCAGCCAGGACGCCGGGGCTCACCCGGATCGGTTGATCCTGGCCGGTGTAACCCTGTGCGTAACGCCCCCACTGGTCCGCCGGTACCTGGAGGTAGCTGCGCGTCATGCCGAGCGCGGGTAAGAGGGTCTTTTCCATCGCCTCGTCGAAGGGTTGGTGCAGGCTTTCGGCGGTGATCCTGCCGAGCAGCCCGATCCCGACGTTGGAGTAAACCCGGCGGGTGCCCGCCGCAAATGCGGGCTGCCAGTGCTGGAGGTAGCCCATCAACTCCCCGGTGGTTTTGATGTTTTCGGGAACCTGCAACGGCAGGCCGCCGGAGGTATGGGTTCCCAGGTCGAGGAGGCTGATGCCGTCGAAAGCACTGCCGCGCAGGGCGGGGAGGTATTTGCTGGCGGGGTCGGCCAGGGAAAGGCTGCCGCTGAGTTGGGCATACGCCGCCAGCGTGGCGGTCAGCGTCTTGCTGATGGAACCGATCTCGAAGAGGGTGTCGCTGGTGACGGGTTGCCGGGTCTCCCTGGACGCCACCCCATAGTTGAAGAAATTGGCCTGTCCGTCGATGACGACGGCGATGGCCATGCCCGGGATGTTGTCCGCCCGCATGAGCGGTTGGATGACCTGGTCAACCGTTTCCCTGACCGTGGCCTGGCCGGGGGTGTCGGCGGCATCGCTGCGGATTACGGGAGCGAAGAGGAGCAGGCAGAGCCAGGCGAGCGTTTTCATCGGGTGATAAAGCATGGTTTGGTCGTCCCTTCCAGCGCATACGCGGCATGGACCGTGGGCCACCGTTGGCAGCCGAGCAAGCTGGCCGGCGATTACGGTGGTTTATCGCTCGATCAGGTGGCGGACACCCTGCTTCTGGTCCGCAGCCCCGGCAGGGGCGAAAGAAGATACTTGCGGGGGGCGGCCGTGTCGGGCCCGCGTCGTTTCTTCCGCCCCTGCCGGGGCTTGCAGATGACGACCGTTCTCCCGGGGCTCACGCCCCGGGCTATCTTCTGACGCCCCTGCCGGGGCTGGGACGGCCAAAACCTCTGCCGGGGTTGGGACGGCCGGAAGGTGCCGACACCGGCTGAGCCGCACAACGAGGTTGAAATCAGTCGTGGGAGCCGCATCGCAACCCGCAACCCGCAACCCGCAACGCACCGCAGGTGCCCCGCATCCCGCATCCTGCATCCCGCATCCCGCATCCTGCATCCTGCATCCTGCATCCTTCTGCCTTCTGCCTTCCGCCTTCCGCCTTCCGCCTTGTCTCCCGCGCGGCGCTTCCCTACGCTCCGACGCAAACAAGCCCATGGCCTGCGTCCACCTCGTCTTCGCCCCGCCCATCGCACCGGGCGGAGCCGCCCCCGACGCCCCGCCCCCACCCGACGGCACCCTGCCCCTGCGCGCGAGCCAGCGCGCCGACCGCTTCGGCGTGCACTCCCTCACGGACGACCCCGCCGCCGCCGATCTGATCCTCTTCGTGCGCACGCTCAGCCACGACGGCTCGCCGTTCCAACGCCTGCGCGCGCATCCGCTCGTGCAACGCCACGGCCGGTGCTGTTTCCTGTACGACCTCAACGACCGCGTCGCGCCTGTCCTGCCGGGCATCTACCCGTCGGTCGAACGCCGCTGGCACCGCCGCGGGCGCACCCGCTCCGGCCCGTACCTCGACGAGACGACCAACCCGTTCCTGGTGTATGACCCGGCTGGCACCGAGGAGCGCCGCTACCTCTACAGCTTTCTGGGCGCGGTGCGCAGCGCGCCCGTCCGGGAGCGGCTCGCGGCGCTTCCGCACGGTCCGCGCGCGCTGTTCCGCGACACCAGCGCACGCGCCGAAGAGATCGCCCGCCACGGTAGCCCCGAGGAAAAACTAGACTTTGCCCGGCAGTACGCCGACGCGACGAAAGGGAGCCACTTCATCCTGTGTCCGCGCGGGGTGGGCGTGGGCAGCCGCCGTCTGTTCGAGACGATGGGCATGGGGCGCGCGCCGGTGGTGCTGGCCGACGACTGGGTGCGGCCCGACGGTCCGGCGTGGGACCGGTCGTGCGTGTTCATCGCGGAAGCGGACTACGCGCGGCTGCCCGGCGTGCTGGCCGAGCGCGAGGCCGACGCCCCGGCGATGGGCCGGGAGGCGCGGCGGCAGTGGGAGGAATGGTACGCACCCGAGGTCCTGTTCCACCGCACGGTGGAAGCCTGCCTGTCCATCGAGCGCGCGCGGCGGCTGCCTGGACCCGTGGCGTCGTGGCTGGCGTATGGCCAAATGCTGCGGCCCTCGCTGCTACGTCATTGGACGCGCCAGACGGGGCTCAACCAGCGGGTGAAGACCCGCCTGCGGGCGCTCTTCAGCCGGTGAGAGGGTTCATCCCCACCGGCCCACCGGTTCGCCAACCGCCTAGGGCACGGGAGCGGCGACCTTCGCCTTCTCGGGGAAATCGAGTTTCGGCAGCGCGGTGGCAGGCAGGGCGCTGGCGACGGCCTTGGTGCTGTTGCCGAAGACCACCAGCATCGTCGTCCATTTCTTGGCCTGGAGATCTTCGGGCAGCGCGAAGTACACGTTGGTGATCCCGCGCGGCAAGGTGGGCGGCAGGCCAACCTCCGCGGTGCCGTGGGGGGTGGAGGTCCAGATGCTGGCGGGCCTGGGGTACGTGGCGACGAGCTTGTTGTCCTTGTCGTAGAAGTATGCCTTCACGAAAACCGACCCGGACGGCGTTTCGGACGCGACCTGGAGCGACACCTGCATCCGCTGCGGCAAATCTTTGCGCCAGCCCGAGCCGACCTTGATCTCCTCGTGGGAAGAAAAGGGATGGAGGCTCACGACCCGGAATTCGTCCTGCGCGCGGGCGGCCGGAGCCGCCGCGGCCCCCAGGAGCAGGGCCAGGAAGAACGCTTGAAACCGGGAATGGATGTTCATGGGGGTAGATGAAGGGGCCGCGTCCGGGTTGGACGCGGATCATCTAGGCGGAATACCCTCCGGCAGGCAAGTCAATAATGCGTCGTGCGATCTCCGGGCGACCGCCGCCGCATGGCCCTACGGCTTCAACTCCGCGCCGCTCACGGCGTCGCACACCATGAACTTCTCGTGGTGGAACGTCACGTCCGCGCGGAACGTCAGCCGGCCCTCGTGCTTGCGCTCCAGCTCGACGAGCAGTTCCTCGTCCTCCGTGCGCAGGCGCTGCAAGACCTCGGGATGCACCGTCACCTTCAACTCCGGGTGCGTTTCGCGGTGCTTGCGCATGATCGCGTTGAGCGCGCGCTGCAACTCCACGCTCATGCTCATCGAACTCTTGACCTTGCCCCGGCCGTTGCAGTACGGGCACGACACGTACACCGAGGAACTCAGGCTCTCCTGCGCCCGCTGGCGGGTCATCTCCATCAGGCCCAGGCTGGAGAGCGGCAGGATGTGCGTCTTGCTCTTGTCGCGCTTCATGCGGTCGCGCATCCGGTCGTAGACCTGCTGCTGGTCCTTGCGGCTCTTCATGTCGATGAAGTCGCCGATGATCAGGCCGCCCACGTTGCGCAGCCGGAGCTGGCGCGCGATCTCGTCCGCCGCCTCCAGGTTGGTTTGCAGGATGGTCTTCTCCATGTCCTTGCTGCCCTTGTTGCGGCCGGTGTTCACGTCGATGGCGATGAGCGCCTCCGTTTCGTCGAACACGATGTAGCCGCCGCACGGCAGCCACACCTGCCGGTGGAACGCATCGTCGATCTGGCGCTGCACGCCGTACTTCTCGAACACCGGCAGGTGCTCGGCGTGATGCTCCACGCGGTTCTTCGAGCGGGAGCTGATCTGGCCGACCAGCTCCTTCATGTGCTCGACCGTCGCCGCGTCGTCGCACACCACCTTGTCCACCTCGTCGGTCAGGAAGTCGCGCACGGTGCGGTCGATCAGGTCGGGTTGCTCGAACATGCACGCGGGCGCTTTCTTCTCGCGCATGTTTTCCTCGATGGCGCGCCACTGCTCCAGCAACAGCCCGAGGTCACGCACCAGGAAGCGCGCGCGCTGGCCCTCGGAGGCCGTGCGGATGATGACGCCCATGCCCTCGGGGATATCCAGGCCGCGCAGGATCTTGCGCAGGCGCTCGCGCTCCTTGGGGTCCTCGATCTTGCGCGAGATGCCGCTCTGGTCGCTGTAGGGCATGAAGACGAGGTAACGCCCGGCGAGCCACAGGTTCGTGCTGACGCGTGGTCCCTTCGTGCCGATGGGCCCCTTGGTCACCTGCACGAGCACCTCGCTGCCCACGGGGTAGAGGGTCGGGATGTCCTTGGAGGTGGGCTTCTTGTCGCCGCCGCCCTTGCGGCCCCCGCCCCCGCCCCCGCCGTCGGCGGTCTTCTTGCCTTTCTTCTCGCCGCGGTCGATGCGCTCGACCTTGGTTTCGTCCAGGCCGGGGAGCGCGTCCCAGAAGTGCAGGAAGGCGTTCTTTTCAAAACCAATGTCCACGAACATGGCCTTGAGGCCCTGTTCGATGTTGCGCACCCGGCCCTTGAAGATGCCGCCGACGATGTTGCGGTCGGTGGTGCGCTCGATGTTGTATTCTTCCAGGACGCCGTCTTCCAGGAGGGCGACGCGGCGTTCGAGCTTCTCGACGTTGATGAGCAAAAGGTTGTTGGGCTTCTTCTTGGCGAGCCCGAGGATGCGCTTGACTTTTTCGATCATGGAAGTGGTCAAAATGGGAAAGGGGGAGGGCGGCGGAAGCCGCTGAAAACAGAATGCAGGGCCCAGGGCAAAAGATTTGAATTCCAGGAAAGGAACACGCTCCGCACGCGCTGCCGTGCAAACGGGATGTGTGGGTGAAGGTTGGAGAAAGAACGGTGGGAATCAGGCGTGCCGGACGCGGAATCCCCGGAGAAACAGCGTTAAGAGGTTTCCCGCCAACAGTCTAGCAGATACGGCGGGGAGATGCACCCGCCCCGGCCAGGGCCGCATCCCTCTGCCTGCATCCTGCATCCTGCATCGGCGGCCGGGCCGCCTCAGAAAATCCCGAGGAACTTTTTGCGCGGGGGTGGGGTCGCGGCGGGCGCGGGCTGGGAGGAAGATTGTTGGCGTTGTTGAGCTTTTTGTTGTTTACGCAAGGTTTTCTGTTGGGCCTGGAGATCCTTCTCGGAGTCCGGGCTGTTGTCGGCGGCGGGGTCGCGCCGGAAAAATTTTCGCAGGGATTTGTTCAGCGGCGTGTCGCTGCCCGCGGCGTTGGACTGGCTGCCGCTGCTGCCGCTGGATTCGCGCACCTTGGGCTTCGCGGCACCGCTGACCCGGTCGTGGTCGTTGTTCTTCTCGGCAGGGTCGGCCTGGTGGTCGTCCGCCTCGTCGCCGTCGTCGTTGAGGTCGGCGGCGCTCGTGGCGATCTTCTTCTTGCCGTTCTTGTCCGGGGTGCCGTCAGGCGAGGTCTGCACGGGCACGCTGCTGGAGAAATCGATGTTGTTGATGAACGTGAAATTGCCCTTGGCCGGGTCCATCTTCTTGACTTCGGGGCTGTACTTGCCCGCGTCGAGCGCCAGCGTCTCGTCCATGATGCGCGCGGCGATGGGTGCGGCCGTGATGCCGCCGCCCTTGGCCCCCTGGAGGAACACGCAGATGGCGTACTTGGGCTTGTCGTAGGGCGCGAAGCAGATGAACCAGGTGTGGTTGTCCGACACGCCGTTGCGCCAGAACTGCGCCGTGCCCGTCTTGCCTGCCAACTCCACGCCCTTGAGCTTGGCGTGCGTGGCCGTGCCCGTGGGGTCGTTGACGACCTTCCACATGCCCCGGCGCACCTTCTCGATCTGGTCGGGCTTGAGCCCCAGGTCCGCCAACTGCACGCGCACCCGCGGGCCGCCCGCCACGATCTTGCCCGTATCCGGGTCCACAGCGTCCTGCCCCTGGCCGTCCACCACGCGGTCGATCATGCGTGGGTAGTAGCAGGTGCCGCCGTTGGCGAGCATGGAGGCGACCATCGACATTTGCAGCGGGCTCGCCTGCACGTCGCCCTGGCCGATGGACAGGTTGGCCGTGTGCGCGTCGGTCCACTTCTCGCGTGGGCGGTGCTCGGCGAACCAGTCCTTGCCGGGCAGGATGCCCGCCGCCTCGTCGGAGAGCGGCACGCCCGTGCGCTGGCCGATGCCCACGGCGTGGGCCACGCGGTCAATCGCGTCCACCCCGGCGGCGTTGCCGTACTGGAAGAAGTAGGCGTTGCAGGAATCCTTGAGGGCGTCGATGAGGTTGAGCGTGCCGTGGCTGCCGCCCTTCTGGCCGATCCAGCAGCGCATGTAGCGCCCGCCGTAGGTCACGCCGCCCGAGCAGGTGTACGTGTTGTTGCCCTTGCCCATCGTCAGCCCGGCCAGGGCCGTGATGGTCTTGAACGTCGAGCCCGGCGCGTAGGACTGGATCGCGCGGTTCTTGAGCGGGTCGGTTTCGTCCTTGATGAGCCCGTTCCAGTCGTCCGAGGAGATGCTCGGGATGAAGTCGTTGGGGTCGAACGAGGGCACGGACACCATCGCCAGGATGTTGCCCGTGTACGGGTCGGCCACGACGGCGGCCCCGCGCCCGGCGACGCGCATGGCGTTCTCGGCGATGGATTGCACGCGGGCGTCGATGGTCAGGTAGACGTTGTCGCCCGGGACGGGCGGGCGGATGCCGCTGTCGCCCTCGATGACGCCCTTGGCGTTCTTCTTGACGTAGCGCACCCCGGCCTGGCCGCGCAGCCACTTGTCCATGGCCTGCTCGATGTTGTTCTTGCCCTCCACGTCGGGCTGGTAATAGGTGTAGTTCTTGGCGTCTTCCTCGTCGGTGTCGGCCGGGCCGACGTAGCCGACGATGTGGGCCGCGAGCGCGCCGAAGGGATATTCGCGCACGGAACGCAGCGGCAGGTCGATGCCCGGCAGGCCGAGGTCGTGCTCGGAGAGCTTGGCGATGTCCTTGAAGTCGATGTCTTCGAGGTAGGAGTAGGGCACCAGGGTGTCCGTGCGGAAATGTTTCTGGAGCTGCTTGTCGTCGATGGGCTTGTCAAAGCCCAACTGGCGCAGGCGCGGCAGCACGGTTTCGCGCACGATGCTGGCTACGTCGGCCTCGTTGGTTTCGGCGTACACGCCCTTGACGGTGTGGACGTACTTGATCCTGGGCACCTTGGAGCGGCCGAACGCCTCCTTGTAGCCCTTGATCATGTCGTTGAGCAGGAAATCGACGGAGAACGAGCGCCGGTTGGTGACCAGGGGCACGCCGTTCTTGTCGCGGATCTCCCCGCGCACGCTGGGGATGCGGACGGTCACCTCGCCCGAGCCGCGGATTTTCTGTTTGTAGAAGTCGTTCTGGACGACCTGCACGAACCAGAGTTTGGCGATGATGGCGGAGACCCCTAGAAGAAAGAGGAAACCGACGATCTGGATGCGGATTTCGGTTTTGAAAAGGGCCATGCCGGGCGGAGGATGCCGGGACTATAGCCGATGCCGGGCGGGGTGCCAAGTGGGGAGGTTGGTGCGCGGCGGGTTGCGGGTTGCGGGTTGCGATGCGCCTGCAGCGCGTTGCGGGTTGCGGGAGCAACTTCTTTGGACAATCCGGACCCGATTGCATAAGATGGAGAAGGCTGCTGAGGCCCCTTGAACACCGTCATGCCCATTAAAATTGCTCCCAAGACCGGTAAGCCTATGATGGCGATGGCCAAGAACCAGCGTGGGACTGCCGGGAGCTTGCCTACTAGGCACCAGGGGGAAAGCCGCGGCGCCAAGCCACGCCGCCGGTACACCGCCGCCGAAGTAGGAGACGACGAAGACGCGGCGATTTCCAACGCGGTGTCGCGGGCTGCGGCAAGGACTCGCGTTGAATAGCCATGCCGACGTTGCAATGGGGAATTTACGATCTCCCCTATCCTTCAGAGGAGCAACCGCATCCGTGCGTGCTGATCTCAAACCAGGGGATCATCGACAATCCCGCGTATGCGTTCGTCAATGCTCTGTTGTGCGTCAGCCTGCGAGCCGACATGCAACTAAAGGCGTTTCATGTGCGCTTGAACGGGGCGGACGGCCTCGACAACGCCACAGTCGTCAAGTGCAACGAAATCTACCGCTTCGAGAAGGCAGCCATCGGGTCACGTCGGGGAACCGTGAGCTACCAGCGCAAAAAAGCGATTGACCGCAAGCTGATTGATATCTTTGGCTTGCCGACAGCTTGAGGATCGTGGCTCAGTCCAACCCTTCTCGCGCGAACTCGTTCCAGTTCTCGCCGGGGGCGAGGATAGGGCTACGGGCGGTGAGGCTGGCGCGAAAAGCGCGCAATTCCGCCAGGAGCAGGCCGAAACGCCCGGCGCTCGACTTGTCGGCGGGTGCAAACTCTTCTTCGTTGCGCGGGTTCAAGGCGCGTCGGGCAAGGTGTACTCGAAATCATACGAGTGCTGGCCCTCGGCGACCTTGATCGTGAAGCGGCCCGTCAGGCCAGCGAGCTGCCCCGTGCCGGAATCCGGCACGACCGTCACGCTCAAATCCGGTGTGCCGCGCGTCATCGTGGCACTGTGCTGGAACACGAAGCTGCCGCCCCTGCCGTCCAGTGTGCCCGTCACGCGTTCGATGGCCACGTAGCCCGCCGAACCCGGCGTCTCGGTCATGGCGCTGAGCATCTCGCCCTGGCTCGTGCCCTCGATGCCGCCGTGGAACTGCTTGTCGATGGACATCCGCGCGAGCGTGCTGCCCGCCGCCTTGTCGCCCTCGCCCTGGGGCAGCAGCTTGACCTCGAACGTGCCGTGGGTGTGGTGAGTCATGGGTTTGGTGAGTGAGGTGGCGAGTGAGGAATAGGAAGAAGACCGGCGGAAAACGTGTTGGACACTTATCGCCAAGAAAGACACAAGTCCGAGCACCAGGACGAGAACAAACACGTAAGGAAAGGTCTTTGTCATCGCTCGTAATCCGGCGCGCGCTCGCGGCGGTCGGGGGCGGCGTACACGCGGATCGGGTAGCCCAGCAGCAACGCCACCACGTATAACCCCAGGTACACCAGCGGGGCGATCAGCATCGCAAAGAAGCCCGGCAAAAACAGCCGCGCCCAGAACTCGCGCGGCAGCGTCAGCCCGCCGTGGTGGAAGATCACCAGCGCGTATTGCGCCACGAGGATGCCCACCACGCAAACCCCGCTGGCCAGGCAATGCAGCTCCCACCGCCCGCGCAGAAAGAGGGGCCGCAGCCCGTGCACCAGGATCACCAGCACGCCGAAGAACAACACCGACCAGCCCATGGCGATCTCGACCGTCGGGTTGCCCTGCACGTAGGGGC
This sequence comes from uncultured Chthoniobacterales bacterium, assembly GCA_964247665.1. GTDB lineage: Bacteria > Verrucomicrobiota > Verrucomicrobiia > Chthoniobacterales > SZAS-18 > CAHJWO01. The sequence continues at coordinate 1,061 of CAXTVY010000134.1, read as the reverse complement.
TCGGGTTGAGGATCTGCACGGTCAGCGCGTCCCAGAGCAGGCCGTTGAAGAACGCCAGCGCCAGCGCCGCCCAGAACGGCAGCGCCAGCGCGCCGTAAGCCAGGATCACCGGGAAAAGCAGCGGGCGCGCGCCGAAGAGCGCGGGCAGCGGACCGCAGTACGGCTGGCAGACCACCGCCAGGAAGTCCAACAGCAGCACGACCCCGAAGAACGCCGTCGTGCTCATGGCTTGCGCGCGGCGGGGGGCGGCGGGGTGGCGGCGGCCGGGGCAGCCGGGACGGCGCGGGTGGAACGCACGACGAACACGTTTTCGAGCCGGGAAAGGTCCACGGCGGGCGCGACCACGGCGCGCGCGTCGAGTTCGTGCACCTGGAACGCCTTGATCGTGCCCAGCAGCAGCCCGGAGGGGAACACGCCGCCACTGACCCCGGCGCTGAAGACCTTCTGGCCCGTCTGGATCGGCGCGGTTTTGGACAGGTAACTCAGGATCAGGTCGGGCTCGGCCGCGCCGCTGGCGCGGTCGCCGCTGAGGATGCCCTGCTCGGTGGTGTTCTCGATGGAGGCGGCGACCTTGCAGTTCTCGTCGGCGATGAGCACGACGTAGGCCGTGTTGGCCCCGACGGTGGTGGTCTTGCCGACCAGGCCCACGTCGGTGACGACAGGCATGTCGCTGTCCAGGCCGTCCTGTTCGCCGCGGTCGATCTGCACGCTGCTCCACCACGTCGCGCTGGAGCGGGCGATGATGCGCGCGGGCAGCAGCGTGAAGCCCGAGCGTTTCTTGAAGTCGAGCGCCTGGCGCAGGCTGTCGTTCTGCGCGCCCAGGTCGCTGAGCATGTGGTTGGTGGCGGAGAGCTTGGCGTTCTCGACCTTGAGTTCGGCATTTTCCTTTTCGAGTTGTTCCAGGGTCTGGAGCCCCGAGCCGAACGCGCCCAGGCGGCTGCCGACGCTGTGCGGGGTGTAGATCTTGGGCGGCGCCGCCTCATGAAAGAATCGCTGGAGATTACGCGCCGCCGGCAGCCGCATCCCCACCACCAGGCCCGTCAGCACGACGAAGACGACCA
>CAXTVY010000133.1:7303-11735 GCA_964247665.1 uncultured Chthoniobacterales bacterium | reverse complement strand
CTCCCTCTCGCAGCTCGACGAGTTTGTGCGCGCCTGCTTCGAGACGTGGCAAAAACGGCTGCCCTTCGGGACGTACAACGTCACCAACCCCGGCCACGTCACCACGCACGAGGTCGTGCACCTCATCAAGAAAAGCGGTGTCTGCGAGAAGGAGTTCGCGTTCTTCCGGGATGAAACCGAGTTCATGCAAGTGGCGGCCAAGACCCCGCGCAGCAACTGCCTGCTCGACACGGCCAAGCTCCAGAATGCAGGCGTGGCCATGACCGAGGTACACGACGCCATCGAGCAATCTTTGCGCAACTGGGTGCGGGAATAAGATTTACCTTTTTTTGATTTTATCGTGAGTTCCACTCTCCTCGTCACCGGCGGTGCCGGTTTCATCGGCTCGAACTTCGTGCGGCACGTCCTGGCGGGCGATTATTCAACGTGCGTCGTCAACCTGGACAAACTCACCTACGCGGGCAATCCGGCCACGGTCGCGGACCTGGAGGGCACGGGTCGCTATACATTCGTGCAAGGCGACATCACGGACGCCGCCCTCGTGGGTGGCTTGCTGGCGGAGCACGGGGTCACCGCCCTGGTCCACTTCGCGGCCGAGAGCCACGTGGACCGCTCCATCGACAGCCCCGAAGATTTCCTCATTACCAACGTGTTAGGCACGTTCCGGCTGCTGGATTGCGCCCGGGCTTACTGGAAGGGCCTGCCGCCGGAAAGCGCGCGGGCGTTCCGCTTCCTGCACGTCTCCACGGACGAGGTGTACGGCACGCTCAAGGCCGACGACCCGGCGTTCACGGAGGAGACGGGCTTCGCGCCCAACAGCCCCTACGCGGCCAGCAAAGCGGGCAGCGACCACTTTGCCCGGGCCTACTTCCATACCTACGGGTTACCGGTCCTGACCACGAACTGTTCCAACAACTACGGGCCGCACCAGTTCCCGGAGAAGCTGATCCCGCTGATGATCCTCAACGCGCTGGACGGCAAGTCCTTGCCCATCTACGGCGACGGCGGCAACATCCGCGATTGGCTTTATGTCGGCGACCATTGCGAGGCGATCAGCCGGGTGCTGGCCGACGGCTGCACAGGCGAGACGTACAACGTCGGTGGCAACCACGAGCGCACGAACTTGCAAATCGTGGACACCCTCTGCCGGACCCTGGACACCCTGAGCCCGCGCGCCGACGGCCGCTCCTACGCCGAGCAGAAGACGTTCGTCGCCGACCGTCCCGGCCACGACCGGCGCTACGCGGTCAATAGCGGCAAGCTGCAACGCGAACTGGGCTGGGCCCCGGCCGAGAGCTTCGAGACCGGCCTGGAAAAAACGATCCGCTGGTATCTGGCCAACCGGGGTTGGTGCGAAAAGGTGTCCGCCGACAAATACAGCCGCGAACGTCTTGGTTTGTCCGAAACGGGTCAAAAATAAACCCACCAAAACTGGCTCCTTCCCAGGGAGCAATATCGGGGAATAACCCCGAATAATCCGATTTATTGGTCATTTTACCGCTTTGCGGCGTCCAAGCTGTCATGAGTCCGCACCATCCCACGCATTCCGCTTACAAGGGCATCATCCTGGCCGGGGGCAGCGGCACGCGGTTATTCCCGCTTACCCGGTCCGTGAGCAAGCAGCTCATGCCCGTGTACGACAAGCCGATGGTGTACTATCCGCTGAGCGTGCTCATGCTCTCGGGCATCCGTGAGGTGCTCATCATCAGCACGCCCGCGGACCTGCCACAGTTCCAGCGCCTGTTCGGCGACGGTAGCCAACTGGGCATGAACATTCAGTACCGCGAACAGCCCTCGCCGGACGGCCTCGCGCAGGCGTTCCTCATCGGCGCGGACTTCCTGGCCGGCGCGCCGGCCTGCCTGATCCTGGGTGACAACCTCTTCTACGGACACGACCTCTCGGGCGCGCTGCAACGCACCGCCACGCGGACCGAGGGCGCGACGATCTTTGGCTACCGCGTCGCTGACCCGGCGGCGTATGGGGTCGTCGAGTTTGCCCCGGATGGCCGCGTCCTCTCGCTGGAGGAAAAACCGGCCAAGCCCAAGAGCAACTACGCCGTTCCCGGGTTGTACTTCTACGATGGCCGGGTGGTGGAGCAGGCGCGCCGCCTCAAACCCAGCCCGCGCGGCGAACTGGAGATCACGGACCTCAACCGGCTCTACCTCGAAGAGGGCACGCTCCTGGTCGAGCGCCTGGGCCGCGGCACGGCCTGGCTGGACACGGGGACCCATGATTCGCTACTTGAAGCGGCCAACTTCGTGCAAGCCATCCAGCACCGGCAAGGACTCAAGATCGCCTGCATCGAGGAAATCGCCTACGAGCAGGGCTGGATCGACAACGCCGGTCTGGCGGAACTCATCAAGAACCTGGGCAAGACCGAGTACGCGAACTACCTGCGCCACCTCGTGGCGGAAAAGGTAGAAGGTGAAAGGTAAGGGTAGAAGGCGGAGAGATGCGAGTGGCCGACGACAGAGCGTCTGCCCCAAAACGTCTTATCTTCCCGCGCGCAGTATAGCAGTGCCAAACGACCTCTCCCCGGGTACTCGTCTTCCATCCTACCTCCTGCATCCCACGGCCCTTCTGCCTTCTGCCTTCTGCCTTTGGACATCACGATCATCACCTCGCTGTTCAACCGGCTCGACCTGACGCGCGTCTACCTGGAAAGCCTCGCGCGCACGCTCGCCGGTTGGCGCTACGAGGTCATCCTCATCGACGACGGCAGCACGGACGGCACACGCGAATTTCTCGCCACGCTCCCGGCCCCGCGCCACCGCGTCCTGCTCAACGACGCTCCGCGCGGTTTCGCGGCCAACAACAACGCCGCCGCCCGGCTGGCCCGGGCCCCCCTGCTTTGCCTGCTCAACAACGACACCGTGCCGCTGCCCGGCTGGCTGGAGCCGATGGCGCGGCTCGCGCGCTGGGACCCGGCCGTGGGCCTGGTGGGGAATGTCCAACGTGAACCCGTCAGCGGGCTGGTCGATCATTTTGGCGTCTATTTCCGCCCCGGCAGCGGCCTGCCGTTGCACGCGGGCAAGAATCGTGCGTCCGCTCCGCACGAGCCCTACCTAGCCTGGCCCGCCGTGACCGCGGCCTGCTGCGTCGTGCGGCGCGCGTTGTTCGAGGAACTGGGCGGCTTCGACGAAGGTTTCCGCAACGGTTTCGAGGACGTGGACCTGTGCCTGCGGGCCGGGGCACGCGGCTACCGGCACTTCGTGGCGAACCGCAGTGTCATCTACCATCACGTCAGCGCGTCGCCGAACCGCCGCCAGTACGAGGACGAGAACGAAGCGCGCTTCCAGGCGCGCTGGCAGGGCTGCGTCCCCATCGGAATGCCCGATGTCATCACGGTGGACGACCTGCACCGGGAGGGCAGCCGCTATCTGCGCAAACACGGGCTGCGGCCGTGGCGATACAACTTCGGGCGGGTCGAGCGTGCATTGGGCCAGCGGTTCACTCCCTGGCCGCCGGAGAGCCGGCCGCCGTGGCCATTGCGGCTGGCGAACGAATTGGCCGCCGCCCGCCGGCCGGTGACGCCGCCGGCCGCGCCACCCGCCGCCGCGGCGGGTGGCGCGGTGGTTTACCTCGTCATGGAGGATACCGTGCACAACCCGGGGCGGTCGGGCATCCAGACCGTCGTGCGCAGCCTCGCCGGGGCGCTCGGACGCTCCGGCGCGCCGGTCCGCACCGTCCTCTGGGACATGGCGACCACGAGCCTCCAACTGCTGCCGCCTGACCTGTCGGCGGGTCTGGCGGCCGAGCCGTTGCGCGATCCAGCCGCCCTGCCCCTGCCGTTGCACGCGCTGCCCGCCGGGTCCGCCCCGCCTCCCGGCGCGTGGGTGCTGATGCCCGAGTTGATGTACCGTCCGCGCACTGCACAGTTGGTCGATTACGTGCATCGGCACGGCTGGCGGCTGGCGCTGATTTTCCACGACGCCATCCCCGTGACCCATCCCGGGGCGGTGCCCCCTGCCCTGCCCGCCTTGCACGCCGGTTACATGGAGGATTTCAGCCGGGCGGACCTGATCCTGCCCGTATCCGAAACCTCCGCGCGTGATTGGCACGATTTCACTCGCGCGCGCGGGCTGCCCCGGCCGCCGGTGTGCGTCTGCCCGCTGGCAAGCGACGTGTCGGGCGTCCCGCGAGTGCGCCCGGAGGAGGTCGTCCCATCGTCCAACGACGGGTCGGTGCAAGCCGTGCGGCTGCTGTGCATCTCGACCCTCGAACCGCGCAAGAACCATCGCGCGCTACTCGACGCCTACGAACTGGCGACGGCGGCCCGGCCCGGGCTGAAGCTGGAACTCAATCTGGTCGGCGCGGCCTACGAGGGAGCGCCCGAAATTGCCCGGCAGGTGCGGCACTTCCTGAAGCGGCACGAAGGCCGGGTGACGTGGCACGCGCAGGTCGAATACAGCCTGTTGCGTCGGTTGTACG
>CAXTVY010000133.1:2933-7293 GCA_964247665.1 uncultured Chthoniobacterales bacterium | reverse complement strand
AGGAGGCGGACTTCACGGTGTACCCGTCCGTATTGGAAGGCTTCGGGCTGCCGATCATCGAGAGCCTGTGGTTCGGACGGCCCTGTGTCTGCGCGAACTTCGGGGTCATGGCCGAAAACGCCGCCGGGGGCGGCTGCGTGACGGTGGACGTGCACGACCCGCGGGCACTGGCGGATGCTATCGTCGCACTGGCGGAGTCGCCCGGGAAGCGGCATGCGCTGGCCCTGGCGGCCACAAAGCGCCCGCTCAAGATTTGGGATGAGTATGCGGCGGAAGTGCTTGGCTACCTGCAACCGCTTAACTTAACCGCCACTCCCGGAATGCCCCAGACGGGGCAGTCGAAAGGTACACGCAAAATAGGATTTCCGTCGATCCGCGTAGGCTAGAGGTACGGCTAAATTCGGAAATTGCCATGCTCAAAAATCAGCCACAAATACGTCTCATGAAAACAGTTCTGACACGCTAACTTCTACTTGTAAGAAGTGTAGTTAAACCCTTCCCAAGTGGATTTGATGAAAAAAAGGTCCATTTGCCACAACGAATCGTCGTGAGGGCGGTGCATCACATCTACCAGGTCAATCGGACGAAAACCGCGCTCCGCCATGAACGCACAAAGTTCCCAGAACGTGAGAGCTTCTGAAGTAATCCTGTAGTTATATGCTTCGATGATCAATGCCTGAGTCGATCGCAACGTGTCGTGTGCTGCTTCGAGGATGCCCTTTTCAAAACCGTGAGTGTCCAGCTTCAAAAGAAAAGGTGGCTGACACTGATTCTGCGCGACGCTCGCATCAATCGTCGTCAAATCCACTTTGATCGTATGATTGCCGGCATTCGCGGCCAGTACTCCACTGAATGGATCGGAGGCATCGAAGTAGGTATGCCCCTCGGATGATCCGACCGCCTTCTTGATGATCGTGGTCCGCTGATGATTTTTCGCGAAGGCATCGAGCGCTGTCGCATGAACAGGCTGCGGCTCGAAGAGAACGTAGTTCGCCGTCGTAAACAAATCCATGCAGCCCTTCGACCAACGGCCGTCGGATGCGCCGACATCCAAGATAGTTTTGATGGAAAACCCCCGCGTGCTCAAGCTTTCCAAGCTTCCCATCATGGTGTTCCGGACAGTGGTGCGGGTTCGGTGCAACTCCCATCCCGCCTGTTTCAGAAGCAACTTTATGATCGTTTTCATCCGCGAATTGTTGAACTCCACAGAACCTAAGTACCGTGGAGCTTAGAGGCGAGTAAAATCGGGTGACGTGAAGAGATTGTTTTGGGTGGAATCGACCACATACTCATTCGCCGGTGTTGATCAACTGCGGACGGTGTGACGATTTTAGTTCCAGAACCGCAAGAGCCGGTCCCGCTGGGGACGTGCGGCGTCAATCTCGTAACAAAGCAGGACATCACTCGCCTTCGGTAACGGTATGGGAGCAGCGTATGATCCTATCTTGTGTCGTTCCAACAACGTTGAACAGCGCGAGGAAGAGCTTGGCTCGACCCGAGAAATTTACGATTGCCTGCCATGCTACTTACCGCTAGACATGGGCTCATGAAGCTATCCGATTTCTCCCAAGGAAGAGACAACAATTTCAATCTGATAAGAATTGTTGCAGCACTCGCCGTGTTGGTGAGTCATAGCTATGCTTTGACGGGAAGAGCCGACCCACTCGCTACTCACTTCGGAATCAGCATAGGACTAACGGCCGTAGATCTGTTTTTCATCACCAGTGGATTTCTTGTTACCTCCAGCTTGCTGAGACGGCAAGACATCACGGAATTTGCCTGGGCCAGGATACTGAGGATCTTTCCGGCGTTGTGGATCGTGCTGACCCTCAGTGTCTTTGTACTCGGCGCATCTTTCACGACCCTCCCTTTGCGGAGCTATTTTTCCTCGCTGAAAATTTATACCTACCTTGGGAGATGCGCGACCCTGATCACCGGTGTTTCCTACAACTTGCCAGGAGTGTTTACCACCAACCCATTTCCAAGTTCGGTCAATGGTTCGCTCTGGACGATGCCTGATGAAGTTCGGCTGTATCTGATACTTGCCCTGACTTGGCTGCTGTCTCGACAATTTATCGGGTCTCACATACGCACATTCAAATTTTTTATCGGTGCCTTCACTTGCCTGACGGGAATTTGCGTATTTGCCGTGCACTGGTATCTCAATGACAACGTACTGTTTACGCGACACTATTTTATGTTTTTTTCGGGCGCAGTATTCTATCATTGGCGTGAAGATATCATCCTTTCACACCGATTATTCTGGGCCTGCATACTCGCTCTTTTTCTGGCACTTGCCAGCGGAGAGCACGCATTCTTCATCGTATACCTTCTTGTGATCACATACGTCTTGCTATTCACAGCGTACATTCCCGCTGGCTTTATCCGACAGTACAATCGGTTAGGCGATTACTCTTACGGCATTTATATTTACGCGTTCCCCGTCCAACAATCCATTGTCGCGCTAGTTCCTCGAATTTCGGTCACTGAAATGATGCTGATCTCGTTTATTGCAACAACTTCGCTGTCCATCCTTTCCTGGCATCTTTTGGAGCGACGTGCCCTGGAATTCAAGACCTACTACATTCATCATTCGCACAGGCTTCTTTCGTACGGGCGAAGGTTTGCGTCGACTCGCGCAGGTTAGCTGTAACCGCTCTGGCGATAAATCTGGCCGACCACGTCCAGCGCATGGCGGGCTTCCTTGAGGCCGGGCACGGGCGTGCGGTTTTGCGCGATGTCGGCCAGGAACTCCCGCATCTCCACCTTCCACGATTCATCGCCGCGCGGGTACTCCCACACGGTCGTCTCGGGTGGACCCATCTCGGGCAACATGCGGTAATAACTCAGACGCTCCACACCGTAGCTGCCGCCCAACCCTTCAATGTGCAGCTTTCCTGTCCGCCCGTAGATCTCGAAGGAAAAAAGGTTCTTCCACTCCGTGCAACTGACCTGGAGCCACGCGGTCTGCCCGCCCGCCGTGCGCAAATTCAGGAAGGCATTGTCGTCCACCGCCATGTCCCAGAAGTACGTCGCCGCATGGCCTGCCACGCTCGTGAACTCGCCCAGAAACCAACCGGCCAGGTCGATGAGGTGCACGCCCTGGTCGATCAGTTCGCCGCCGCCGGAGAGCTTCGCGTCGGCGCGCCACTCACGGTCGTAGCCTACTCGCCCCCCGTGGCCGTAGCGCGCGCGGATGAACATCAGCGGGCCGGCCGCCCCGGCGTCCACGAGTTCGCGCGCCTTGAGCAGCGCGGGGTGGCAGCGGTGATTGTAGCCCACGCGCACCAGCGCGCCGGTCCGTGCGGCGGCTTCGATGATGCCGTCAATCTCGGCGAGCGAAATCGCAGCGGGCTTCTCGACGAGGACGTGCTTGCCCGCGCGCACCGCCGCCGTGGTGACGGCCGCGAGCGCGCCGTTGAGCGTCGCCACGATGACGGCGTCCACGGCGGGATCGTTGACGGCGTCCTCCACGCTGACGGTGGCGCGGGCCCCGTCGGCGGGCGCGCTTTTCACGAGCGCCTCGGCGCGGGACAGGTCCAGGTCGCAGGCGACGGCGAGCTGGCCGGGCGCGAGGCTGGCCAGGCGTTTGCGGCCGATCAGGCCACAGCCGACGATGGCGAAGCGCGGGAGAGAAGGTGAATCACTCATAAAAGGGTCAGGACCGCGTGCCTCTGGCGACCGCCTGCCGATGCCGCCGATCCCGGACGATGTTTTCCAGTGGGTCCATGGGTTCGAGCCGGAATTTCACCAGCGCGCGCAGCCAAGTGATGGGGTCGCCGAAGAACGACACCTTCTTGCCCTCCGCGAACGAGCGCGAACGGTAGTTCACCGGAATTTCCAGCGGCTGATACCCCTTGCGCAACAGCTTGATGACCAGCTCAAAATCGAAGTCGAAGCGGTTGCACTCGAAATGGAGGCCGTAGAGGCAATCCCGCCGGAAGACCTTGTACATCGTGAACGGGTCCTTGAGCCGCGCATGGAACCCGACGTTGACCAACATGGTAAAGAACCAGTGCGCGAGGTTCAAGATGGCGCTGACGACGGGCTGGCCCGTGAAGGAGCGCATCTTCCACGCGCTGCCGCCGTGGCGCGCGCCCAGCACGAAGGCCGTGCGGCCTTGCACGAGCGGTTCGAGCAGCGCCTCGTAATCCTCCAGATCATATTCCAGGTCGGCGTCCTGGATGAGCACGTAATCGCCCGTGATGCGCTCCAGGCCGCCGCGCACGGCGTGGCCCTTGCCCTGCGGGCGGTCTTCCCACACGACCGTCACGCGCGGATGGTGCTCGTAGCGTTGGACGAGCGCGCGGGTGCCATCGTTCGAGTGGCTTTCCACGACGACGATCTCAATGTCCAGGCC
>CAXTVY010000133.1:0-2923 GCA_964247665.1 uncultured Chthoniobacterales bacterium | reverse complement strand
GTTTTGGCGAGCAGCTTCTCGAAGTTGGCCTCGAACGTCCGGGCCTCGTTGAAGGCGGGCACGACGAGCGAGAGCACCTGACGCGCGTGCTCCGCGTGCGGACGCGCCAGGAGCACCATGCCGCCGGACCCGCCGCCGACCGGGTCGCCCACGCCGGTCCGCGTGATGATCTGCGCGAAGCCGTTGTGGATGAGCAGCGTTTCCAGCGTGGCGCGCGTGAAGTAGTAATACTGGTCGCGGTGGAGTTCCGTCCAGCGGTGGCGCAGCTGCCCGGTGGACCAGGCATCGAAGGACGACGTGGCCACAAAAAGCACGCCTTCCGGGGCGAGCAACGCCCGCGCGCGGCGCAGCAGCCCGGCGGGGTCGGGTTCGGCGTCCACGACGTTGTAGAGCACCACGACATCGTAGGGGCCGCCGCGGACGGCGTCCACGCTGGCCAGGCCGGTGTAGTCCACGGCGGTCACATCCAGCCCGCGCGTCCGGGCCTGCGTGAGGAACTCCGCCCCGCCGCGCGCGAGGCCCAGCAATCGGCCGCCGGTTTCGCCACGGTAGCGGGCCAGCTCATGGAGGAACTGTGCCGCCGCGTCGGGCGCGCTGCTGGCATCCTGCGGTGCCTCCGGCACGGGCGGCACGGGCGGGACCGGCTGGCCGGCAAAGGTGCGCGGGTCGCGCAGCATGAGCAGGCAGTCGTCGCAACGCACCACGCGGGCCCCGGCGACCGAGAACAGGTAATGCAGACGGCTGCTGCGGCAGACGGGGCAGGCCGGGGCGGCAGCGGTGGGCGGCGGAGAGGTAACGACTTCGGGACTCATGCGCTGGAAGTTCTAAGAGAGGGAGCCCGCGTGATCAAGCTTCCGCACCGGGACGGCCACGGATTGCCCCGGACGCGCCCGGTGGAGCCACCATCCGGCGGCGGCGAGCAACCCCAGGCCCAGCCCGGCGGCGCAGAGCGACAGCGTGAAGTATCGCGGACGGTAGGTGAACGAGACGCGGTGCCGGCCGGCCCGGTCTACCAAGATGCCGCGGAACGCCTGGTTGACGCGGAAGGCGGGCACCGGGCGGCCGTCGAGCAACGCCACAAGATCGTCGTCCAGGTACACCTCGGTCAGGACGGCGACGCCCGGCCCGGGGGCATCGAGGTCAAACGCCGTGCCGTTGCTGGTGAGGCGGTAGTTCGCGGCGGGCGCGATGGTGCGGGCGGCGAGATCGGTGGAAAGACGCTCGCGCAGGGCGGGCCGGGTGCGCAGGTCCTCGGTGTCCACCTCGGCGAAGGGACGGCCGTCGTCGGACAGGACGTGCGCGGCGAACCCGGCGGGGCCGGTGTGGGTCCCCAGACGGTCCACGAAGAAGGCGCGCGGCCAGGCGTGGTCGTTGCGGTACACGTCCAGGTCGAGCGAGCGCACGCGCGTCACCCCGGGAAGATCACCCAGCGCGTCGCCGGGCCGCGTCAGGTAGTAGCGGACGTTGAGCAGGTCGTAAAACGGCTTGATCGCGGCGAGGTCGCGCGGAATGGCGGTTTGCGCGGTCGCGCCATCGACGAACCGCAGTCCCGTGACTTCCAGGCCGTGGAAGAACCGGTTCACGAGCGCATCGGGCCCGCTGATGGTTTCCACGTCCGCCACGCCGCCGTAGCCGAGCATGAGGTTCTTGCCCAGGCCCGCCGCGCGGAACGGGCCTGCCCCGTCCGCGTGCAGGAAATCGACGGCCGGGGACCGGGCCAGGAGGTCGAGCCGGTCCGGCAGCACGGGGGTGAAGCGGGCGAAGGCCGTGTGCAACTGGAGGCCCATCCGCCACTGGAGCAGGCACAGGCAGCACCCGAGCAGCGCCACGCTGGCAAACTCCGGCCCGCGCACGGCGAGACGGCGGAGCACGAGGACCAGCCCCACAGCGGCCAGCACGACCGTGGGAACGTAGGTGTAGAAGAACGCGCTGCGGGGGATTTCCTCGTTGAGCTGGAGGAACAGATGGGACGCATGTTGCGCGGCCTGCGCGAAGCCGAAGTACAGGCCGAGCAGCGCGCCGCCCAGCAACAGGGCGGCGCGCGCGTCGCCCTTCCACGCGCGGCGGCCCGCCAGCGCGAGGCAATGCCGGAAGCCGAAACCGGCGAGCACGAACAGCTCGATCAACAGCACACAGGAGAACGTGTTGTCCACGTGCGCGACGTTGCCCAGCAGCGGCACCTCCCGGATGAAGCTCGGCGGCACGACGCCGAACGCGAGCGCCAGCGGCAGCAGCGCGCTGAGGGCGACGGCGGCGAAGGCCCGGTCGCGGATCAAGCGCTTGAAGCCGCCGAGCGCGAACAGGCAGCCCGCCAGAAGCAGAAAGTTGCCCGAAGGATCGAAGTGCAGTTCGGCGTGGTTGAATTGCCGGTAGAAAATGTCGTCGAACAGACCGATGAACATGCCCGGCTGGAGCTGCCAGGCGTGGCGGTCGTCGTAGTTGCTGACCGACTTTTGCAAGGTATCGGCGAACGTCAGCAGGACCGGCGAGGCCAGCAGGCAGAAAATGCCCCCCGCCGCGCCCAGCCCGAGGAAGCGCCACCCCTTCGATTCCGCCGGAACGCGCGCGAGGCCGAGCAGCAACGCGCCGCAGGCGTTCAGGCAGACGAGCAGCATGTACGCTTCCTTGGCGGTGCCGCTGTTCATCTCGATCCAGTTGGCGAGGATCAGCGCGCCGCCCCAGCCCATCGCGCGCCGCCACGTGGGGGCCTGCACGATCCGGAGCCAGGCGTAGAGAATCCACGGCGCGTAGCAGAAGCTGAAGTACGCCGGGTGGTTGAGCCGATAGGCGAAAAAGCCGATGAACGCCGAGGAAAAACCCAGCAGCAGCGCCGCCGGGAGACAACCCGTGGCCGTCAGCACGACGAGCCCGATCCCGGCCGTCAACAGCAGCTTGGCCAGGAGAAATTTCACGTCCCACGCCC
>CAXTVY010000132.1:8867-11912 GCA_964247665.1 uncultured Chthoniobacterales bacterium | reverse complement strand
CTCCGCTTCTCCGAGATGGAACTGCCACCCGCGATCAAAGGAATCGGTCTCCCGGGAGTCAGCCGGTGTCGCGGCTGCGGCGGCGAGAGAGCTGACGACGGCACCCAAGGCCACGGTGGCGAGCAGACGGGTGAAAGGCTTGCAGAAATCATGGGGGGTGATTTTAAGCATGGTCAAGAGGGCTGGCATCGGAGCGTACATCTCCGCGTGGCGCGAGCAAGACCGTCGCGGACCGGTCAAGGCAGCGGCGCGTCAAAGATCCACTCGCCCGAGCCCACGCGCCGTCCGGCCCGGACGGCGCTGCCCGAGGGGAGTTCAATCGTCGCCGTGGTGTTCGGCGGGATGACGATGTGGTAATGCACACCGGAACCATCGCGCTTCCACTCGCTGACGATCCGGCCCCGGATCGAGTCGTAGCTCGCCTTCACCTCCGTCAGATCCCCGACCACCGCGGGGCGGACGATGATCTTCTGGAAGCCCGGCCCCGCCGGATCGCACCGGATACCGGCCAAGCCGCTGAACAGCCACTCGTTGAGTTGCCCAAACATGAAGTGATCCTGCGACGACCCGCCGTTCCAGCCTTCCGTGAGGCTGGTCTTGCCCTGTGCCACCTGGAGGCCGTAGCCGGAGGTCTGCGATGCGTACACGGCGTAAAGCAGGTCCGAGCGCCCGGCGTCGGCCAGCGCGTCGAGCAGGAACCCCAGGCAAACCTCGCCAACCGTGGTTTGCTTGGCCTGGAAATCCTGCACCAGATTCGCCAGGACCGCCGGGCGTGCCGCGGGCTCGACCATGCCCAGGGCCAGTGGCACGGCGTTGGCAGCCTGCGAGCCGGTGGCATAAGCGTGCGTGGACGCATTGAAGAATTTCGCGTTGAAGGCGGCGAGGATCTCCGTGGCGAGTTGCCGGTCGGCGGCGGCCTCGTCCGGTTTGCCGAGCAGGGCGGCGATCTGGCCCAGCGTGCGAGCGTCCTCGTAGTAAAAGGCGGTGGCCGTCAGCGCGATGGGGGTCAACTTGGCCGGGCCAAAACCGGCGTTGTCATACCAATCGCCCAGGCCGAAGTCGAGGAGGCTGCCCTTGGCGGACGCCTTGAGGAAGCCGAGGTACGTGGTCATCGTGCCGTAGGAGCGGCGCAGCAGGTCGAGATCGCCGTCGAAGGCGTACTGTTGCCAGGGGACAAGGATGCAGGCGCTGCCCCACTCCGGGGGATTGACGAAGTGGTCGCGGTCCGGGTGGCGGAGATAGTCCGGGCAGGTCGAGGGCACCATGCCGCTGGCGCGCTGCGAATCGGCCATGTCGGCAACCATCTTGGTCATGAGTACAGGCAGGTCGAAGTTGTAGCGCAGGGCGGGGCCGTTGAGATGGTCCTCCTCCAGCCAGCCGAGCTTCTCGCGCGTGGGGCAGTCGGTCATCACGCTGACCATGTTGTTGAGCTGCGCCCAGCGGATGAGGGAATAAATTTTGTTGTAGAGGCTGCTGGAGCAGGCGAACCGGCCCGCCGCGGGGGCATCGGCATGGACGACCTCGCCCCGGATCGAGGCGCAGACCGGCAGTTCCTGGCCGCCCGGCGGCGGGCGGAGTTCCACCTTCAGATACCGGCCGCCGCGGTAGAAGAAATGCGAGGAATAATTCTCTTCCCCCTGGCCGCGCAGGGTGTAGGTCCAGTACGAGCCGCCCCGGCACATCGTGTCGTCGATGTCGCCGTTTGGCTTGACCAACTCGGACGGGGTGACCTTGATCGAGGCCCCGGCCGGTCCCTTGATCCCGCCCAGCGCGAGCATGAGGGAGGTATTCTGCCCCAGGTCATAGACGGTAACGCCCGGGGGCAGAGGTTTGGCTTTGGCGTCCGCCAAGCGGGATTCCGGCAATGGCGTCAGGGTCTCGAAGGCGCGGATCGGCAACCCGGCGGCGGAAAGGCCCTTGAGCGTGCCGCCGGGACCGCTGGTGATGGCGGGGGCATCCCAGCGGGCATCGGCGAAGCCGGGTTGATCCCAGCCGTCCTGCACCAGCCGGGCGTCATAATCCTCGCCGCCGTAGATCGAGGAAAACGTGATCGGCCCCGGGGCGGCCTTCCAGCGGCCATCGGTGACAACCGTCTCCACGGACCCATCCTGGTACTCCAGCCGGAGCAGGGCCACCGCCTGAAGCTGGCCGAAGGAAAGGGTGACCTTCGAGTAACGCCCGCCGTGGACGTGGAAAAATCCGTTGCCCAGGAACAACCCGGCGGCGTTCGGCCCGGCCCGCAGGGCGGCGGTGACGTTGTACGTGTCGTACAGGCAAGTTTTGTCATATTGGGTCCAGCCGGGTGTCAGGAGGTCGGTGCCGACCTTGCGGCCGTTGAGCGTCAACTCGTACTGGCCCAGGCCGCACACCTGCACGAGCGCCCGCCGGAGGTTCGGCTTGACGGTGAACTCCCGGCGCAGCAGGACCGTTTCGTAGGAGGGCTTGGGGGCTTTCAGGTCGGCGGGCTGGTTGGCGTCGGGGGCGCCGATCCACCGTGCGCCCGACCAGTCGGCGGCGTTCAACACGCCCATGGTCCATTGCCCCGCCGCGCTCCATGCCGACGGCGCGCCGGTCTGGTCCCACACCCTCACCTTCCACCAGACAGCCTGGTGAGAGACGAGCGGCCGACCGGCGTAAGGCACCTGGACCGTCTGGTCGGAGGTCACCTTGCCGGAATCCCACAAATCGCCGCGGTCGGCAGCCAGCAGAGCGGGCGAGGAAGCCGCGACCACCTCGTAGGCACTCTGGGTCAGGCCGCGCGCCGCCGGATCGACGGGTTGCAGCAGCCAGTCGAACCGCGGGGCCGGAGAATCGATCCCCAGCGGATCGACGCGGTATTCGCAACGCACCCGTATGGGTATCAGACTGCCGGCGCCGTGCGCCACGGGGGCCGAGAGCGCGAAACAAGCGAACCACGCGGCCAAGATCGGCATTTTCGGGGAAAAACGCATTGGAAAATTATACCGGGCATTTTCAGCCGGGTGTCAAAGTCGTGTAGGATCGCTTTTTTTGCTCGCTCGTTCCCAAGTGGCACTTGGGAACGAG
>CAXTVY010000132.1:0-8857 GCA_964247665.1 uncultured Chthoniobacterales bacterium | reverse complement strand
GAATCGATCCCCAGCGGATCGACGCGGTATTCGCAACGCACCCGCGCGGGTGCCAGGCTGCACGCGCCGTGCGCCACGGAGACCGTGAGCATGAAACTGCCGAGCAACAAGGCTCCAAGCGACGTTCGTGGGGAGAAACGCATCGCCGTGAACATACGAAGCGTCGCCGTTCGGGGTCAATGCCGTTTGCAGAGTCACCTCTGGCATCCCCATCCCTCGGAACCGTGTCAACTTCGATCTGTGCCGATGAGCGCCTGCGTGCCGGGTTCCCAGCGCAGCCCCCAGTCACGCATCGCCCCGAGGATCGGCCGCAATGCCTCGCCCTTGGCCGTGAGTTGATAGGCCAGATGCTTGGAGCCATCGGGCGGCGTCACCTGCACGATGGCGCCATGCGTGAGCAGGCGCGCCAACCGCTCGCTTAAAATATTAGTGGGGATGCGCTCGGGCGAGCCGGTGAAATCCTTGAAGCGGCGATCCCCGGAAAGCAAATCGCGCACGATCAGAAGCGTCCAACGATCCCCGAAGAGGTCCAGGCCGCACGCCAGCGGGCACACGGAACGGTGGGCAACCGGGAAATCAGCCGTCTGCTTGGAACGAGCCATCGGTGGCAAGATACCAAAATTTTGCTTGCAATAAATAAGTAAATCACTTTCAATTTGCAAG
The DNA here is from genome assembly GCA_964247665.1 of uncultured Chthoniobacterales bacterium. Taxonomy (GTDB): domain Bacteria; phylum Verrucomicrobiota; class Verrucomicrobiia; order Chthoniobacterales; family SZAS-18; genus CAHJWO01. The sequence goes on along the minus strand of CAXTVY010000132.1, from coordinate 8,194 downwards.
CATGTCGCCGATTCTTCCAGCCGTTGAGCCCCGCCTCCAGCCGCCCGGTGCCGGGCTGCCCAGACTGGAGTTGCTGATTGCCCGCCTGCTCGTCGGCTGGCAGGCCCGCCGCGCCACCCGCCAGAGCGCCGCTACCCTGTTCGCCCGGGAGCGAGCCGCCATTTTGAAGCTGGTGCAAGGTGGCAGCAGCGAAGCGGACCAGCAACGCGTACTCATCAAACGGCCCGTCGGCCTGGAGGATTGCAGCCGCTACTGGTCGGTGTACATGACAATGGACCATCTGCGGATCGTCAACCACGGCACGGGGGAGTTGATCCGCCTGCTGGGACGCGGGAAAACACCGGCGCGGGTTACGGGTACAGCCGACGTGAAGCCCGTGCCCGGCGTGGGGCGGGCAATCATCGGCGGGTTCGAGCAGGCGTGCGACTTCTTCGAGCAAAGCGTGGCCGCCGTGGACGACCTGCGGGCTACGCCCTGTTGGCCGCACCCCTGGTTCGGGCCGCTCAATGCCGCCGATTGGCACTTCTTCACGGCGTTTCACCTGGGGCTGCATCGCCGTCAAATCGAGGCCATCCGCAAGGTCCAATCACGGAACCCATGAACAGGAAAAACCCGCGAATCCGGCGGCTCATGGTCTCCAGTCGATTGCAAACGCAACATCCCTGCTTACCTCAGCGAGATTGATGCGCCCTCCATCGTCACCTGCCATTGGGCCAGCCGGCCCCGGAAGTCCGCCGCCGGACGCGCGGGTGCCCGCAACCACCGCCGACATGGGCGTCGCGCGCCGCCACGCTTTGCTCCACGACGCCGTGCTCCCGACCCTGTTGCGGCTCGCTTTGCCCACGGTGGTCGTCCTCTGCGTGCAAACGCTCGTCAGCGTAGCGGAGACCTACTTCGTTAGCTTTCTGGGCACGGCGGTGCTCGCCGGGGCCGCGCTAGTGTTCCCGGTGCTCCTGTTGATGTCCAAGCTCACGTTCCCAGGAACTGCGGCAGGAAGATGTTCTTGGCTGCCACCATGAACATCTAGTGGCCAACCCTCGTCAAGCAACTAACGGAGTGTTAGACAGCCTCTCAACGTGCAATTTTCCATTTTCTGACATCCCTTCCTTTCACTACTTCGTGGGCTGACTGCCTTGCTCTTCGGGCTGGTCGTCGCCACCAAAGGAAGGCGGGGCGTTTTTCGGATCGCTTCCCCAAACGGAAGCTTTGTCTCCCAGCTCAAATTCCAAGACGCCCCCGCCTGCCAGCGCCGGCCACGAAACCCACGGACTTTCATGTGGCTGACCGTTCAGCTTCAGGCTCTGCACGAAAGGATTGGCGGGCGCGGCGTTTCTGCCGATGATCCGGATGACCTTGCCGCCGTCCAGGTGCAAGACAGCCAGCGGAAACACGGGACTTCCGACTGCAAAGCCAGCCACGCCCGGGATCTCCGGGTAGAGACCCAGTGCCGAGAACACGTACCACGACGACAGGGAGCCAGCGTCGTCGTTGCCCGGCAGACCGTCAGGCTGCTCGGTGAACAGTTCCGTTTGGATGCGGCGCACGACGGCTTGCGTCCGCGCCGGGGCGGCGGCGAAGTCATAAACCCAAGGCACTTCTTCCTCGGGCTCGTTGCCCATGTAGGCGAACTCGGAACTCATGCCGTCGTTGGTTTTGGTAAAAAAATGGTCGAGCCGTTCGACGGCCTTGTCCCTGCCACCGAGTTTCTCGATCAGGCCGCGCAGGTTGAAGTTCACCAGCCACAGGTACTGCGCCGCGGACCCTTCGATGAAGCCCTTGCCGCTGCGAGGCGAAAAAGGTTCTATCCAGGTTCCTTCCGCCGTCCGCGGACGGATGTACCCGCTGGCGGGATCGAAGAGGTTCTTCCAGTTCTGCGCCCGGCGGAGGTAGGCGGCGGCCCGGTCGCGGTAGCCCAGGCTGGCGGCAAAGCGCGAGAGCGCAAAATCGTCGCTGCAATACTCCAGCGTGACCGCGGCATTCTCCGGGACGTAGCCCTTCCCGAGATATTCTTCCAGGCCGCCGCGCACCTTGGCCCCGTCCGAGGTGACGCCCGGCTGGGAAGCCCCTTTGTCCATGATTTCCCACGCGCTCTTGGCATCGAAACCGGTCACGCCGAACGCGTGGGAGAAAGCGATGATCGAGTCGTCGCCGTCGCCGACCATGCCGCCAGAGTTGCGGTTGACCTGCTGCCAGCGCGGCATCCCGCCGCCGGTGGGCCGCACGCTCGCGTCCTGCTGCGCGTAATTGACGAGCGACTGCATGACATCGCCGCTTTCCTGGCGGGCGATGATGGCCATCAGCGGCGAATGCGAACGGTGCTCGTCCCAGGCCGGGATGTTCTGATACTGATGATGCCCGGGTAAGACCGTGTGAACCTTCGCGTCCATGCCGAGGTACTGGCCGTTGGCATCGTCGAGCAGGTTGGGATGGATGAAACAGTGGTATAGCGCCGTGTAGAAGACCGTCCTTTGCGAGGCCGTGCCGCCCTCGATCTCGATCCGGCCGAGATCATCGTTCCAGCGCGCCACCGCTCGGTTTTGCACGGCGGCGAAATCCCAGCCCGCGTTCTCCTGCCGGAGGTTGTCCCGGGCGTTGTCCGGGCTGGTGTAGGACACTCCCACCCGCACCAGCAACGCCGGGTCCACCGCGGTATCAAAGGTCAGGATGGCCCCGGATTTTGCACCGCTTGCGCTGGGCGCATCGCTGACCGTGTCGTCCACCCACGTCTTGACGCTCTGCACCGGCTGCGAGAACTCGGCGTAGAAATAAATTTTGTACGGCCCGCCCTTGCCGACCCGGGCGTCGGCGTAGCGGGAGGCTTCGTTGCCGTGGACCGAAACCGCACCATTGGCCCGCAGCAACAGCGTCGCGGCAGACCCCGGCGGGAACGTGAAGCGCGCCATGCCCGTGCGCGGCGTGGCCGTCAGCTCTGCTTGCAGGCCGTTGTCAAATTTGACCCGGTAATAACCGGCGAGCGCGCTCTCGTTCGCGTGCGAAAAGCTCGACGCATAGGTTTCCCAGGCGGTGCCCGGAGAAGCGCCCACTGGCTGGACCAGGGGCGCAAAGCCGATGTCCTTCAGGCAGGGCACGCCGCGCCCGCTGAAGTGGGTCAGACTGAAGTCTTCGATTTTGTCGTCGGGATACCAGTAGCCACCGGCGATCCGGTCCTTGTGGGTCGTGTCGGGGCTCCAGGCCACGATGCCCCGGGGACAGACGGCCCGGGGGAACACGTTGCCGGTGTCGAAGGCATACCCGATCTTTATGGTCGGGTTCGGGTTCGTGCCGATCAGGGGATTGACACAGGTGGCGGGGCCGAGAACCTGGGCGGGAAGCGGACCGGCAGCCCACAAAAGGGCGGGGACGAGGAGAGGAGCGAAGGGGAATCGTCGAGGCATCGCAGGGAGGAAGGTGGAAGCACCATCAAAGCCGAAAAACCGGCAGGCGGCGTTCAAAAAACGTGGGCAAAAAAATCGAACGCCGCCCCCGCTGGCCTCGGCTACTCTCCGGGCCATGCGCCTGCCTGTCATTCCCCTGTGGCCGAACCGGGTGCGGCGCAATTACCGGGGCGGCTACCTGCTGGACCGCCTCGAAGGCAACCACGCCCCGCGCGACGGCGACCGCCCGGAGGATTGGCTCGCGTCCACGGTGCGCGCCGTCAACCCGGGCTTGGAACCGCTGGCCGACGAGGGCCTGGCTTGCGTGCGCACGCCGTCCGGCGACTGGATCAAACTGCACGACGTGTTCGCGCAAGCCCCCTGCTACTACTTTGGCCGGGAGCACGTGGCGCGCATGGACGCACACCCCGGCTTCCTGGCCAAGCTGCTCGACTCGGCGATGCGGCTGCACGTCCAGGCGCATCCCACCGCCGCTTTTGCCCGGGAGCATCTGCGGTCGCCCTGGGGGAAGCTGGAGGCTTACGTCATCCTCGCGCTGCGTGACGCGGAGCGTGCGTACATCCGGCTGGGCTTCCAGCGTCCCCCTGCGCCGGAGGAGTGGCGGCGCATTGTGCTCGAACAGGACATCGCGGCCATGGACGCCTGCTTCGACCCGATCCCGGTGCGGGTCGGCGAGGTCTGGCTGGTGCCCGGCGGGCTGCCGCACGCCATCGGCGAGGGCATCCTCATGCTCGAAGTCATGGAGCCATCGGACCTCGTCGTCCGCTGCGAGTTTGTGCGTGAGGGAGTGGAGGTTCCACCAGCGGCGCGCTTCATGAGCGCACCCGTGGATCTGGCGCTGCAAATCTTCGATTACACCCCGCGAAGCGCCGCTGAGGTGAGGGAAACGTTCCGCATCTCTCCGACCCGCCTTTCTCCCGGCGTGGAACAACTGATCGGACCCGCGCAGACGGACCGTTTCTCCGTCACCCGGTGCGAGGTGAACGGGCGGTCGGACCTGCCGGCGTGCCCGCAGGTGAGGATCGGCGTCGTGGCGGGTGGCGAGGGCCTCCTGACGACGGGCGGCCAACAGATTCCCTTGCGGACGGGGTCGCGTTTTCTCCTGGCGGCCGAAGCCCCGGCGGGTGAACTCGCCAGCGCGGACGGCGAACCGCTGACGATCCTGTTTTGCTCACCCGGCCAGCCCGTCTGACCCGCCGTTGTCCGTCCGCCCCGCCGCCATGCACGCTACCCCGCCGCGCCACCCTCCCTTCCGGCTGCCCGGCTTGCGGTGGTGGATCGTGGGGCTGGTTTTTCTGGCTACGGTCATCAACATTCTTGATCGGCTCTCCGTCTCCGTCCTGGCTCCCGTGATCCGGGAGCAGTTGCATCTCAGCAACTTCGATTACGCGGCGGTGGGCGCCTGGTTTCTGCTGGCGTACACGTTCAGCCAGGGTTTTTCCGGCTGGCTGCACGACCGCATCGGTGTCCGGCGGGGCTACGCGGCGTCCGTGGTCGTCTGGTCAACGGCCGCGCTCCTGCACGCTTTTGCCTGTGGCTTCGGCAGCCTGTGCGCCCTGCGCATCGCCCTCGGACTGGGCGAGGGCGGCAACTGGCCGGGCGGCACCAAGGTGGTCACTGCCTGGTTTCCCGACCGGGAGCGGGCCTTTGCCCTGGGCATCATCAACGCCGGTTCCTCAGTCGGCGCGATGCTCGCGCCGCCGATGGTCGTGTGGCTGCGGTTTCGCTTCGGGTGGCAGTCGGCTTTTCTGGCGACGGGTGCCCTCGGTTTCCTCTGGCTCGCTGGCTGGCTGGCTTTTTACCGGGAGTGCGAGCAACACCCATGGATGGACGCCGCCGAACTCCGCCTGATTAGGGCGGGCCAGTCACGGGGACCGGCGGCCGTGCCGCCCACCCCGGGCGCGCGGGCCGCGCGTTGGGCGGACCTGCTCACCGTCCGGCAGGTCTGGGCAGTGGTGCTCGCGCGCCTTTTCGTGGACCCCGTCTGGTGGCTGTACATCCTCTGGCTGCCGGAATACCTGCACACGGCGCGCGGGATGAGCCTTCAACAGATTGGGGTTTTGGCGTCGCTGCCGTTCATCGCCGCCGGGCTGGGCGGCCTGGCGGGCGGCGCGCTCTCCGGGCGCTTGATGGTCCGGGGATGGACGACGAATCGCGCCAGGAAATCGGTTATCCTGCTGGCGGCCTGCCTCATGCCCTGTGGCATCCTGGCGGCGCGGGCCGGGAGCACGGCTGCCGCGTTGGGGTGGATCAGCGTGGTGACCTTCGGTTTCCAGCTCTGGGTCAGCAACGTGCAGGTGTTGCCCGCCGACATCTTTCCCGCGGGGCAGGTGGCGAGCGTCGCCGGACTCGGGGGCGTCGGTGCCGGTGTCGGCAGCATGGCGTTCACCCTGGCCACCGGCTGGGTGGTCGATCATTTCTCCTATTCACCCATCCTCATCGCTGCCGGGCTGCTCGGCCCGTTGGGAACGCTGGTTCTCTTTCTACTCGTCGGTACGATTGATCCGCGCCAGGATGTCTCCTCGCCCCGGGCCCCCGCCGGACCGGGACGGCCGCCCCGGTTTTCTCAGCCCCGGCGACACTTTTCTGGATGATGAGCCTCCATCCCCCACTCGCGGTCGAACATTGCCGCTACGGGCTCCGTGAAACCGACATCACCTACGTTGCCAAGCGGGAGGGTTGGCTTTCTGCGGCGCGACCACAGCGGATTCATCCAGGGTTACATCTTTGCCACGCGCGCCGTGGCAAAGAGTGCTCTCTTTGACTACGTCGAGGTCTTTGACAACCGAAGACGGCTCCACCGCGCCCTCGGCTCCCTTCGTCTCTTTTTACGGGTCATCGCCGTGTCCAAGATCATCCCCCGCGAAACTCGCCGGGGCACCCTCTATGAGGATGGCGTGTCAAGGGCGCTGGCCCTCCGTTTGAGATCCTACTTCGCCGGATCGGTCGAGCTTTTGGCGTCCCAGGCATCGGTGCGGAATGGCGAAGCGGGCAGGCTGTCCTTGTTGTAGAGGTTCGCTGTCGGACTCTGCGCCCACGCATACCGAACGGCTGTGGGACGGGTCACCTGCGGGCTCGAAACTAGCACGGTGTCCCCGGCGATTGTTGCCTGTGCTTCGACCCACTTCCGGTCGTCGCCCGCGATCATGAAGCCCTGCAACTCGGTCGTGGATGGCATCGCGGTCGCCTTCGGGTCCTTCCACGGCGAGCGGCCGATCACCAGTCCGCCGCCGATAGTGTCCGGCCGAAAGCTGATCTGAATGCCGGTGCCATCCACCTTCATCGAACTGTAGAGCGGCCCGGAACACACGACGTTTTCTCCGTAAGCGATGTGCCGCGCCAGCAGCGACAGGCGCAGACCCACATCCGTCTTGTCGGGCGGGTGAATGTAGTAGGGCGTCCCGATGTCGAGGGTCACCGCCATGCCGGTCTTGGGCAGGGAAAGCGTCTTGAATTGCGCCTCGCGCACGAGGGGCCAATTATCCCGGTAGCGCTGCGCAAGATTCGCAAGCTGGACGTAGAGAAACGGGAAATCGCCCTCCTTCCAGAGCTTCCGCCAGCCCGTAATCATGGCCGGAAAAAGCCTGGCATACTCCACCGCCGCCGCGGGCGCGGCGTTGTCCTCGCCCTGGTACCAGATCACGCCCTTGATCGCGAAAGGGATGATGGGGGAAATCATCGCGTCGAAAAGGCTGCTCGGGATCGTGGGTCCGTAGCCTCTTTTCACCAGCGAGGCTCCCGGCTTTTCCCCGGGCTGCGTTTGCGCTGCCATTTGCGCGGCGAAATCAGCGTCACCGCCGGGATACTTGGCTGCGAACTTCGCCTGTTCCTCCACGTAGTGATGGAAGCCAGAGTCGGACTGCAGGGCGGCCGGATCGGTCCAAACCTGTGCGGCGGTGCCGCCCCAGGCGTCTTCGATCAGGCCGATGGGACGCTTGAGCGCGCTGCGCAGGTTCTTGCCGAAGTAGTAGCCCACGGCGCTGAACTTGTTCACCGTGGCCGGCGTGCAAACCTCCCAGGTGTCGGCCGCCGGGCCGGTCGGCGAAACATCGTCGCGCGGAGCCAGCGCGAGGTTCCACGGCACCGTGCAAATCCGTAGTTGATCGTCCGTCGCTTGCGCTGCCGCGTGCGCCGCGTCTTCTGTCTTGGAGAGCGGCAGCTCCATGTTCGACTGGCCGGAGCAAACCCAGACCTCGCCCACGAGCACATCGTTGATCGTCAGCGTATTCGTCCCGGCGACCGTCAACCTGCCTGCGGGAGTGCCAGCGGGAAGCGCCGGAAGATCAACGCGCCACTTGCCGTCGGCTCCGGCCGTCGTGTTCGCCGTCCTACCGGCGAACACGACGGTCACTTTTTCCTGCGAACCGGCCCAGCCCCACACCGGCAGGGTGGCGTCTTGTTGCAGGACCATGTGGTCGCCGAAGATTCCGGGCAAGCGCACCTCAGCGCGGGCCTGACTGAGGTGTCCGCAAGCCGCCACAACGGCAAGCAAGGGACCAAGAAAGACAAGGGGGGTTGATCGTCTCATAAAATTGCGGTCGTTTGACTCAGCTCCAACCGCTCGCGGCGCGGTGTGTCTGGGCAGTGGCGGTTGCTTGATTTTGGTTGGAGTGAGGATAGATATCACTGACGCACAAAACTTGGTCAAGGTGGCACCGCGCACATCACCGAGTTCAAATGCTTCCCCCACCATGAAAATCGAGTCGATCCTTGCCTGCACCACCCTTCTCCTCTGGCCGTTAGCCGTCCGCGCGCAAACGATCCCGGCACCTCAAGTCTCTTCCGCTCCTTCCACCGTC
>CAXTVY010000131.1:9370-12019 GCA_964247665.1 uncultured Chthoniobacterales bacterium | reverse complement strand
CCACGAACCCGTGCGTGCGTTCTGGCAACGCTGGCAACATGCTCCGGCGGAGGAAAAGGAAGAACTCCACAAGCTCATGCACTTTGCCGGCATCTCTCACGAGGAGGGAGACGACGGATTTACCGAGGGGGTCCACGTCCGGTTGCTGGAAGCCCTGTTTCGCTCCAACAGTTGGATCGCGATCTGCATGATTACGGATTTGCTGGCGCGGGAAGAGCGCTTCAACGTGCCCGGCACCTCGGCGGACTCCAACTGGAGCCAGCGTATGCACATCACCCTGGAAACACTTTGCGATGATCCCGAGCACGTCCAGCGCACCGCCCGGGTCCGTGAAATGCTTGAGCGCGCCGGCAGAAAACTGCCCGCGCGACCTTCTGAACTGAACTGACGAGGTACGCGGTCTCCCTAGTGTCGTTGCCGCGGCGGTATGCGTCCTGCTCTATCAGTTGTCCAAGGACAACCGGGGATTTTGGTGCGAATCTGTTCCACGGCGCGTTCGTTCTCCGGTTCGTCGGCCAGCGCTCCATCTGCAACCTTTCCAGTCACGTGGTAAGCCGCCTCACTCAACTCACCTCGCAGATCGGCGATGTGATCGTCGGGAAAGCAGAAACAATCCGGCTCGCGGTCGTCTGCCTCATCGCCAAAGGCCACCTCTTGATTGAAGACGTGCCCGGAGTCGGCAAGACCACGCTTTCGCAGGCTCTGGCGAAGTCACTCGGGCTACCCTTCCGGCGCATCCAGTTCACGAGCGATCTGCTGCCCGCCGATATCATCGGCAACTCTATCTTCGACCGGGAGCACGCCCGGTTCGTGTTCCATCCAGGTCCGATTTTCTCGCCCGTTCTGCTCATCGACGAGGTAAACCGCGCGACGCCCAAGACCCAGAGTGCGTTGCTCGAAGCGATGGAGGAATACCAGGTTTCTTCCGACGGCGTGACCCGCGCGTTGCCGCAGCCGTTCTTCGTCATTGCCACGCAGAACCCTCGCCAGCAGATCGGGACGTTTCCTTTGCCCGAAAGTCAGTTGGACCGTTTTCTGATGCGGCTGGAACTCGGATTCCCGAATCGTGCCAGCGAGCGTGAGATGCTGACCGGCCAGAGTCGCCGCGACCTGCTTGCGGTGTTGCCCGAGGTGATGAGCGGCCACGAACTCGCCGAGTTGCAGGAAGCAGCGCGGGAAATTCATGTTTCCCCTGCCCTGCTGGACTATTTGCAGGATCTGCTGGAGGCGAGCCGGCAGCAACACGCCACTGGCTTGTCGCCTCGCGCGGGGCTTTCCCTGCTGCACGCCGCGCAGGCTTCCGCGCTCATGCAAGGCCGTGACATGGTGCTACCGGAAGACATCCGGTCTGTGTCCGTGCCGGTGATGGCGCACCGCCTGGAAGTGGGCACCCGGCCGGGCGAACTCGCGGGCCGCGAACTGGCCAATCACCTCCTGGCCACCGTGTCCGTGCGCTGACAAGGCAACGCCGTGACTCCCGGCCGCATCTACATCCTGCCGACCCGCAGTTGGACGTTCCTGCTGGCGGTCATGGCGGCCATGTGGTACGCCGCGATCAGCCAGACCAACAGTGCAGCCTATCTGTTGATGTTCTTTCTGGGCAGTCTGGTGATGGTGAGTGCCATCCACGCCCATTTTGCGATGGCTGACCTCGGGGTGCGAGTAGGGAAAATCCCGGCCGTGTTCGTGGGGGAAACCGTTCGCGTCCCTATCGAAGTGCTCAATTTCGCGCACCGCAGGAAGGTCGCGTTAGCAGTGGCACCGAACGGACGCGTCTTCAAAGAAGCCACCCACAGGCACGTGCCCGAATTGCCGCCGCATGGGTCGGTCAGCGTCGAACTGCCGCTCCCCGGTGCCATCCGGGGCCGCCTAGTCCTGCGCCGGGTCGCGCTGACGACCGATTTTCCGATGGGGTTTTTCCGCTCCTGGCGTTACGAGGACACGGAAGCAACGTGCCTCGTGTATCCACTGCCTGCCGGAACCATGCCGCTGCCGCTCGGAACCGCCGTGACGGCCGACGTGGTCGCCGGCCAGGGCGGCGGTGGGGACGACTTCATGGGGGTACGCGCCTACCAGACTGGTGAGAGCCAGCGGCACGTGGACTGGCGTGCCGTCGCCCGTGGTCAGCCTTATCTGATCAAACAGTTCTCTGGTGCCGGGAGTCGCCGCCTCTGGTTTGAATGGATGGAAACGGCCCCTCTACGCGAAACCGAAGCCCGACTGGCGCAAATCTCGCGTTGGATCGTGGACGCGGAGCAGGCCGGATACGCCTACGGGATTCGTCTGCCGGATTTCGAGGCGGAGCCCTCCCGTGGAGATGGGCACTACCATCGCTGCCTCGCCGCTCTTGCGCTGTTTGGATTGCCACCTGGAACCTGAGCGCACTTGCGGTGATGATCGTGCGCCTGCCCAAAGTTCGACCCTCAACCCTCTCGTCCGAATGCCCACCTTGAAGACTGCCCGAGAAAAGCGTGGGTTGCCCATGCGTGCGGTGCCCATCGCCGCGCCCGCGTTCTCACAGGCACTGCCGTGGCTTTTGGCCAGCGTCGCCCTGACGATGACGGCTCTGATCGGCCAGGTGCCCTTCTGGGCGCTGGGGGTGTTCGGGGCGTGCGTGGGGTGGCGGTACGCGATTGAACGTGGGAGATT
>CAXTVY010000131.1:3859-9360 GCA_964247665.1 uncultured Chthoniobacterales bacterium | reverse complement strand
GATTTGCGCTGCCCAACTTTGCCGCACGGTTGTTGGTTTTCGTGCCGATGACGGTGGCGGTCCTTTGGACCTACGGCACGCATCCGACCGCCTCGGGCATGTTGACGTTTCTGGTAGCGCTGTTGTCCCTGAAAGTGTTGGAACTGCGTTCGCCACGGGATTTCACGGTGGTGGGTTTGCTCGGCTATTTCATGACGCTGAGCGCGTTCTTCTACAGCCAATCCTTGCTGATCAGCCTTTATCTCGGGATCGCCTTGCTGGCCAACACCATCGCGCTGATCCGCGGCCACAGTGGAAACAGTGGGGGAGACGGCTGGGCGGCTTGCCGCTTGGGAGCGATCATGATTCTCCAATCGCTGCCGCTGGTGGCGTTGTTGTTTATCATCTTCCCTCGCGTGCAGGGAACGTTCCTGCGGCGGCTCGGCGGCGATCCGCAGGGTCTGACGGGCATGAGCGAACACCTCCAACCCGGCAGTTTCAATTCGCTTGCCCAATCCACGGAAACGGCGTTTCGCGCCAAGATCGTCACGCCGGGCCCGCCGATCCCCTCCTCGCAACTGTATTGGCGCGGACTGGTGATGGACGTTTGCGAACACGGTTTGTCGTGGCACGCCTCCGAGGCATCCCCTCTTCCCCCCGGCACGCCAGCGTTGCCCACGGGAGACGCGCGACGCGTCGAGCAGCAGATCACCCTGATGCCTCAGGGTGAACGCTGGATGTTCGCGCTGGACCGCCCCGTCGAGATCCACCATAGCTCGGACGTTAATGCCGGGCTGACGACGACTTACGTGCTGCGTAGCGCGTCGCCGCTGGTTTCGAAGACGATCTACACGACGCTTTCTGTACTGTCGCCCCAGACCGCCGAGCAAATCTCACCGGGCAGGCGTCGGTACTACACGCTGTTGCCGGACGAACTAAGTGGTTCTCGCGCCGTCGAACTGGCGCGGGGTTGGAGAAGGAAAGCGCAGAACAACGAGCAGGAAATTGTGCGATCCGGGCTGGAATTTTTTCGTGACGGTCATTTCAGCTACACCCTTACCCCGGGCCTCCTTCCGCTGAAGACAGGGTTGGACACCTTCCTCTTCACCCGGAAAGCCGGTTTTTGCGAACACTACGCCGCCGCGTTTTGCACCCTCATGCGTGCCGCCGGGCTGCCCGCGCGCATCGTGGTGGGTTATCAGGGAGGAGAATTCAATTCCTGGGGCGGACACTATCTGGTCCGGCAATCGGACGCTCACGCCTGGTCGGAGGTCTGGCTAGAGGGCGTTGGCTGGCAGCGAGCCGACCCTACTGGCGTGGTCGCGCCTGACCGGGTCAGCTTCGGTGCCGACGATTATTCGACTTTGATGGGCGAGGGATCGATGACCGACGAATCCCGCCTGGACCGACTGCGGCGGATGCGGACAACCAGCGTGTTGCGCCGGCTGACCCACAGCGCGGTCCTGGCTTGGGATGGATTAGACCAGCAATGGAACGTGCTCGTCCTGGGTTACGACCAGGACCAGCAGTGGGTATTCTTAAGTAAACTGGGCGTGGGCGACCTGAGTTGGCTCGGCGGCACAACGCTGACGCTGGTGCTCGCCTTCACTCTCCTGGCACTCGGCACCCTTTCATTTCGCCTGTGGGAACAACGCGGCGCCGCCGCCTTTGTGGATCGCGAACGCCGTCTGTACCTGAGCTTCTGCCGCCGTCTGAACATTGCCGGAGGGCCGCGCCTGGGGGCCGGCGAAGGTCCTCTGGACTTCGCGGAGAGGGCCGTGGCGACCCTCCCCGGGGCGGCTGAGGAGATCCGGCGCATCACGGACCTGTACGTGTCGCTCCATTATGGCCGGCCGGGAGGCACGGGAGAGTCTTCGGACCTCGCACAGCGGTTCCGGGCAGCCGTCGCGGCGTTCCGTCCCGTGCGTGTGGAAAGCTGAGAGCGGAAATCTTTGGACGCGAGGGCGAAAGCGCCTACCGTCACTTTCTCGCCATGACTACCCCTCTTCACGTTGCCGTGACCGGTGCTGCCGGTCAGATCGGATACTCCCTGCTTTTCCGCATCGCCTCGGGTGCCATGTTCGGGCCGGACCAACCTGTCGTCCTCCATCTCATCGAGATTCCTCCCGCCCTCCCGGCGCTGGAGGGCGTCGCGATGGAACTCGACGACTGCGCGTTCCCGCTGCTGCAAGATATCATCCCCACGGCGGATCTGGAGGAAGGCTTCCGCAACGTCAACTGGGCGCTCCTGGTTGGTAGCGTGCCACGCAAGGCGGGCATGGAGCGCAAGGATCTCCTGGGTATCAACGGCAAGATTTTCACCGGCCAGGGACAGGCGATAGCCAAGCATGGCGCGCCGGACGTGCGCGTGCTCGTGGTGGGTAACCCTTGCAACACGAACTGCCTCATCGCCATGAACAATGCCCGGGAAGTCCACGCCGAGCGCTGGTTTGCCATGACGCGGCTGGATGAAAACCGTGCGAAGGCCCAACTCGCCCGCAAGGCTGGCGTGCCGGTCACCGCTGTGACCAACCTCGCCATCTGGGGCAACCACTCGGCGACCCAGTACCCCGACTTCTTCAACGCAAAAATCGGCGGCAAACCGGCCACGGACGTGATCGAGGACCAGGCTTGGTTGGAAGGAACTTTCATCCCGACTGTGCAGCAGCGCGGTGCGGCGATCATCAAGGCGCGGGGCCAATCATCGGCTGCTTCCGCCGCGAACGCGGTGGTGGACACCGTGCATTCACTGGTGTTCCCGACTCCAGCGGGTGACTGGACGAGCGTGGCAGTCTGCGCACCCGGACATGCGTACGGCATCGAAAAAGGGCTCATTTGCTCATTCCCGATCCGCACGGACGACGGAAAATCGTGGCAGATCGTGCCGGACGTGCCGATCAATGAGTTCAGCCAATCCCGAATAGATGCCACGGTGGGCGAACTCAAGGAAGAGAAGAGCCTTGTCGCCGATCTGCTTGGGCATTGAACCCGATCAATTTCACCCCGCGATAAAGCGCTTTACAGCTTGACGTGGCTTTTGCGAAGGTGTGTCGCATGTGCTTCCCCCGCCTGGTACCGTTCTGCTCTTGGTGTCTCGCGCTGGCCACCTGTGGGTTGCTGGCGCAGACGACCGCCTCCGCTCAGGAACAGGAGCGCAGCTTGCGGGACCGGATCGAGCGTCCCAACATGGACCTCCATGCCACTGGCTTTGAGAAAACCTTTACCCCGGGGGCCAGCGGCTTGGACAAGGCTGCCTCCGTGAAGACGTTCGGATTCAGCCGGGCGGCCACGACCAAGGGCGATGGATCATTCAGCACGCACAGCTTCAACAGCAGCCCGTTCAAGACCGGGGTTTTTTCGACGAGGAAGTCTGGTTTGACTGACCGCGGGGCGGCGCAGTCCGACCGCACGTTCGACACCAAGACGATGGCGGTCCACGAGGATCGTGCGGCGGGCAAAACCGCCCCATCACAGATGTACCAACCATCGGACAAGCCGTTTATCAGCCATGGCCGACGCCAGGATGAGATCGACGAACTCCGCCGCCAGAAGGATTTGAGCATTGATCAGGTCCGGGAAATCTTGAACAAGAACAAGTAACTGATGCCCTCCTTGAAACCGGAAGAAGCGTTGGCGCAGCTCCGGCGTGGCACGGCGCAGATCATCAGCGAGGCGGAACTGCTCGATAAGCTCAGGCTCGGCCGTCCGTTGCGCGTCAAACTGGGGTTCGATCCCACGGCACCGGACATTCACCTCGGACACACCGTCATCCTGCGAAAACTCCGGCAGTTTCAGGACCTCGGGCATCAAGGAATCGTCATCATCGGCGATTTCACCGCGATGATCGGTGACCCGAGCGGCCGTTCGGTGACTCGCCCGCAGCTCACCCACGAGGCGGTTATGGCGAACGCCGTGAGCTACCAGCGCCAAGCATTCAAGGTGCTCGATCCCGCCCGCACGCAAATCGTGTTCAACGGTGAATGGTTCGAACTGATGCATTATGAGCAGGTGATCCGGCTCAACAGCCGCGTGACGCTTCAGCAGATGATGCAGCGTGAAGACTTCAAGACGCGCTTCCAGAGCGGAACACCCATTAGTCTGCACGAGTTGCAGTATCCGCTGCTCCAGGGGTGGGATTCGGTGATGATCCAGGCGGATGTGGAGCTTGGTGGGACCGACCAACTCTTTAATCTCCTGGTTGGACGCGACCTGCAAAAAGAGGAGGGGCAGCCGCCGCAGGTAGCCATGTCACTGCCCATCCTAGAAGGAATCGACGGTGTCCAGAAGATGAGCAAGAGCTTGGGCAACTACATCGGGGTGACCGAAGCACCCGCCGACATGTTCGGCAAGACGATGAGCATTTCCGACGAGTTGATGCAGAGATATTACCCGCTGCTCCTCGGGGAAGAATTTCCCGCGGCCGAGCATCCCATGGAAGCCAAAAAGAGCTTGGCGGCCCGGCTGGTAGCGCGTTACCACTCGGAAGAAGAAGCCGCTGTTGCCCGCCAGAACTTTGAACACCGTTTCAGCAAACGCGAGGCCGACGCCGCGGATCTCCCGCTGATCCAACTGCCTGCGACGGATGCGGACATCGTCTCGGCGGTTGTCAGCGCTTACTCCCTCGGTTATTCGTTGACGAAGTCACGGGGGGAGGCCCGCCGGCTCGTGGAAGGCGGCAGCGTCCAGTGGTGCGGGAAAAAGGTTTCTGACTCCAAAGCACACCCCGGATTCAGCGCAGGCGGAGTCTTGAAGTTGGATAAACTTCGCGCCGTTCGCCTGCCGCCTGGCTAGGTCACGGCACTTTACTTTAGGTAGGCTTTGGTCGCTTTCTTCTCAAACGCAGCCAGTTGTTCCAGGTCTTCCGGATTTTGTCTTTCGGACGCAGGTATGTCTGGTTCAGTTCGTTCGGACGCTTGATCTGTTCCAGCACCCCACGCACGGTGAAGTCCGCCGTATCCATGATGGTGTAGGCCGCGCCGATGGCATCCTCGTGGTGCGCGTCGCTGGAACTGGTCATTGGCAGGTTGCGCTCCTGTGCATACTTGTAAGCCTTTTTGTTGTAGCGGTGGAGCGTCGTAGCCGCGTTGAAAACCTCGATGGCGTCGATCTTGAGCGTGTCGAGCACCTTGCGACGAATCCCGGCGCGAAAAATGTCATACGGGTGCGGCGGGATAGCCAGGCCCCCCGCCTCGTGGATGCGCTCGCAGACCTCGGCGGCGGGATGGCCCTTGAGGTTGGGCAGAGTAGCGCCGAGGCATAGCAGATGGCCTTCGTCTGTGGTGACCTCCACCCCGGGAATGATCAGGAAGCCATCCACCGGGACTCCGTCCGCGCGCATCAACCCCTTCTCGATCATGTAGTCAACGGCCTCACACGTGTTGTGGTCGGTCATCGCAAAACCGTGCAACCCTTTTTTCCGGGCCGCCGCGATGGGGGCCTCGGGGCTGGATACCCCGTCAGCACTAAAAAAGAAGGGGGAGTGCAGGTCTGTATGATACGGCACAAGAGTCCCGCCTGGTTTT
>CAXTVY010000131.1:0-3849 GCA_964247665.1 uncultured Chthoniobacterales bacterium | reverse complement strand
ATGCTGAGCTCCGGCTACCAACAGGATGACATCACTTGCCGGGGGATTTTGCCATCGACGCGCCGTTGGGTTATTGCTGTGTCGCCATGAGCTTCGCACCTGTGCTTCCCCGTCCCTCGACCGACTCTCTTGCCTCGGAAGCGGAGGCGCGGATGGGTTTCAAGGATTGGGCCGTCATTTGCGCGGCCCTGGGCAGCGGCAGGCAAAGTTTGATCTTGCGCAAGGGCGGCATCGCCGAAGGACGCGACGGGTTTCGCTTCAAGCACGAGCGCTTTTTTCTGTTCCCCACGGGCTATCACCAACAGTTCGACAAGGTTCGGCCCGGCGAGTCCATCCGCTCCGACGTACCTGCGGCCACCTCCGCGGACGCCGTGGAAATACGCTATCTTTTTGTGCTCGAATTTGCACATTGGCTGGATAACTGGAGTCAAGTCACGCGGTTGGATCCCTTTCACATCTGGCGCGAGGAAGCGGTCCGCGAACGCTTTGAATATACCGGGGAGCGTGGTCTGCAATGTGCCTTCGGGCGGGTTTATCGTTGCGAACGGCCTTGGAGCTTTCCCAACCGGCCGTCTTACGGGGGTTGCCGATCATGGGTGACGCTTCCGGCGTTCCCGGACGACCTGGCGCTGACTGCCGTGCTCGGCGACCACGAACACGCACAACGCAGGCATGGCATCCAGCGAATCATCATTGCCGCCTGACCTTCGATTTCCGATGAATCTCAAATCCTTCATCTTGATCCTTGCAATCGCCTGTGCCTTCGGCCGAGCTCAAGGCGTTCAGGCGCAGGCACTCGATAGCACCGTGCGCCAGCTCATCGTTGGCACCGCTCCGGATTGGAACTCCATGCATGGCCACATCCAGACGTTCGAGCGCGACAGCCAGGGAAACTGGCACGCTGTTTCCGCCCCGATTGCGGTCCTTTTCGGAAAAAATGGTTTGGCTTGGGGCCGTGGCCTTGTCGGGACCGAGCAACCCGGCTTGCACAAACAGGAGCGTGACGGCCGTGCTCCGGCCGGCATCTTCAAGATAGGCAAAATTTACACGTACGATGCCAGCCTGCCTAAAGGCTCCGATTATCCCTACCACCAGGTTTCAACGGCCGACGCCTGGGTCGATGACCCGGACCAGCCAAACTACAATCGTTTTCTGACGACCCCGCCCCCGGAGCATCCGCCTGCTTGGTTTGCCAAAGCGAAGATGCGTCAGGGCGACTTCGCTTATCGCTGGCTCGTCGAGATTCGTCACAATTCCGACCCACCTGTGGCTGGCGCGGGCAGCGCCATCTTTTTTCACATCCGACGGGGTGAGGATCGTCCGACGAGTGGTTGTACCACCATGGCGGAGCCAGACCTTGTTGGGCTGATCCGGTGGCTCCGGGCAGAAGATCATCCGGCCTACGTTTTACTTCCGGCGGGAGAATACGCTAAACACTGGCAAGAGTGGGGGTTGCCTGAACCAGCCAAGGTTGGCGCTCCCACTGCTCGCTAGCCGTTGTGCAAAACAGGAAGTTGCCGCAGAGCCGCGAACCTTTTTCGACTTGATCTTTATTTTGCAACCGCTCCGATCTGGGACTACCTTACCCACATGACAATCTTTCTGGCCACCTTCGGTAATTTCTTTGGTCCGGACATGATTGTGATTTTTCTCATCGTGCTTTTGTTGTTTGGGGCCAAGAAACTTCCCGAACTCGCCCGTGGCCTCGGGCAGAGCCTCAACGAATTTAAAAAAGCGCGCGAGGATTTCGAGCATGAAATCCGCACGGGTCAGCAGGATGTTCAAGCGAAAGAAGCGGGCAATAAGCAGGTGTACGGAATCAATACTCCTTCCGCTGTCCCGCCAGCCCAGGCGCTCCCTTACAATCAAGCAGCTGAACCTCATGCGGTGACTGCTGTTGACCCGCAGGTTTTGCAGCAGCAGGTGGAGCAACTGCAAGCGCAACTCCGTGCTCTACAGCAGAAGGATGAACATACGCACGTTGGCTGATTCTGTCAGCGGTTGATCTGCATCTGCTTATTCAGAGCAATATTGAGAGCGTTTCAGCGGTAGCGGAACTTGACAGAAGCGACCATCATTTTGGGTTTGAAACCTCTGCTGGTTTTCTGCTTCTGGTGCTCTCGTCGCGGTATCGTCCGCACAGCTGTCTTCTTTTTCGGCGTTTGCTTGGTGCTGAACATCGCACAGGCGGCCCCGAGCCCCGAGCCGGATCGGCTCTGGCAAACGATTCTTGAGCAGGCGGGCGGTCCAGGCACCCACTTCACCAATCAGGAAGAAGCTGCTAAGGCGATCAAGACACATTTGGACAAGCAGGAAGTCAATTTGCGTGCGTTCCTGCGTGCCTATCCCAATGATCCGCGTGCCTACAGTGCGTCCATCCGTTTGTCTGGAGTCTTGGCGGCTGAAGCCCGTCTGTTGAAGCAGCCGGGACCGCGGTTGGAAGCCAAAAAAATTCTGGCGGGGATTGAAGACGACCCTTCCGTTGCCATGCCAATCAAAGCTGACGCGGGCTTTGCGCGTGTGTCTCAAGACATGGATGACGCGGTCGGCCGACAGGACGACGCTGCGCGTGACACCTTGACAGCCACGATCCGCGCGTTCGACATGAGCTATCCAGCAGACCGCCGCACGCCTGGTCTGTTGACCGAGATCGCCACGTTGTATGACGCTCGACCCACCCAGAAGAAAGCCTTGCTCGATGAAGCCGCGTCACGGACGACGGACGAGGCCCTTCTCAAGAGGATCAACGACGACCGGAAGCGGCTCGCGCAACTCGGCAATCCGCTCGACCTCCAGCTCACCCCTTGGCATGGAGGAAAACCGCTGCAACTGTCCTCTTTGCATGGACACGTGGTCGTTGTCTTCTTCTGGGCTTCGTGGTCATTGCCTGCTTTGCGCGAGTTGGGGCTGCTTCAACAGGCTGCCGCCACGCTCTCAGGACAGCCAGTCGATTACCTGACGATCAGCCTCGATACGGATTTCAAGGCACTTGGCCAAGCTTGCCAAGCGGCGGACCTGCACTGGCTGGTCCAGTGCGACGGCCGGGGCTGGCAGGGGGAAATGGTTCGATCCTTGGGAATCAATTCCTTGCCTACCGTCTGGGTTCTAGATCGCCGGGGCAATCTCCTGACCTTGAATGCGAGGGGATCGGAAGCCATTGACATCATTCAAAAGGCTCTCGCGGCAAAATAGCGGTAAGCTCAACCCACCGCGCCGGCACGG
Organism: uncultured Chthoniobacterales bacterium; assembly: GCA_964247665.1. GTDB lineage: Bacteria > Verrucomicrobiota > Verrucomicrobiia > Chthoniobacterales > SZAS-18 > CAHJWO01. The sequence goes on along the minus strand of CAXTVY010000131.1, from coordinate 627 downwards.
CTCAGCAAGGCAAACGCGTCCCGGTTTTGCAAGCAGAGGAACCAGCCGTCCTTTCTCTCGCGCATGTCGACCAGACCGGTGAGTTGCAACGCGAATACAACGTGCCGGAGCTGGTGTTCGTCTTCAATTTCCAGGCGAAGGCTCGCTACACTCAAGCGACCGCCTTCCTGATTGACCCGTTCGAGCAATTGCCACGCATCCGCCGCATCCGCGCGCCGGAGCCGTACCAAAGCGGAAAGATTTCCCCACACGGAAAAGGTCACGTTGGGAATGGCCATGGCGAGTTCCGCGACCACCCAGAGAAAGTAGTGACGCCCCTCGCGCAGGCTTTCCACTCGCAACCTGCCACGGATCAACCGAGCGGCGAGCAAGACAAGCACAGCCGCCCCGACGAAGCACCACGGGAACCGCGCGCTGATCAATCCCGGGTCATTGACTTCCAGCAGCGTATCCGGGTTGAAGCTCCGGGAGACCGTCAAAAAGACTAAGGTAGACCAGTAGACGAAGAGGTAAAGCAAACCCCAGAGCACGAAAGCGATGACGAGCGAGAAAAAAGCGAGCGTCAAGGCGTGCCAGTTGTGTCGGAGAACGAGTTGGCGCAGTGCGCGCACTGCCGCCAGTCTTTGC
>CAXTVY010000130.1:11840-12134 GCA_964247665.1 uncultured Chthoniobacterales bacterium | reverse complement strand
GCTCATGGGCTACACGGTGCTGGACCTGCCCAGCCAACTCCTGACGCTCGACCTGCTCGTGGACATCGAGCAGGCGCTCGGCCACAAGCTCAAGCTCGAAGCCCTCGCCCAGGCCACGCTCGGCGTCGGCAAGACGGCCGAGGGACTCGACGCCATCAAGTGGTGGCGGCAAGGCCGGCTCCTGGAAATCGCGGAATACTGCTGCTACGACGTGAAGGTGACCAAGCTGGTCCACGAACACGGCCGCACGAACGGCGAGCTTTTCTACAACAACCGCTTTTCAAAAAAAGAGAG
>CAXTVY010000130.1:0-11830 GCA_964247665.1 uncultured Chthoniobacterales bacterium | reverse complement strand
GTGGAAGTAAAGTGGTAGTTTTCTCCCCCCTTATGTCCAACGGTTCCAAAATCATCAGCGGCACCGCCGTCGCGGATACCGTGCTCGGCGAACTGCGCGTGGAGATCGACGCCCTCAAGGCGCGCGGGCAAACGCCCGGCTTGGCGGTCGTGCTGGTGGGCGACAACCCAGCCTCGCGGTCCTACGTGCGCGCCAAGGACCGCATGTGCCAGAAGATCGGCCTGCACTCGCTCAAGCTCGAACTGCCTGCTACCACGACCCAGCAGGAACTCGTGGACGTCGTGCTGCGGCTCAACGCCGACCCGGCCATCCACGGCATCCTGGTCCAGTCGCCGCCACCCAGACACATCGACGAGGCGGCGATCATCCGCGTGATTGACCCCGCCAAAGACGTGGACGGCTTTCACCCGGTCAACGTCGGCAAGCTGGCCATCGGCGACCCGGGCGGCTTCGTGCCCTGCACGCCGCTGGGCTGCCAGCGATTGCTCGTCGAGGCGGGCGTGGAAACGGCGGGCGCGCACGTCGTGATGCTTGGACGCAGCATGTTGGTCGGCAAGCCGTTCGCCCTGCTGATGATGGGCAAGGGTCGCGGCGGGGATGCGACGGTCACGGTGGCCCATTCGCGCACGCGCCACCTGCGCGAGATCCTGCTTTCGGCGGACATTCTCGTGGCGGCCATTGGCAAGGCGCACTTCGTCACGGCGGATGACGTGCGCGAGGGCGCGGTGGTCATCGACGTGGGCATCAACCAGATTGAGGACCCATCCACGGAGCGCGGCTACCGGCTCGTCGGTGACGTGGACTATGCCAACGTCGCGCCGAAAACAGCGGCTATCACGCCCGTACCCGGTGGCGTGGGACCCATGACCATCGCCATGTTGATGAGCAACACCGTCAAGGCGTGCCAGCTGGCGGCCGGGAGTTGAATTCCGCTCCCGCGATGTGGTAGTCTCCTGCCCGATGCCTCCGGCCAGTGTCCCGACCCTCTGCACCCTCCCTGCCACCTCCTCGGCACCGGACCCGGAATTTGCCCGCGTGCTGCGGATGTCGGACCCGGGTGTGGCGCTCGACGGACCGCTGACTTTCGCACCACCAGCGGCGGGCGCGGTGGATGTCTGGCTGGACCAGTGGCGCGTCTGGCGCGACGGCCCTTGCACGACGGTTTTGGGCCCCATGCTGCTCGCGGCCTTTGCGCACGGCGGACTAGGCCGCGCGCGGGAGTTGCAGGAACTCAGTTTGTTGGTGCACGCGGCACTGGAACCGCAGGCGGCGGTCCGCAGCGCGCAAGCCGGAGCGCGGTTGTTGCAACGCTTGAGCACGTCACGCGGTGAGCGCTGGCTGGGTAAACTCCAGCAATGGGCGGCCGACTCGGCTCACCCGGTCCATTTCGCCGTGATTTACGGGGCACAGAGTGCGCTGTTCCATCTTCCGTTGCGGCTGCTGCCGCTCGCTTATGCGTATTGGGAGTGGACCGCCACGCTGGATGCCCACCCGCCAGCCGGGGGACGCCGGCCGGAGTTCGGCGGAGAAATCGCCGGATTGCGCGAGATGGCGAAGAAGATTTTATCCTCCCGAGAGAACCATGCCGACCATTCACAAGCCGTTTTCGGCGGGTCCTGAAGCCCCGGTCGCCGAGCCGGGGGTGGAGCAGAAGGAGGAAACGTCCGCCGCCACGGACATGCCGTGGAGCGTCGTCGTGCACAATGACCCTATCACGAAGATGAACTACGTGACGATGATCTTCCAGAAGGTGTTCGGCTACGACAAGAACCGGGCCGAGCGCCACATGAAGGAGGTTCACCACCGGGGTCGCTCAATCGTGTGGTCGGGCGTGCGCGAGAAGGCCGAGTTCTACGTCCAGCAACTGCACATCCACCAACTCCTCGCCACGCTGGAGCGTGCGTCGTAGGTTCCAACCGGATGAAAGTACACCGCGAGGAAGAGGGGCAGTCAACGCTCGTGTTCGAGGACATGGAGCCCTTTTTTGTCGAGATGCTCCGGCACCTGCCCGGCGACTCCGACCCGGGCGACAACGAGGCCGCGCGCGACCGGCTCTACAGCGACCCACTGGGGCCAGCCGAAGATGGCGACGAGTTCAACGAGGACTGGCAGAACTTCGTGCAGCCGGAAATCCGCGACCTGTTTCGATCCGCGCGCGAGATGGTTGTCGAGGACCTCGCCGCTCTGCCCAAAGCGGCTGGGGTGGAACTAAGGCGGGAGAAGAACATCATCCAATTCGATCCGGCGGCGTTCGCACCCGGGGCATTCCACTTCAAGATTCCCATGCGGCACGCCGAGGCCTGGCTGAGCGTGCTCAACCAGGCGCGGCTGGTCCTCGCGGCGCGGCGCGGCTTTGGCGAGGCGGCCATGGACGAAGAATGGCCGTTCCCACCGTTTTCGGACCGTGATCTCGACCTGTTCAAGGTCCACTTCTACGATCTGATCCAACAAATTTTCCTGCGTGAACTCGGCTTTGAATAGTTGAACATTGACGTATTTTGTAAGGTCCGCGTCCGGAAATTCTCGGTGAATCGTATTAGGTGCTTAATTGAGCGTGGAGCCGGTATAGCGATGGAATCATCCCGCCGCCCCGGTACCCTTCTTCTATGTGGATCGTCAGATTAGCCCTGCGGCGTCCCTACACCTTTACGGTGGTGGCCCTGCTCATCTTTTTGCTAGGCATCGGGGCTTACAAAACGATGTCCACGGACATCTTTCCCGACATCGACATTCCGGTGGTCAGCGTGATCTGGTCGTACACGGGCATCTCGCCGGATGACATGGAAAAGCGTGTCATCACCATCGCCGAACGCGCGATGACGACGACCGTGGACGGTCTGGAGCACATGGAAAGCCAGTCGATGAATGGCGTGGGCGTCATCAAGGTTTACTTCCAGCCAAACGTCAAGATTGAGGAGGCGGTCGCCGAGATCACCTCCATCCAGCAAACGATTTTGCGCGTCCTGCCGCCGAACATCACGCCGCCCCTGATCATCCGCTACAGCGCGAGCAGCGTGCCCGTGTTGCAACTTGCGGTGTCGAGCAAGACGCTTTCCGAACAGGAACTCTACGATTACGACCTGAGCTTCCTGCGTCAGCAGTTGGCCACGGTGCAGGGAGCCAGCGTACCGCTGCCATACGGCGGCAAGCCGCGACAAATCATGGTGGACATCAATTCCGCCGCCATGTACGCCAAGGGCGTTTCACCCAACGATGTGACGAACGCGCTCAACGCGCAAAATCTGATCCTCCCCGCAGGCACCGTCAAAATCGACAACCGCGAGTACCTGGTTAAACTCAATGGCAGCCCGAACGTGGTTTCCGCGTTCAACGACCTGCCGGTCAAGGTCGTCAACGGGACAGTCGTTTACATGCGTGACGTGGCGCAGATCCACGACGGCTACGCCGTGCAGACCAACATTGTTCGCAAGGATGGGGTGCGCGGTACGCTGCTGAGCGTGCTCAAGAGCCAGGGAGCGAGCACAGTGGAGATCGTCAAGCGCATCAAAGCGCGGCTGGCGGAGATTTCCGCGGGTTTTCCGGCCGGTCTGGACGTGGAACAACTCGCGGACCAGTCGGTGTTCGTGTCGGCGGCGGTCAACGGCGTCGTCAAAGAGGCAGCCATCGCGGCGTGCCTGACGGCGACGATGATCCTGATTTTCCTGGGTAGTTGGCGTTCGACTCTCATCATCGCGGTTTCGATCCCGCTGTCGATCCTCGTGTCGCTGATGCTCCTCGACGCCTTGGGTTACACCCTCAACGTGATGACTCTGGGCGGATTGAGCCTCGCGGTGGGCATCCTCGTGGATGATGCGACGGTCGAGCTGGAAAATATGCACCGCAATCTCGGGATTGACAATAAATCGCTCACCCGCGCGGTGCTTGATGGTGCGCAGCAGATTGCCGTCCCGGCGTTCGTGGCAACACTGTCCATCTGTATCGTGTTCGTGTCGGTGGTCTTCCTGACGGGTCCGGCCAAGTTCCTTTTCGTGCCGCTGGCGCTGGCGGTGGTCTTCGCCATGATGACCAGCTACCTGCTCTCGCGCACGCTCGTGCCGGTCATGGTGCATTTTCTCCTGAACCCGGAAGTGGGGCTCTACCGCGAGGAAGCGGCCAACGAGCCCAAACACGGACCGCAAAAAGAGGGCGAAAAACAGGACGAACTGCCGCTCAAACCGCATGAGGCCCAGGGCAGGCTGCCGCTGGAGGAAGGGGATGGGCAACCGCCCACGCAGGCCAGCGCAAAGAACGGGCACGACTACCAGATGGAAGACTCTGGCCAGCCGGAAGGCTGGGAGCCGCGCGGAGGTGCCAACGGAAAGAACGGCCACAGCAAACCGACCGGAGCAGAGAAGCCCGCGCACAAGGATTGGGTGTGGAAAATCCACGAACGGTTCAACGTTCACTTCGAACGGTTCCGCTCCGGTTATGAGGGGATGCTGGTGTGGGCATTGGAAAGGCGCGTGCTCGTTCTTTTATTTTTTGCCGGGCTCTTTGGTGTGTCGATGTGTGTCGTGCCGTTTATCGGTCGGGATTTCTTCCCGTTGGTGGACGCGGGCCAGTTTCGGCTGCACGTCCGCACCGTCGCCGGGACCCGCATCGAGGAAGCGGAGCGCACTTTCGGCCAAGTGGAAGAATACATCCGCCGGGTCGTGCCCAAGAATGATCTCCGGCTAGTCATCGACAACATCGGACTACCGGTTGGCGGTGTGAACCTCGCCTACAGTGACAGTGCCACCATTGGCTCGACGGACGGCGAGATTCAGGTGTCGCTCAATCCCGAGCACAAGACCCCCGTGTGGCAGTACATTAAACGGCTGCGCCGTGAGTTGCCCGCAAAGTTTCCGTCCGTCACGTTCTACTTCCAGCCCGCGGACATCGTCAGCCAGATCCTCAACTTTGGTTTGCCCGCACCCATCGACATCCAGGTAACCGGCCGCGCCCCGGATAATTTCCGGCTCGCCCACGACATCGCCGGTAAGGTGGCTAGAATCAACGGGGCGGTGGATGTCAACGTCCACCAGTTGATCGACGCGCCGCAATTCAACGTGGACATGGATCGTTCGCAGGCGATCCAGATGGGGTTCACGGCCAGTGACGTGGCAAATTCGCTGCTGATTGCCCTTTCTTCGAGTGGCCAAACCGCGCGCAATTATTGGGTCAACCCGGCCAACGGCGTCAACTATCTCGTCGCCGTGCAGACTCCGCAGTATCAGGTGGACTCGCTCAACGCGATGAACAACATCCCGATTTCCATCACGGGAACCACGCAGCCGCAGTTGCTGGCGAACATGACCACGTTCCAGCGTACTGTCGCTCCGGTGGTGATCAACCACTACAACGTCCAGCCGACGTTCGACATTTACGCCGACGCGCAGGACCGTGACCTCGGTGGTGTGTCCGATGACGTGCAGAAGGTGGTCCGGGAGTACGCCCCCAAGCTGCCGTGGTACAAGGAGATGATGCCATTCAAAGAGTGGGTCACAAAGATTCCGGGCTTGCACGACGCGTTCAAGCTGCCGCCCTCCAAACTGCCGAAAGCAACGACCATCGAGGTGCGTGGACAGGTGCAGAGCATGAACACGGCGTTCGGCAAGTTGGCTATCGGCATTGTCTTCGCCGTGGCGCTGGTGTATTTCCTGATGGTCGTCAACTTTCAGAGCTGGCTGGACCCGCTCATCATCATCATGGGTCTGCCCGGCGCGTTCTCGGGTATCCTGTGGATGCTCCTGGCCACTCACACGACCTTCAACGTGCCGAGCCTGATGGGCACCATCATGTGCATCGGCGTGGCGACTTCCAACTCGATCCTGCTGATCACCTTCGCCAATGACCAGCGGCTGGAGGAGGGCTCCAGCGCGCACGACGCGGCGTTGGCGGCGGGCGGCACGCGGCTGCGCCCCGTTTTGATGACGGCGCTGGCGATGATCGTGGGCATGATCCCGATGAGCCTGGGCCTGGGCGAGGGGGGCGAGCAGAACGCCCCGCTGGGCCGTGCAGTCATCGGCGGGCTGCTCCTGGCAACGGTGACAACGCTGTTCTTCGTGCCGGTGATGTACAGCATCCTGCGCCGCAAAGAAATCGAGGTGATCCCGGAGGAGGACGCCGAACTGCTCTTCACTCCAGAGGAACCCGAGTACCAGATGGCGATGGCCAAGGCGGGGCGGGGCGGCAAGAACGGCCGCGATGGCCAGAATGGCGACGGAGAAAAGGACGCCGGACGCGGGCTGCAGCCCGCAACGGCTGGCTCCGGCAACGGGCAACAGAACGGCCACGACGGGAACCCGTCGCCGGAGAATCACTGACCCGGTTCCGCGAGCCTTTATTCGCCTCAAGCGACTGACATGGAATCCAATCAAACCAGTTCACGCAACGGGGACGCCCGGACGGCCGGGGACCCGGCCCGCCGGACGGGCAGCGGGCAGCAGGACGGCAAAAAGTCGGGCGGACTGTTTCGCTTCGTGTTGATCGTCGTCGGATTGGGTATTTTCCTGGGGCTGCTCGGATTGCTCGGTTGGCATAATCTGTCCCGCAACGAGCACGAGCGCGAACAGACTGCCCAAGCCGTGCAGCAGGGATTGATCACCGTCCAGACCATCAAACCGTCGCTCTCGCCGCCGGTGTTCGACTTCAGCCTACCGGGCAGCGCCGAGGCCCTGAGCACCGCGACGCTCTACGCGCGGATCAATGGTTATCTCAAGACTCGGCTGGTGGATATCGGCGACCATGTCGAGGCCGGGCAACTGGTGGCCGAGATCGAAGCGCCGGACATTGACGCGCAGTTTTTGCAGGCGCGGGCGCAGTTGGAGCAGAACCGCGCCGCCCAAGGGATTGCCCAGGTGACTTACGAACGCGAGAAACGGCTCTTGGACCAGAAGGTCGTATCCAAGCAGGAGTACGACACCAGCGAGGCAAATTACAACCAGGCGGTGGCCAACGTGAAGGCGGCAGAAGCAAACGTGCGCAATCTGACTGCGCAGCAAGGCTTCGAGAAGATCACGGCACCTTTCACCGGTATCATCACCACGCGCAACCTCGACCAGGGGGCGCTCATCGCCAGCGGTGGCGGCAGCGGGGTGAGCATCTACACGGAGGTTCAAGCCGACATTCTGCGGGTGTACATCAACGTGCCGCAGGCCTACATCGCCAACATCAATCCGGGGCAGGAAGTGGAAGTCACCGCGACCGAGTACCCACAGAAGGTGTTTAAAGGCAAGGTCACGCGGATGGCGGATGCCCTCGATCCGGTCGCCCGGACCGAACGGGTGGAAATCCAACTTCCGAGCGAACAAGGTGAACTGGTGCCTGGGATGTACCTGTCAGTCCGCTTCAAGGTGCAGCAGGACGAACCGGCGCTGGTCGTTCCCGCCAACGCGTTGGACATTCGGCGCGAGGGCCCACGGGTGGCGGTTGTGACACCGGACGGAAGAATAAACTATCAACCGGTAAAGCTCGGCCGGGACTTCGGCAAGACGCAGGAGGTGGTCAGCGGCCTGCACGGCAATGAAGCGTTGGTGGTCAACCCGACGACCGATCTGATCGAAGGCGAAAAGGTAGAGATCGCCAAAGACCCGCCGCCCGCCCCGGCGAGCAAATGAGGTCCGCGAGCAGGATCGACCTTTCCCTCGCATGAAAATCACCCGTTATCAGGATTCTACCGGAGCCATCCACTTTGCCGTCGATGGCCGTCGCGCGGAGGGCGCGGCATTCGGGCCGTTGACCATAACCGATGAAATGGCGGACGTGCAAAAGATACTTGCCCCCGTCGATCCGCCTTCCATCCTGTGCATCGGCCTGAATTACCGCCAACATGCCGAGGAAACCGGCGCGAAGTTCCCGCAGTACCCGGTGCTCTTCACCAAGGGTGTGAATACCGTGCAGCATCCCGGCGGGGCCATCGAAATCCCGACGCACCTGGCCAGCGACGAGGTGGACTACGAGTGCGAATTGGCAGTGGTCATCGGCAGAACGTGCAAAAACGTCTCCCGCGCCGACGCGCTGGACTGCGTCTGGGGCTATACCTGCGCCAACGATGTGACGGCGCGCGATTGGCAGAAGCAAAAGGGCGGCAGCCAGTGGTGCCGGGGCAAAACATTCGACACCTTCTGCCCACTCGGCCCCTGCCTTACCACCCGGGATGAGATTCCCAACCCTAACGCTCTGCGCCTGCGCACGATCATCAATGGCGAGACCATGCAGGACTCCAATACAGCCGACATGATCTTCGACGTGCCTGCGCTCATCGAGTTCCTGAGCGGCAGCAACACGCTGCTGCCCGGCACGGTTATCATGACCGGCACGCCCAGCGGCGTCGGCATGGCTCGCCAGCCGCCACGCTGGCTGCGCGAGGGCGACGAGGTCACGGTCGAGATCGAAGGTATCGGTCGGTTGACCAATCCCGTGCGCCGGGAGCCTTAGAGATGATGGTGGAGGGAATACGGGAGGCCGAGAACGTCTCCGGCGTAGCAGCAAGGAAAGCGTTCAGTCTATAATGCTGCGCGCAATGGACAAGACTTGACGGCTTGCACGCCGTCAGCGGCCGATCACGCGGGCCTGCGCCTGGGCTAACAGGCAAAGCTCGGCGGCCTTGAACGCGTGTTTCTGGGTCATGGCGTGTTCCGTGCGGTGCAGGCAATCAAGGATCAACTCGCCGAAGAACGGGAAGCCGACCTGCCCGGCCAATTGGAACGTTCGCTCCCCTTTTCCGTTGACCAGCAGGAGGCGGTCGCCGGTCATCTCCGGCGCGGCGATATCGATGTACTTGCGCAGTTCCATGTAGCCCTCGGTGCCCAGGATGAAGGTCCGGCCGTCGCCCCAGGTTCGCAGGCCGTCAGGCGTGAACCAGTCCACGCGGAAATAATTCGTCGCCCCGTTGTCGGCGACAAGCGCCGCCTCGCCGAAATCCTCCAGTTCGGGATGCTCCGGGTTGTTGTGGTTGGCGACGGCGGAATGCATGACGGTGGCATCCTCCGCCCCCGAGTAGGAAAGGAACTGTTCGACCTGATGGCTGCCGATGTCACACAGGATGCCGCCGTAGCGCGCGTGCTCGAAGAACCAGCCGGGCCGGCTCGCCGCGTTGAGCCGGTGCGGCCCGAGTCCGAGCACTTGCAGCACGCGGCCGATGGCTCCTTGCCGGATCAGCTCACCCGCGAAAACGGCGCATTCCACGTGCAGCCGCTCGCTAAAGTAGACCATGTACTTGCGCCCCGTGCGGGCGGCCACGGCACGCGCTTGGGCAAGTTGGTCCAGCGTGGTGAAGGGTGCCTTGTCGCAGAAGTAATCCTTGCCACTTTCCATCACGCGGCAGCCGATGGGGCCGCGCACGTCCGGCACGGCGGCGGCGGCCACGAGCCGGACGGCCTCGTCATCGAGGATTTCGTCCAGACTGCGAGCAGCACGGGCCTGCGGGTATCGTTGTTGGAACGCCATTACCTTGGCGGGATCGGGATCGTAAACCCAGCGTAACTCACCGCCTGCTTCCAACAGGCCGGTGGTCTGGCCGTAGATGTGGCCGTGATCGAGATGCGCCGCGGCAAAGAGGAATTCCCCCGCCTGGACGACTGGCTGCGGCTTGCCTTGCGGGGCGTAGTTCATCCCGTCAGCCTGATGAAGATGCTCATGGCCATCTATGAGTCGAGCGACGCCGGAGCAGAAATTTGGCTCGTCGGCCGAGACGCTCCGTCTACAGCAATAAAACAGGGAGCATCCTGGCAGACGCTCCCTGAATGGAAACTGGCGTTATGCAATGGAAAGCCGCGTCAGGGCTGGTGCTGTTCGCCGTCTTGTTCGCTGGTCGATTGATAATGCTTGTAGAGAGCAACCGCGCCGTAGATGAAAATAGCGGGACGCAACGCGAAAAGGGCGAGACGCACCAGCGCGCTCAGGATGGAACTCAGTGGCAGGAGGCGCAGGATGAACCCGGCTCCCACGGCGGAGAGCACCGCCTGGGTCGGATTGCTGCGGACGTACTCCTCCGTCTGAGCGTGGATGTCGTTGAACTTTTGTTGAAACTCGTTTGCTTGGCCGTTCATAGGAATGCTAGGGAGGTCTTGAAGCTGATGGATCACTGCCATGTCACTTCCGATTCGCAGCAACCCCGGTCTTTGGGCGTGTAAAGTCGCAGCTTGAAAGCAGTTGCCCGCATGGGTCCTGCCGGAGCGTCTAGCGCGTGACGGTATGCGGAATCTCTTCGGCATCCAAACGGGCGAAAATTTCTTCCAGGTGCGAACGGTCGCGCGTCTCGATGGTGCAGAGCACGCCCACGGCGAACACATCGCCGCCGGTGAACGCCCGCTCGTGGACGATTTCCTTGATGCTGGCCCCCGTGTCAGCGATGAGCTTGGTCAGGCCCGCCAGACCGCCCGGCCGGTCGCTGATGACGGCCGAAAAACGGCAGATGCGCCCATCAGCCACGAGGCCCTTTTCGATGACGCGGCTCAGGATCGCGGGGTCGATGTTGCCGCCGCAGAAGGGCAGCACAACACGCTTGCCCGCCAGCTCGGGCAGCTTGCCTGCCAGCACCGCCGCGAGGCCCGTCGCGCCCGAGCCTTCGACGATGGCTTTTTCCAGTTCCACGATGCGCAGGATGGCCAGGGCAATCTCGTCCTCGTTGACGGTCACCAGCTTATCCAGCCGGTCACGGGCGATGGGGAAAGCGTTCGCGCCGATGTCGGGCACGGCGAGGCCGTCCGCCAGGGTGGCGTGACAGGTGATCTGCACCGGCGCACCGTGGCACACCGCCGCCGCGAACTTCGCCGCGCCCTCGGGCTCGACGCCGATGATCTGCACCTCCGGGCGCAATGTTTTGATCGCCAGCGCCACTCCGGCGAGCAGGCCGCCGCCGCCCACGGGGATTACCACCGCCTCCACGTCCGGCACTTGTTCCAGGATTTCCAGGCCCATCGTGCCCTGCCCGGCGATGATGGCCGGGTCGTCGTAGCCGTGGATGTAGGTGTAGCCATGCTCCGTGCCCCACTGGCTGGCATGGGCCTTGGCTTCCGCGAAGCTGGACCCATGCAGGATCACGTTCGCGCCGAGCCGCTGGCAAGTGTTGAATTTTACCAGCGGAGCGAACCGCGGCATGACCACCGTCACCGGAATGTTCAGCAGTTTGCCGTGGTAGGCCAGGCCCAGCGCGTGGTTGCCCGCCGACGCCGCGATGACGCCGCGCGCGGCCTGGTCGGGCGTGAGCAGCAACAGCGCATTGCGCGCCCCGCGTTCCTTGAAGCTGCCCGTGCGTTGGAGGTTCTCCAGCTTGCAGAACAGCCGCATCCCAGCCACTTCCGAGAGCGGAATGGATTCCGGGCAGGGTGAGACGTACACAGCCCCCGCGATGCGCACGCGGGCAGACTGGATATCGGCGAAGGTGACAGCGGACATCAATGGCTGGCGGTGGCAGTCATGCTCGCTTCACCAGAGGGATTGCCCGGCCCGCGAGGAGGAAGTTCAATCCTCCAGAACTCGGACGACGACAGGAGCAGGATCAACAAACTGAAACTGCCGCCGAGGCTGATGCGGTGGACTTCGGTGACGATGGCACGCGCGTTGTGGTTGAGGAAGAGGTGAATGCTGCTCAGCCACGCAAGCAGGTACGACACGCCGCAAACAACCGCCAGGAAACCGGCGAGGAACATCGTGTTGCGCAACAGGCGGGAAGCACCCCGGTACTTTGCCGACAACGGCCTGAAAAACAGCATGAGGCCGAAGACGAGCAGGATGCCGTGCAGCCAATCCGTGTGCTCCCAGGGGGAAATCATAAAAGAGGGGTATGCTCCCGCGCAAACAGTCGCGTCGGCGGGTCGCGGGTATGCGGTACCGGTCGGGTTATGCT
>CAXTVY010000129.1:0-12146 GCA_964247665.1 uncultured Chthoniobacterales bacterium | reverse complement strand
GGCCGATCCGGCAGTCTCCGATTCCGGCTTTGACGCGGCAAGCCGCGCCGGTTAAAAAGCGTCGTTGTGCGCGACGGCCTGCCGCCGGGCGCGAGGCGCGGCTGGCTTCGGCTCTGTCAGGCGGCTACCGGTGGGCCGGCCGCCACTGCGCCAGGCGCTGTAAGCCTTCAAGGCGTTGATCAAGGCGAGGTCCTCTATGCTGGTCGGGCCGTTGACTTCCTTCTTGGGCATCCAGTCGTTCTCGTACCAATGCACCTGTTGCGGGCTGAGTTCCGAGAGCATCAGCCCGCGGTTCTTGCCGAAATGGATGCGGGTTTCACGGAAGTCTTCGATTGCATCGGCCGGGGTGGGTTCCGGCTCCCCAGCCTCAATCTCCGGTACGGACTGCGCGGCCACCACAGGTTGCGAAACGGGCGCGGCCAGCACTTCAATCACGGGGTCCAGCGGACGGTCGCGCTGCACGACAGGTGCCTCCGCGATCACCGGCGGGGTCGCCAGCGCTAGGTTGGCAGTGATGTCTTCCAAGTCCTGCGTGAAGATGTCGCTCGCAGCCGTCGCCGTGAGCACCGCATCCACGAGGGCACGCTTCTTGGCCATCTTGAGGACGGTGTTGTAGTGGTCGGCGGGATTATCGCTTTCCACCTTCTCGCCGCCCCGGGCAATCATCCAACCCTTGCCTTCCACTTTCTTGACCGAGAAACCCTTGCCACCAATGAGTTCCTGCGCCTTCGCGGCATCCTCCGCCCGCACGTCCCAGTAAGCGCGGGGCACGGGCTTGTCAGTCGGCTCCGCCGCGTTCTGGCGATAGCGGTACTTGTTCTCCATCGTCGTGCAGACCCCGACCCCCTGGCCAATGAATGCCTGGGTAATGATGGAGGACAGCGTGCACTGGACACGGTACTCACGGTGGCCACGCTCCAGCGTGGTTTCCTGCACGTCATACGTCGGAGCGAGCCGGAACGTCAGGCAAAGCTTCTCGGCCCCCGGCTTGAGCAGCGTCGGTTTGGTCCCACAGCCCGGGATGCGCCCGAAGTGCTCCCCGTCCTTCATCGCAGCAACCATGATCTGCTGAATCAGCGCGACCTGCCCGAGCACTTGCTGAACAGTCAGGGCAGAAGCGGCGGGGTCGACCGCCATCGTTACTTGCTTGTCGTCACGGAGAGGGGCCGGAGCCGTGGTGTTTTTCATTGAAAACACCTTAAGATAATTTCGCCGGTTTGTCTAGCTTATTCACCGGTTTTTCACCATAGGTAAACCGTTATAAACAAGTAGTTTAAATCTGCCGGTGAAAGATTTTTCCACAATCCGCAGCTATTCATTCCTGAACTCGGAAAAATTCTCCAAATCCTTGACCACCGTGCTCAGGTAAACCGGCTCTGGGTGCAGCTTCCGGTACTTGGTGATTTCCATGCGGTTGAGCACCTTGAAACCATACCTTTGGAACATCTTTTCCCCCCGTCGATTGGCGAAGCTGACCATCTGGCCATACACCTTCTTCTCTCCGCGCTCATGGAGGTAGTGCAAGTAAGCAGCCACCAATGCGCGCGTCTGGAGGAGGCCGCGAGCATCCGGCAGCAGGTTGAGGTGGAAGTGCGCCGTCCGCCGAGGTGAGGCCGGCACTTCCCGCCAAGCGTTGAGTAGCATCCAGTGAATGAACCGTCGGCTCGCGCTGTTGTAGCGCGGATAGCGGGCCAGTACCGTGAACGCCTGCCGAAAATTCTGGAGGAAGTTGTGGAGTTGGTTGCGCAACGGAAAGCGGCAACCAAGCAGGTAGCCCCGCACCTCCCCGTTGATCTCCAGCAAGAAGGCGGATTCGGGCTCCCGTTCGGTGTAGTAATTCGTCAGGAAATCCGCGAACAGTTCGCGGTCGCTGAACACCGGATCAATCGGCTGGCCCAGAAAGCCGGTTTGACAACACAGCCAGCGGACAGTTTTTCGGTCGGATGGCCGGTACTTACGGATCTGGAATGGGGGGGCAGCCAGGGGCTCGGCGGAAAGTTGGGACATAGGAGCAAGGAGAACGTGGACGTAGACAAGGAGAAATCCATTCGACAAAGCAGGCTGCCCCTTTGCGGAGCGGGAGCAGAGAGCTATTCGGGATCAAAATCGTGGATCACCTCGCGGTACACGCCGAACAAGCGGTCGAACACGCGTTGCCAGTTGTACCGTTCGGCCACGATGCCGCTGCTGCGTAGTCCGACGGCGCGCAGGTCCTCGTGGCTCAGGCGCTCGATGGCGTCGGCCAGCGATTCCGGGCTGTTTTCGGCGGCCCAGCGTCCGAGGTCGCTGAAGACGATGCGATCCATGTAGCTGCCACGAATCCCGACGACGGGCGTTCCGCACGCCTGGCTCTCCAGCGTGACCAGCCCGAAGGTTTCCTGCACCCCGGGATGTACAAACAGGTCGGCGGCCCGGTAAAGGCGCGCCAGTTCGCGCGGGTCGCTGCAATAGGGCAGCCATGTCACCGCGCCGGTTTTCTTTTGCAGCGCCTTGACCTGCCGCCGCTGTTGCCCGTCGCCCACCACTAGGAGGTGATGCCGACCCGGTTGCTGCTGGCAGAGCCGCTGGAAGCTGGCAAACAGCGTTTGCGTGTTCTTTTCCGGCGATAACCGCCCCACGTAGAGCAGTAGCCGGGTGCCCGGTGGCAATTTGAGTTCCTCCCGGGCAGAATCGCTGGGTTCCCGGGCCGGGTGAAAGATGCCTGGGTCGACGCCGAGATCGACCACCGAGACGTTGCCCACGCCCCAGTCGGTCAGCAGCGCGCCCAACGGGCCGCAGGGCACCAGCGTCCGCGCAAAGCGGCTGTACAACGCCCGGACGTAGCGCCGCGCCATGTCCATAACCATGTGCGTGGCCGTTTCGCCGAAGAACTTGGTCGTGCTGCGAAAATAAGCTTCCGGGAAATGCGAGTGGTAGAAAGCCACCACGGGAATCCGTAACGCCTGGCCAGAGGCGAGCGCCTTCCAGGCGATCTGGTAGGGGTCGCCGCTCTCGATGATATCCGGTTTTTCGGTCTCCAGAATACGCTCGACCGCGTGGAGGTTGAGCAGCGCCCGGTAACGCGAAGTGCGCGAAATCAGCGGTGAACTGATCGTGTACACGCGGGTCGGCCCGTCGTCACGGCAACCCGTCTCCTCGCCCGGCACGACCAGTACGTGCTGGTCGCCCGTGTGCGAACGCAGATAAGCCGTCTTCTCGGCGAGGTAGCGCTTCACCCCGCCGCTGACCGGAGAATAAAACTGGGTCAGGTCGCAGATTTTCAAATCGCTTCCACCAGGCCTCCCGAGGCATCGGCGAGAGCTGCTTCCGCCTGCTGGCCAGCGACGGTCAGTTCTGCGCCCGGCTCCTCGGCGTGCTCGGTGAGGTAGCGTTCCGCGTCGAGCGCGGCGGCGCAGCCGTCCCCGGCCGCCCAGATTGCCTGCCGGTAAACCTTGTCGGACACATCGCCCGCCGCGAACACGCGCGGCACGGCCGTCGCGGTGCCGTGGGCTTTGAGCAGGTAGCCGTCCGGGTCCAGCGGCAGCTTGCCCGCGAAGGGTTTTGTGTTCGGTTCGTGACCAATGGCGACGAACACGCAGCTCACGGGCAACTCGCTCTCCGTACCATCAACGAGATTTTGCAGCCGCACGGCACGCATCTCGCCTTGGGCATCGGTCAGGTACTCGGCGACGGCGGTGTTCCAGACGGGCTCGATCTTGGGATGTCCGAGCACCCGGTCGGACATGATTTTCGATGCCCGGAGCGTGGCCCGGCGGTGGATCAGGTAAACCCGGGAGGCGAAGCGGGTAAGAAAGATGGCTTCCTCGGCGGCCGAATCGCCGCCGCCCACCACGGCCACGGGGACGTTGCGGTAAAACGCCCCGTCGCACGTCGCGCAGGAAGTCAACCCGTGGCCGACAAGTTGGCGTTCGCCCGGCAAGTTCAGCCACCGTGCAGCGGCCCCGCTGGCGACGATCAGGGTGCGAGTATCGACGCGGTCGTCGTCGTCGAGGTGCAGGGTGAGGTAACCGTCCTTCTGCTCGAAGGAGGTCAACTCCGCATACTGGAACCGCGCGCCGAAGCCCTCGGCCTGCGTTTTCATTCGCATGATGAGTTCGGGGCCGTCGATGCCATCGGGAAAGCCGGGAAAATTTTCGACCAGGGTCGTGGTCGAGAGCTGTCCGCCAGGCTGGCGGCCTTCGAGCACCAGCGGATTGAGGTTGCCGCGAGCGGCGTACACGGCGGCCGTCAGGCCAGCGCAGCCGGTGCCCACAATCACAAGTTTTTCCATGGCATAATGTAGCGCGATTACGGATTCTCCGCCATCGGCAACCTGTCCTTTTCCAACGGCTTTCGCTGGCGGAGTCGAGCCTTTTTCGTGCGGGCCGGGCTGGACGCCGCGGCAGCGTGCATTCAGTCTGGACCCGTCCTTTCCTTTGCCGCACCATGCATCTCGCCAGCGCTACCGTTCCCGCCTCGCCGACTCCTTTGCTGGCCCTGCCGTTCGTGCTGCTACTCGGCGCGATTGCCGTGGCTCCCTTCGTGGACCGCCGCTGGTGGGAGCACCATTATGCCAAGGTCAGTGTCGTGCTAGGCGCGTTGATCGCCGCTTACTACCTCTTCAGCCTGAGGGATTACGCCCGGCTGCTGCACGTTGCGCATGAATACGTGGGTTTCATGGCGTTGATTGGCTCGCTCTACGTCATCGCAGGCGGTATTCACCTACGTATCCCGGAGCGGTCGAGCCCCGGAGTCAACTGTCTGCTGTTGCTGGCTGGGGCGGTGCTGGCGAACGTGTTCGGCACCACGGGTGCATCGATGCTCCTGATCCGCCCTTACCTGCATCTCAACCGGGCGCGGATCGAACCGTTCCACGTCGTGTTCTTCATCTTCATCGTGAGCAACGTCGGCGGCTGCCTGACCCCACTGGGCGATCCGCCGTTGTTCCTGGGCTTCCTCAATGGTGTGCCGTTCTGGTGGGTGATCCGGCATTGCTGGGAAGCATGGCTCGTCGGGGTGGGTAGCCTGCTGGCCATTTTTTACTGGCGGGACCGCCGCAGCTTCCAGCGCCATGCCGCAGGCACCATTCCCCCTGCAGAGACGCAAAAAGCATGGCAGTTCGACGGCCGAGGCAACCTCTTTTTCTTGGCGGTGGTGCTCGGCGCTGTGTTCATCGACCGTCCCACGGGACTGCGCGAGGGCTTGCTGATTGCGGCGGCAGCCGGTTCCTACGTGACGACTGCCCGCCGGGTGCACACAGCCAACCAATTCCAGTTTGGTCCTCTGGAGGAAGTCGGCTGGCTGTTCATCGGCATTTTTCTGACCATGATCCCGGTGCTCGATTACCTGGAGGCGCACGCGGCAGGTCTGGGCATCGGCTCGGACCAGAAATTTTTCTGGTCAACGGGAGCGCTCTCGGGCGTGTTGGACAACGCGCCGACCTATCTGGCCATGCTGGCTACCGCGTTGGGCAGCCACGGAGAGAACCTTGCTTCGCCGGATGGTCTGGCCCGCTTCGTCGCTGAACAGCCCCGCACGCTCGCCGCGATTTCCCTGGGAGCCGTGTTTTTTGGAGCTGTGACCTACATCGGCAACGGGCCGAATTTCATGGTCAAGGCCATCGCGGAACAGACTGGCGTGCCGCCGCCGGGATTCTTCCGGTACATCCTGCGATACGCGTTGCCGGTCCTCGTGCCGGTGTTTTTGCTGGTTTCCCTGCTGTTTTTCTCTCCCTGGCGGCTGTTCTGAACGGAGATACATTGGTCCATGTTCACCGGTCTCATCGAAGAAACCGGCCGCGTTACCTGGCTGCGGCGCAGCAGCGAGAGCGGCCTGCAAATCCAGATCTCCGCCCCGGAAATTGCGGCTTCCCTCCAGCAGGGCGACAGCGTGGCCATCAACGGATGCTGCCTGACCGTCGCTACCCAATGGGGAGAACTGATCACTTTTGACCTGCTTCAAGAGACCCTAGATCGCACCAACCTTCAGAAGCTGAAACCGGGCGCCCTGGTCAACCTCGAACGCGCGCTGCTGGCGAACGGCCGGCTGGGCGGCCACTTCGTTTCCGGCCACATCGACTGCACCACGGCTGTCCTGGCCATGGAGAAGAAAGGGGACGACTACCGCCTGGAGGTCGGCCTGCCGGACGAGTTCTCCGCCTTGGTAGTGTTCAAAGGCTCCATTGCCATCAACGGCATCAGCCTGACCGTGGCGACCGTCTTGCCAGACCGCCTGAGCGTCTGGATCATCCCGCACACCCGGGACCACACGAATTTGCAGTCCATTGTGGTGGGCGACCTAGTGAACCTGGAATTCGACGTGCTCGCCAAATACGTCGAGCGCATCATCGGCCGCTCCCAGCCGCCGCCAACGCCGTTTACGGACCGGCCCCTGTCCTGAATTGGGGCCGGATGAGGAGCGGCAGGCAGACGATCCAAGGGATCTTTGGCCCGGGTCGGGGGAAAGTTTTCGCGTCCGTTTCCGGTTCCGTCCTTGTCAGGCTGCCGGGCTGCTTATAATGTGTCGCTCCCGGACCATTTCACGCCGCGACCGCAACCTTATCCATGGGCAAAGCCAAGCGTAAAATCTCTCATTCCAAGGCACTTCTGCAACGGCAACTGCCTTTCAACCACGAGGGGCAGTACTTCGATCTCAAAGCGGTTTTCAACAAGATCAACCAGCAGTATTTCAGCCGGACTCCGTTGCGCGGCTACTCAATCACCTGGGGCCGCCGCCGCAGGCTGGCCCCGAAGGAGTATTTCGTGTTCGGTACCATTCAGGAGGAAGACCGCATCATCCGCATCCACCCCCGGCTGGACGCCTCGTTCGTGCCGCTTTGGTTCTTGGAATACGTGCTTTACCACGAGATGCTGCACTCGGTCGTGCCGGACGAAATCCTGCCCGGTGGCCGCCGGAAGGTGCACACCGAGGAATTTTACCGCCGCGAGCGAGAATTTCAGCACTACCGCCGTGCGCGGCGGTGGGAGGACGAAAACCTCGCGCGGTTTCTCCGGTAGGCCGAGATAACTGTATGGCGGCCGGAAGGGACGATGTTTCCGGTGTGTTTGATTCGTTGGCGGCGATGCTTGCCGACTCCCCCATGATCAAGAAAGCTTTCGTCCTCGCGGCCGGTCTTGGCACGCGCCTGCGGCCCCTGACCGATACGCTGCCCAAACCGTTGATCCCGGTCGGGCTCAAACCGCTGATTACTTTCGCCTTCGATCACCTCATCGCCGACGCTGGGGTGGAGGAGTTCATCGTCAACACGCATCATCTTGCCGGAGCTTACGCGTCAGCCTTCCCGGATGGGACGTACCGGGGCCGCCCGCTGCATATCCGGCATGAGCCTGTGCTCCTGGAAACGGGTGGGGGCATCCGCAACATTGCGGACCTGTTGGCCCCCGGCGACGGCCCCTTGATCATCTACAACGGAGACATCCTGACCGACCTGCCGCTGGCACCGGCCGTGGAGCATCACCGGGCGTCCGGCAACGAGGTCACGCTCGTCCTGCGCTCGCAGGGTGGCCCCAAGCACATCGCCTGGGACCGCGCGAGCGGACGGTTGCTCGACATCCGCAACCGGCTCGGCACCGGGGCACCGGAGGCATTCTCATTCAGCTGCGTTTACCTGGTCGAACCGTCGTTTCCCGGACGTATTCCAGCAGGGGAAGTCGTGTCGGTGATCCCTTTCTTCCTGGACATGATCCGGCAAGGGGCCAAGATCGGCGGGGTGCTCATCGACGAGGGGCAATGGCGCGACCTCGGCACGCGCGATGAATATCTGCGCGTACACCGCGATTTGCAGGCGGACGGCGGGCGTTTCCCACGCTACGGCGCGCCGGACGCAGACTGGCGAGATTGGGTCCATCCGACAGCGGCTGTTGCCCCAGATGCGCGCCTGCTCGGTGCCAATGCGATTGGAGCCGGGACGCGGGTGGAGCCGGGGACCATACTGGAGGACTCCATTCTTTGGGCGCATTCGGAAATCGCTTCCAACAGCGTCTTGAGACAGTGTATCGTCCGCACTTCGCAACGAGCCGACGGCGAGGCAGCCGACCGGGACTTCTGATCCGGTTCTCACGCGCGGTAAAATCGCCGCTGTCCGCCCCCGTTAGCGTTCCCGCCACCGCAATCAGCCGCCACCTGAGTTTTTTCGTTCCGTGCCTTCCCAAGACCTTCTCCTGGACCAGACCCGCGCCCGGTTTGCGATTCCCATCGACGGCGACATCCGTATCACGCCCATCGAGAAGGGCGGCTCCGACCGGAAGTTCTACCGCGTGCGGCTCGGGCTGCGTTCGCTGATCCTCGTCAAGTACACGGCGCAGAAGGAAGAAAACCGGCATTATGTCCGCATCGCCGGCGTGTTGGACGCCATGGGGGTCCGCACGCCCAAAATTTACTTCCACGACGAAGCCGAGGGGCTCATCTGGATGGAGGACCTGGGCGAGCACGACCTCTGGAGCTACCGCGACGCCGACTGGCCGGTGCGGCGGGGCTACTACCAGTCCGCGCTCGAAGAGGTGTGGCGGCTGCACCAACGGGGGTGGGAAGGCCTGTCCCGCTTTCCCTTCACGCTGCAAACCGAGTTCAACGCGGCCCTGTACCGCTGGGAGCAGCGGTATTTTTTCGATCACTGCATCGGCGGCTACTTCGGCAACCTCCAGAGCCCCGACCGGGTGGCGCGGGTATCGGATGCCCCGGTTTGGGAGAGCATCGCGCAGCGGCTGGCCGGTTGGCCGCGCGTGCTCGTCCACCGGGATTTCCAGTCCCAGAACATCCTGATCCACGATGGGCAAGCGCACCTGATCGACTTCCAGGGTCTGCGTCCCGGGCTGGCGCACTACGATCTGGCTTCCCTGCTCTACGATCCCTACGTCCGCTTCGCCCCTGCCGAACGGGCCGAACTGCTGGATTTTTATCTCGGCTTAGGCCGCCGCCACGACTTGGGGCCAACTCGCGCACAGTTTGACGAAATCTACCGACTCTGTGCTTTGCAACGCCTGATGCAGGCGCTCGGAGCCTACGGCTACCTGGGGCTGGTGCGGGAACGACCCGAGTTTCTCGCGCATATCCCGGTCGCGCTTGCCTCTCTGCGGGAAGTCGCAGCGGCCATTCCGGGTCTGGACGAGTTCAACGCCATGCTGGCCGGTTTGCCTGCCTAAAGTCAGGCGGCTCCGGTGGCCGCGAGGATGATGCGGCGAATCGTTTCATCGAGCTCACTGACCTCCACCGGCTTGGACAGATGGGCCTTGAAGCCCGCGGCGCGGCTGCGTTCCAAGTCCTCGTCGTCGTTGTAACCGCTCAGAACAATTCCACCGTAAACGGGCAATTTGTCGCGCAGCAGCCCGAGTAGTTCCAGTCCGTTGCCATCGGGCAGGCTCATGTCACTGACGAGCACGTCGAATTCCTCATGCGCCGCTAATTCGGTCGCTTCGTGCAGCGAGGTCGCCGCTTTCACCTTGTAGCCCCGGCGACCGAGCAGCAAGACGAGCGAACGATTCGTGTCTTCATGGTCGTCCACCAACAGCACCCTCACCGGCAGGGGGGCGGGAGCGGGACTGGAGCCGACGGCGTTGCCGCCGCTGTCAGGGG
Organism: uncultured Chthoniobacterales bacterium; assembly: GCA_964247665.1. Lineage (GTDB taxonomy): Bacteria > Verrucomicrobiota > Verrucomicrobiia > Chthoniobacterales > SZAS-18 > CAHJWO01. The sequence continues at coordinate 2,576 of CAXTVY010000129.1, read as the reverse complement.
ACGCCAACGGGCCATCGAAAGCCGCTGAATAGTATCGCGTGGTCTTAAACATCCGGTGCTCGGGCGTGAGTGCACGGCAGGTCGGACCATGCGTGAAACGTTCGGCTACGGGTGCCCCGCCGGATGCCAGTGAGATAAACTGAAGCGTCTTCCTACGTGACGGGAAAGCCGCAGCGGCCGGGCGCGGTGGCTGCCCCCGCGCCGGTGGATTGCCTGCTCCCGAGCAAAGAAACTGCTATACAACACCATGCGCTTTGTCATAGAGAAAACCCTTCTTCCACAAGTGGCACCGCAGCGCGAAGTCAACCTATGCTTTTTTATAACGATTGGGCGGTGATTGTACCGCTGGCAAACGAGTCTGAGGGCTTCCATACGTTCGTTGATGTGGTGCGGCGCTTGTTCGATCAACTCGGGACCGGCAAAGCTTATTTCGTCGTTGATCATGCCTCCAAGGACAACACGCTCGAACTCTGCCAGCAACTCAGCGCCCGAGATCCCCGGTTCGTGACGGTGTGGGCACCGGAAAACCGCAACGTCGTCGACGCGTACATCCGCGGAATGCGCGCCGCCTACGAAGCCGGACACGAAATCATCATCGAGATGGACGCCGGGCTCAGCCATGATCCCCGCGCGATCCCGATGTTCCTGCGCGTGCTCAATGAGGGCAACGAGTGCGCCTTCGGCAGCCGTTTCACCAACGGCGGCTCCATGGGCAATTCTCCGCTGAATCGGCGTTCGCTCTCCAAGGTGGGCACGCTGCTGAGCAACACGCTCCTGGGCACGAAGATGTACGACATGACCAGCGGCTTCCAGGGGTTCCATCGCGCGATCATCGGCAAGCTCATCAATTATCCGCTGCTCTCCCGCGCGCACTTTTACCAGACCGAAATCCGGTATCTTTTGCGGCACCACCGGTTCGCGGAGGTTCCGATCCACTACAACGCGCCGTCGAAGAGCGTTTCGCATAAGGCGATCAAGAACTCATTGAGCACTCTCTGGTACTATCTCCGCAAGCGCATGTCGTTTCAGCCCGTGGCCCTTGACTAAACATTATCCAGGCCTCGGCGCACGAGCAAAGGGGTGATCTCGGGCGACTGCCCGGTAAAATCCCTGAACAGGCCGAGCGAATCGGCGCTGCCGCCGCGCGCGAGAATCGTCCGTCGATAATGGTCGCCGTTTTCGCGCGTCAGACCCCCGTGGGCCTTGATCCAGTCCACCCCCTGTGCGTCGAGCACCTCGCTCCAGATGTAGGAATAGTAGCCGGCGGAATACCCGCCGGAGAACGAGTGCGAGAAATACGAGCTGCGGTAGCGTGGCGGCACGGCGGGGAAGGCGAGCCCGGCCCGCGCCAGTGCTTCGGCCTCATACCTGGCCACGTCCGTGGGTATCTCGCTGGGATTCAACTGGTGCCACGCTTGGTCGAGCACGCTGGACGCGAGGTATTCGCTCGTCTTGTAGCCCTGGTTGAACCGGTCGGCTGCCAGGAGCTTCTCGACGAGTTCCTCGGGGATGGGCTCGCCGGTTTCGTGATGCCGGGCGTAATGACGCAAGATCTCTGGCCACAGCATCCACATTTCATTGAGCTGAGAAGGCAGTTCGACGAAATCGCGCGGGACGTTCGTGCCACTGAACCGCGGATAACGCACCTGCGAGAAGAGCCCGTGCAAAGCGTGGCCGAACTCGTGGAACATCGTGCGCACCTCATCCAGCGTCAGCAAGGTGGGCTCGCCGGCGGCAGGCTTTGGAACATTTTGATGGTTGCCGATGACCGGCTGGCGGCCGAGGAGGGACGACTGGCTGACATAGGCGTTCATCCATGCGCCCCCGCGTTTGGAAGGGCGGGCGTAGAGGTCGGCGAGAAAGAGGGCGAGCGGCTGGCCGTTGGCGTCGTGGATCTCGAAAACACGGACATCCGGGTGGTACGTCGGCAGGTCATGCCGTTCCTGGAAGGTGATGCCGTAGAAGCGGGTCGCGGAATAAAACACGCCGTCGCGCAGGACCCGGTCCAGCTCGAAGTACGGCCGCAGGCGCGAGTCATCGAAGTCATAGCGTGCCTGCCGCACCTTTTCGGAGTAGAAGCTCCAGTCGCAGGCGGCGAGTTGGAAATCGCCGCCCTCCTGGTCAATGATCGCTTGCATGTCGGCGGCTTCCCGCCGGGCGTTCGTTGCGGCGCGGGGGGCGAGGCTAGCCAGGAGCGTGTTCACCGTCTCGACATTCCCGGCGGTCTGGTCTTCCAACTGGTACGCCGCATGATTTTCATAACCGAGCAACGCCGCGCGTTCGGCGCGCAGCCGGGCGATGCGCAGGACCGTGGGCCGGGTGTCGAATCCGCTTCCGTCCGTGTTGCGCGTGAGGGAGGTTTGCATGATCTGCTCCCGCAGAGCGCGGTCATGCAGGAAGGCCAGCACGGATTGGTGGGTTGTGTTGAGCAGCGGCAAGACGTATTTTCCGTCGTGGCCTTCCCCGGCGGCGTTGATCTCCCCCGCCGGTAGCCCATCCATCCGTGCGCGGTTTCCGCCCACGATGCAGGTGCCGTCTTTCCCCTGGCGGACCGCCTGGGGGAAGCCCGTTGCCAG
>CAXTVY010000128.1:11917-12174 GCA_964247665.1 uncultured Chthoniobacterales bacterium | reverse complement strand
GACGCGACGAACGCCGCCACGTCCGTGCCGGGTTTGAGGATGACGATGTTGTGCGCCATCACTGCCTTGGGCATGGAGCCGTCATTGGTCAGCTTGATGGCAAGTTTCTGGCCGACCTTGCCCGGGATGTCCGTCGTGTCGAACTTCATCTGGTCGGTTGCCGAAACAGCGATGGGTTCGTCCCCGGCAGCGTGGGCACACAGGGGGACCGAGGAAAGAACCAGGGCAAGAGCGACGGCCGCGATTCGGTGGAGGGA
>CAXTVY010000128.1:11480-11907 GCA_964247665.1 uncultured Chthoniobacterales bacterium | reverse complement strand
GCGGGGGGGGAGGGGATGGGGAGGAAGGAAGGGTTGACCGGCGAACACTGCCCCGTAAACCCGGCGCCTGGCCGTGACAAGTAAATCCCGTCGGATCACCAGAATCAGCCGGAGCCGGAGTTGCTTCCGGACGCGCCCGGTGGATGGTAGCCGCGCACAGGATCGATTCCATGTACTCCGCCCATCTCCCCATCGCCCCCGTCCGCTGCCTCGGGTTGTTCACGGCAGCCCTCGTCAGTGCCCTTTGTCCGTCCCTGCACGCCCAGGACGAAGACGTGGCCAAACGCGAGGGCCAGCCCCCCGCCGAACTCGCCAAGATGGCGGGTGACTGGACCCACGACGCTCCCGGCACCCAGCACCGGGTGAACCTGGACGAACTGCCCCCGCCCTACGCCACGTCCTCTTCGGTCAACGGGCCCAAGCTCGT
>CAXTVY010000128.1:0-11470 GCA_964247665.1 uncultured Chthoniobacterales bacterium | reverse complement strand
CCTCCCGCCGACGCCAAACTCCAGGTGCCCGCCGGTTTCAAGATCGAGGAATACGCCCGGGGCCTGCAAAACCCCCGTTACCTGCTCACCGCGCCCAACGGCGACATCTTCGTGGGCGAAACGGGTGCCAACAAGATCATGGTCCTGCGCGACACCAAGGGCACCCACACGCCGGACGTGAAGGAACTCTTCGCCGCCGTCGATGCTGGCCTCAACAAACCCTTCGGCCTCGCCTTCTACCCGCCCGGCCCCGACCCGCAGTTCCTCTACGCCGCCAACACGGACGGCGTCGTGCGCTTTCCCTACAAGAACGGCGACCTCAAGGCGACCGGCCCGGCGGAAAAACTCCCCGCCCGCATCATCGGCGGGGGTGGGCACACCACGCGCGCCCTCGTCTTCTCGCCGGACGGCAAGAAGCTCTATGTCACGGTAGGCAGTGGCTCCAACGACGATGAGCACAACAACCCCGCCGAGCGCGAGCGCGCGCTGGTCTGGGAGATGAACCCCGACGGCACCGGACAGAAGATCTTCGGCGACGGCATCCGCAACCCGGTGGGCATCGCCATCCGCCCCGGCACGGAGGAGGTGTGGGTGAGCACCAACGAGCGGGATGGCCTGGGTGACGACCTCGTGCCGGACTACATCACCCGCGTCGTGCCCGGCGGCTTCTACGGCTGGCCCTGGTTCTACATGGGCAACCGCCAGGACCCGCGCAAACCCGGCGAGCACCCCGAGCTGGCGGCCAAAGTGCTCGTGCCCGACGTGCCGGTGCAAAGTCACTCGGCGTCGCTCAACCTGACGTTCTACACCGGCAGCCAGTTTCCGGCGGAATACCGGGGCGATGCCTTCGCGGCGTTTCACGGCAGTTGGAACCGCGCCAAGCGCACCGGCTACAAGATCGTACGCGTGCCCATCGACAAGGACACCGGCAAGGCGCGGGGCGACTACGAGGATTTCGTGACGGGCTTCGTCAACCCGGACGGCAACGTGTGGGGGCGTCCGGTCGGCGTGACGGTCGCCGGGGACGGCAGGCACTTTGGAAACACCCATCCCGTTGAAATGATAAAATCGTTGATCGTCCCCGTCGCCGCCGCGTCGTTCCTCGCCCTGGCTCCCGCGGGCCGGGTGGCCGCCATCGAAAAAGGCACCCAGGAGAAGGCCCAGAAGGAGGATCTGAAACCGGGCGAATACGTCTGGGAACCGGAAACCTCGACCCAGGGTCCCGTGGACATCACCATCGACCTCGCGGCGCAGAAGCTCGCCGTGTACCGCGACGGCGTGCTCATCGGCCGCTCGACGATCAGTTCGGGCAGCCAGGGCCGCGAGACGCCCCAGGGCATCTACATGATCCTGGAGAAGAACCTCACGCATCATTCCAACAAGTACCACGAGGCGTCCATGCCCTTCATGGAACGGCTGACCTGGGGCGGCCTGGCCATCCACGCGGGCAACACGCCCGGCCACCCGGAATCGCACGGCTGCGTCCATGTGCCCGAGGATTTCGCCAAGAAGCTCTACTCGCTGACCGAGGAAGGCGATACCGTGCTGATCGCCAACGGCGACTCCCAGGCCACCAAGACCCCGGACCCGAATCTGCTCTTCGCCGGCGCTTCCTCCGCGCCGCCCGCTCCGGACGCCTCGCCGGCCCCCGGTGCCAAGCCCGAGGTCGTCTGGAAGCCCGAGGAGGTGCCGAACGGCCCGGTTTCCATCGTTTTCACCAGCGCCGACAAGCGCGTCTACGTTTACCGCAAAGGGGTGGAGATCGGCCACGCGGACCTCGGCGGGGCGGACGCGGGGCATCCCTACGGCAACCACGTGTACGTGGCCCTGGCCGAAACGCTGCCCGACGGCGGGCACCAGTGGAACCTGTTGGGCAGCGGCGACGGCTCACCCGCGCCCGACCTGCCGGAACTCGCCAAAAGCCTGGCGGTTCAGCCGGAGTTCCGCCAGCACTTGCAGAAGCTCATCCTGCCCGGCACGACGCTGGTCATCACGGATCGTCCGGCGAACCCCACCAAGCCCAGCACCCCGGAGGATTAACGGACTCGCCGCAACGGGTCGCGGCTCCAGGGTCCTGCGCGGGGGCAAAAGACCAGGCGGCGGCCCGAGACTCAGGCTTTCTCTACCCGGCCGCGGACCCAATGCAGGCCGGTCGCGCCGTGGGGCACCTGGTCGCGGAACTCCTCGATCTGCCGCTCGCCCTTCGCGTTCACCGCACGGACGAACACACGCACCTCCTCGGCGGGCACGCTGGGCGTCCACTCGTAGCGCCACAGGCTCCAACTGATCAGGGTGCCGAGCTGGTGAATCTCGGCGGGTGTGTACGTCTGGCCGCCGTCCGTGCTGACCTCCACCCGGCTGATGCCCTTGTCACCCCCGAAGGCCATGCCGCGGAACTCCACCGGCTGGCCCACCTTGAAGGGCTGGGCGAAGCCACCGCCGCCGATGGGCGGCGCGTCGATGCGGCTGGTCGTCGGCACGAAGATGTTCGGCCCCCAGCCCTGCTCGGTGTAGAAGCCGACGCCCTCGATGCCGTGGCGGTTGATCTTCAGCCGCGGGTCGCCCTGGGCGATGAACTCCAGGCGGGTCACCCACTTCGGGTTGCGCTCCCCGTAGATGCCCGGCACGATCAGGCGCACGGGGAAGCCGTGGTGGGGCGGCAGCGGCCCGCCGTTCATCTCCCAGGCCACGAGCGTGGTCATCTCGTTGGCCTTGGTGAGCGGGAACGTCTCGAAGTAGCCGTCGGCCGCGTGGAAAAGCACGGCGGCGCTGTTTGCCCTGGGCCGGACGGTGGCCAGCAGGGTGGGCAGGGGCACGCCCTTCCAGACGGCGTTGGAAATGAGGCCGCTGCCAACGCCGTAGGAGATGCATTGCATGGTCGTTTCCTGTTCCACGGCGGGCAGGGCCGTCAACTCGGCGAACGTCCAGACGCGCGGGCTTTCGACGTTGCCGACGATGTCGAAGCGCCACAGGTCGCGCGCGGCATCCGGGTCCACGAGGTTCTTGGTGACCTGGTAGAATCGGTCCGTCGGGGTGATCTTGATCACGTCGGAGCCGCCGTACTGCGTGCCGTCGTAGCCGAAGGTGCCCAGGTGGAAGAAGCGCCGCAGCATCCCGGCCAGGGCGGCGGCCGACAACGCACCTAACCCGGCCGCCAGGAAACGCCGCCGGGTCAGCCCCGCGGCCGTCCCCGCGCCAGCCGCAGGGGCCGACCCGCGCGGCGGCGTGGTCAGCAGGCCGTGGAAGAACATGATCCCCACCCCGCACACGGCGAAGGACGCCAGCATACCCAGCGCCGTGATCACGTCCGCCGAGGCAGGCGGCCGACCGTGATAGTTGGTCAGCAGTTGCGGCCAGAGCAGCGCGACAAAGAGCACCCAGACGGCCAACACGCCCGGCCCGATGAGCCACCAGCCGCGCGGGTCGAGCAGCGGACGAGCCATCGACCGGTCTTCCGGCCGGGCGCGCCGGCCGACGAACCAGGCGTAAACGACCCCACCCAGGCCGCCCGTGGCGAGTTGCCCGGCCAACGCGCCGTAAACACCGTTGAGCTTGAGCGCGGAGTAGCTCCCGGACCGGACCAATGACCCGATGAAAAACTTCACCGTCATGAACGGGAACACGCGGTCGAAGATCATCTCCATCGGCGTGGCGACGTAGAAAAACAGCCGCAGAAACGCCATGAAGGTGAGCATGAGCAAGCCCCCCAACAACCCGGCCAGGAAGCCGAGCGCCAGCGGACGCAGGCGGTCGGAAAAGGAAGGTCGGACGGAAGGATGGACAGTGATCATGGAACGTGGGACTCCGCAGATGAAAACGTGGAAACGGGACGAGAGGATGAAGCCAGGAGGAATGTTCCAGGACGATTCAAAAAGTTGCCTTTCATGCTGCTTTCAACGGTCTGACGGCGGGCCCAGATTCCTCACTTCGTCCGGCGATACCGGCGAATCAGCGCATTCGTGGAGCTGTCGTGGGCCAAGCGGGGCTCGTCCTTGGCTTCCAGCTCCGGGATGATCGCCTGGGCCAGCGCCTTGCCCAGTTCGACGCCCCACTGGTCGAACGAGTCGATGTCCCAGATCACGCCCTGCGTGAAGACGCTGTGCTCGTACAACGCCACCAGCTTGCCCAGCGTCTCGGGCGTGAGCCGGTCGGCCAGGAGGACATTCGAGGGCCGGTTGCCCTCGAACACCTTGTGCGGCACCAGTTCGTCCGGTGCGCCTTCGGCTTTGACCTGCGCGGCGGTCTTGCCGAACGCCAGAGCCTCCGACTGCGCCAGCACGTTGGCCATCAGGATGTCGTGGTGCCGCCCCAGCGGCGTCAGCGCGTGGCTGAACGCGATGAAGTCGCACGGGATCAGCCGCGTGCCCTGGTGGATCAACTGGTAGAACGAATGCTGGCCGTTCGTGCCGGGCTCGCCCCAGTAGATCGGGCCTGTCTGGTAATCGACCTCCTTGCCCGCCAGCGTGACGTGCTTGCCGTTGCTCTCCATCGTCAACTGCTGGAGGTACGCGGGGAAGCGTTTGAGGTATTGCTCGTAGGGCAGCACGGCCACGGTCTGCGCGTCGAAGAAGTCGTTGTACCACACGCTCAGCACGCCCATGAGCACCGGCAGGTTCTGCCCGAGGGGTGCCGTGCGGAAATGCTCGTCCATCTGGTGAAACCCATCGAGCATCGCGCGGAACCCCTCCGGTCCCACGGCCAGCATGGTGGACAGCCCGATGGCCGAATCCATCGAATACCGGCCGCCCACCCAATCCCAGAAACCGAACATGTTCGCCGTGTCGATGCCGAAGGCACCCACCTTTTCCGCGTTCGTGGACACCGCCACGAAGTGCTTGGCCACGGCCGTCTGGTCGCCGCCCAACCCGCCCACGAGCCAGTCGCGCGCGCTCTGCGCGTTGGTCATGGTTTCCAGCGTGGTGAACGTCTTCGAGGAAATGATGAAAAGTGTCTCGGCCGGGTCCAGGTCGCGGGTCGCTTCCACGAAGTCGATGCCGTCCACGTTGGAGACGAAGCGGAAGGTCATGTCGCGCTCGCTGTAGTGCCGCAGCGCCTCGTAGGCCATCACGGGCCCCAGGTCCGAGCCGCCGATGCCCACGTTGACGACGTTCCTGATGCGCTGGCCCGTGTGCCCCTTCCAGTCGCCGCCGCGCACGCGGTCACAGAACGTGCTCATCTTGTCGAGCACCGCGTGGACTTCCGGCACGACGTTCTTGCCGTCCACCAAGATCTCGGCGTCCCGGGGCGCGCGCAGGGCCACGTGCAGCACGGCGCGTTTTTCGGTGACGTTGATCTTCTCGCCGCTGAACATGGACTCAATCCGCCCGGGCAGGCCGCAATCATGGGCCAATTGGAGCAGGAGCCGGATCGTCTCGTCGGTGACGCGGTTCTTCGAGTAGTCGAGGTAGAGGCCCGCGCCCTCGGCGTTCAGGCGTTCGCCGCGGGTCGAGTCTATGGTGAAGAGCTTGCGCAGGGTCAGCCCTGCGACCGCCTGCCGGTGGGTGGAAAGCGCCTGCCAGGCGGGTTGTTGGGTGAGCGGGGTGGTCGGGGTCGTACTCATACTCATGGGTGCTTGCTAGGGATGGCTTGGGTCAAACGGACGGGGAGCGGGCGCGCCCGCACGATCTTAATACGCGGCTCACCCCGCGGCTTCGGGTGTCGAAAGGAGGATCAAATGCAGGGTGTCAGGAAAATGACACGGGACCTCGCCCGGGACCATGGCATCAACGCGCGGGGGCCGGGGCGAGGCGGGCGGTCAGCACCGCAAAGCGCGCGTTGCTCTGCAGCGGGTCCCAGACGGGGTTCAACCGCAGATCTCCGTAAGTGGGCTGCGCCGGCAGGTTGGTGCCGGCCGGGCGGTCCACCCATCGCTCCAGCACCTCGCAGGCCAGGTCGGGCTGGTCGGTCCAGGCGTAAACGACCGCCAGGTTGACGGCGGCAATCGGCGCGTCCAGCGAGGCTTTCTCGACCGGCAATGCCTCACAGGCCTGCTGCGCTTCGCGCACGGCGTTCTCCCGGTCGCCGAGCCCCGCGTCGATGACCGCCAGCAGGCTCAACATCCGGCCGTTCAAGCTGCGGGCGTGGAGTTCCCGGTCCACTTCCGCGCGGGCGCTGGCAAAGGCCGTCTTCGCACCGGCAGGGTCGTGGCGCATCCTCGCCGCGAGCCCCTCGAACCAGGCTTTCGGATACGCCGTCCCGTTGAAGACGAAACTGGTGGCCGCCGTGGCCGCCAGCAACCTGGAGACCCCGTCGGGGTCGTGCGCGTCGAGCACCAGGAAGAGACTGTACTCGTCGATGATTTCCCCGGTCGCTTCGTCCGCCGGTGTGAGGCTGGCCAGCCCGGCCCGCAAGGGGGCAAGATCAGCGCGCCGTTCCAGGCTGCCCAACGTGCGGAACAGACGGTACGCCACCGCGTCGCGCGGGGTCATGGTAGCGATCACCTCCCCCATCAGGCGGTCAAAGGCTTCGTAGCGCCGCAGGAGCCGGTAGGTGTTGGCGAGCGTGAACCGGTTGACGTTCTCGCGCGGCTCCAGGGCGACCGCCCGCTCCAGGCAGCGGATAGCTTCCTCCCAATGATTCTGGCTGCGGGCGATTTCCCCGGCAATTTCCTCGACATCCGCGCTGTTGGGCAAGGCGGCGCGGGCGAGGTTCACCTCGATCTCCGCCTGTTCGTTGTCGCGGGTGACATGCAGAAAATGACTGGCCAGCGTGAGGTGAACCTCGCCCGTGCCCGGCCGCAGCCGCTGGGCCTTGGCGAGGGCCGCCTCGGCCAGGCTGCGGTAGTCCACCGCCGGGTCGTCCGCCGCGGTCCGCGCGTATCCATGATAGTAGAGCGCGTCGTAGGTCTTGGCCAACTCGCAGTAGGCAAAGGCAAAATTCGGGTCGCGCGCCACCGCCGCCTCCAGCAAAGGGAGGATGCGCTGGTAATGCCGCTGCACGTCGCCGGTGCTCTTGAAGATGCGCGGGCCCTCGCGGGCGCGCAGGTAGAGATCATACGCGGCGAGATCGTTCGTCGGCGGCGCGTCGATGGCGGCTTTTTCCCCGGGCGAGAGCGACGCGTCGAGCCGGGCCGCGACGGCGCGCGTGACCTCACCCTGCACGACGAAGACATCCGTGAGCCGACGGTCATACTGTTCGGCCCAGGGATGGGTAGGATCGCGGACATCGGCCAGCCGGACGCCGACGTGCACTTGCCCGCCCTCGCGCCGCACGCTGCCTTCGAGCAGGTGCCGGACGCCGAGTTCGCGCGCGATGCGCGGGAGGTCGCGGACCCCGGGCGCATAGGAGCGCGTGCTGTCGGAGCCGATGACCTTCAACGCGGCGACCCGCGCCAGGTCGGCGGTGATCTCGTCCTGCACGCCCACGGTGAAGAAGGCGTCGGCCTGGTCGGGGCTGGCGTTCTCGAAGGGCAGCACGGCGATGGACCGGTCCGCCGAGAGGGGCGGCGGCCGGGAATGCCACCACCACCCCACCGCGCCGAGGCCCGCGAGCACGGCCAGCCCCAGCACGGCGGCCCACCGCCGCCGCCTCCCGCGCGGGGGCGGCGGAGCCACGGCCGGGAATGCCTCCTGGCAACGGCGCAGGGTGTCGAGCAAGCCGCGCGCGGACGGCGGACGGGCGGCGGGGTCAACGGCGAGCAACGAACGGAGCAGCGCGACGACCCCGGCGGGCACCCGGGCCGCGGAGAGTTGCCCCAGGGGCAGCGGCTCCTGCGTCTGCCGCGCGTGGATTTCGTCGAGCGTGTCGCCCGTGAAAGGCGTCCTGCCGCAGAGCAGGAACCAGAGCGTGACCCCGAGCGAATAGAAGTCCGCGCGCGTGTCGATGCGGCCTTCCGCCACGCGGGCGAACTGTTCCGGGCTGGCAAAGGCGGGCGTGCCCACGAAGCCGCCGCGGGTGCGCGCGGCGTCGCTGACAGGCGCGGCCCCGACTGCCTTGGCCAGGCCCCAGTCAATGACCTTGACCGTCAGCGAATCGCGCCCGCCGCCCTCACCCGGCCGTTCGGTGAGCATGATGTTGCTCGGCTTGAGGTCGCGGTGCACCACGCCGCACGCCTCCGCCGCCGCCAGCGCGCGCGTGACCTGCACGGCGATCTCCAGCACCAGGGCCACGGGCAGCGGACCCTCGCGCCGCACGCGGGCTTCCAGGGTTTCGCCCTCGACCAGTTCCATGACGTAGAAGCACTCGCCGTCCTGCTCGCCGTAGTGCGTCACCCCTGCCACGTTGGGGTGGTGCAGCCCGGCCGCCGCGCGTGCCTCGCGCAGAAAACGCGCGCGCGCCGCCGGATGCTCCGCCACGTTCTTGTTGATCACCTTCAACGCCACCCAGGAATGCAGCACGGTGTCCCGCGCGCGGTAGGTGACCGCCATCGCCCCGGCACCGAGTTCGGCCGGGAAACCGTCCGCCTCCAGGTCGATCTCGAAGTGTCCGTACCGGAGCGGCGGAGGGTGCGGCTCGTCTCCGGACTCCATGGCGAAACCCACCAGGCAGCGCAGGCATTCCCCCTCGCCCCCGCGCAGGGTCAGCGGCTGGTGGCAGCGCGCGCAAACCTCGGGGCCCGCCGCCGTGCCGGGCGGCCCGTTGATGCCGTGGAAATTCTCGGAGGTCATGGCGGCAGGCCGGGGGCCGGTCAGGCGAGCAGCAGCCGGTAGAGGTAGTGCAACTCCTCGTCGATCTCCGCCTCGTCGCTCACGGTGCTGGCGACCTCGGTGCGCAGGGCGTCGCGGTAGCGCCGGCGCAAGCGTTGCAGATGGGTGCGCAGGGTAGAGACCGGCAGGTGCAGCCGCGCGGCGAGTTCCGTCTGGTCGGGCGGGGCCGTACCGCCGCCGACGACGAGCGGCTTCAATGCCAGGAGCAGCGGCGTTTTGCCCTCCTCGGCGAACGTGGCGTGCAGGCGTTCCCAGGCCCGGCGCGCCAGCGTGGCCGCCCAGGTCTGGTCGAAGCCCAGGGCGGCATCGGTCTGGCTGACGGCGCTCACCGCCGCCTCGGCCTCGACGAGGTGATCGTCCAGCGAGACGATCTGCTGGCCGCCGCCCCGCTTGAGGGTCCGGGCGCGGTCGTACTCGTTGGCCAGGAAGTGCTGGAGCGAGCCGAGCAGGAACGTGCGCAGGCGGCCCTTTTCCGGGTTGGCGCGGGCGAGCGTGTTTCTTTCCAGCAACGTGGCGAAGAACGCCTGCGTGAGGTCCTGCGCGTCGGCGGAAGAATGGCCGCGCCGCCGCAGGAAGGCATACAACGGCGGCCAGTAGTCGCCGCAAAAGCGCGTCAGGGCCTGCTGCGCGGCCGCGGGCGATTGGCTCTGGGCAGCGAGCAGGACGAGGCTCCAGTGAGTGGAGCGAAACGGCGCGCCCCCCTCCTGCAACGTCCCTGGAACGGCTTTCACATCCGCCACAGTGAAGGGATGCTAAAGCCTTGTCAATGCGGCGGAACCGCCGACGGAGACCGGCCGCCGGTCATTCTGGCCGGTCGGAGGCGGCCTCCCGCGCGGCTTCGTGCAGGGCGGCGTCCAGGTCGGCGAGATGCCAGGGCTTGACGAGGTGGCGGCGGAACCCGGCGGCCTGGCTCTTGACCCGGTCCTCGTCGGTGCTGCGCACCGTGATCGCGATGGCAAAGAGCGGCCGGAAGAGCTTGACCGTGCGCATCAACTCCCAGCCGTCCCCGTCGGGCAGGCCGATATCGACGATGAGCACGTCGTAGGGTGCCCGGGCCAGCCTTTCGAGCGCGTAACCCATGCTGAAAGCCGCGCTGACCGTGTGGCCGTGGGCTTCAAAATAAAGCCGGTAGGCTTTCTGCATCTCGGGGTCGTCCTCCACCACGAAAATGCGGAGCGGGCGCACCGGTTCGAGGGAAGTGGTTTCGTCCATGGCACAATTGATACGCCGGCGGAGCGCCGCCGGACTTTCTTTTCAACACGTTTCGGGCGAGGAGATGACCGGGTCGGCAGGGCCGCCCGGGGTGCACCGGGCTCCGGGCGGATGATTTCGGGACGCGGCGCTTCCAAGCACTGGCCAAGGTTTGGGCTGCTCCCAGCCAGCGTTCAAGCAAATACCGCACGAAAATTCGGGGTCACCCCCGGACTGCCGGCAACGGGGCAGGGTAGCGCGGCAATTTCCCGGGCGAAATGCCAGGCGCGCCGTGGCTGGCGGCACGCGGCAGCGCGTGTTTTCCGGCGCAACCCGGCTCCCGGGAGGGGGTTTCACCCTCAAGCCCGCCCTATGAAATTTTCCTCCACCCGCTTCCTGCCTCTCCTCGCGTCGACGTTGCTGCTGCCCGCGCCCGGCGTGGACGCGCAGACGGCCAGCGTGAGCGTCGTCTACCGCTTCCCTGCCGGAGCCGCCACCACCGGCAACGCCACCCCCCTGGGCACCTTGATCCAGGGCAGCGACGGCAACTTCTACGGCACGGCCGAGCAGGGCGGCAGCGCGGGCTTCGGCTCGGTTTACCGGCTGACGCCCGCCGGGGCGTACACCACCCTGTACAGCTTCCTCGGGGACCAGGGCACCTACCCCGAGTCGGCGGTGCTGCAAGCCAGCGACGGCAATTTCTACGGCACCACTTCCGACGGCGGCACCGGGGGTGACGGCACGGTTTACCAACTGACGCCCGCCGGGGTGCTGACCACGCTGCACTCTTTCAACCTCACCGACGGCCGCGGACCGGAAGGCAGCCTGATCCAAGGCCGCGACGGCAACCTCTACGGCACGACCTTCGGCGGCGGCGTCAACAACACCGGCACGGTTTACCGGATCACGCTCGGCGGCACCCTGACCACGCTGCACAGCTTCGTCACGGGGGAAGGCACCGCGCCGCAAGCCGCGCTGGTCCAGGGCAGCGACGGCAACTTTTACGGCACGGCCGCCTTCGACGGCACCCCCGAGAACCGCAGCGAGGGCGATGGCTCGATCTTTTCGATCACGCCCGGGGGCGTCCTGACGGTCCTGCACCACCTCAGCGACGCCAACGATGGCAGCAATCCCGGCGCGAGCCTGGTCCAAGGCAGCGACGGCAACTTCTACGGCACGATCCAGAACGGTGGCGCCAACGGGTCCGGGACGATCTTCAAGCTCACGCCCGCGGGCGCTTTCACGGTGCTCTACACCTTCCCGGCCGACGGCAGCGGGACCAACAACACGGGAGCCCATCCGGCCGCGGCCCTGGTCGATGGCGGCGACGGCCGGTTCTACGGCAGCACGGCCAGCGGCGGCCCCAACGGCAACGGCACGGAGTTTGCGGTCACTCCCGCCGGTGTCCTGACAACGGTGTACGCCTTTAGCGCCACCGACGCCAACGGCTTCAACAACGAGGGTGCCGCCCCGTTTGCCGGCCTGCTCAAGGGCGGCGACGGCCGCTTCTACAGCCCGCTGGCGTTCGGCGGGCTCGATGGCGGCGGGACGGTCATCGCGCTCACGGCCGGTCCGGCGTTCTTCAGCGGTCAGACCAGCTTGGCCAACGGGGTGTACTACCTGAGCTTCCCCGG
>CAXTVY010000127.1:0-12408 GCA_964247665.1 uncultured Chthoniobacterales bacterium | reverse complement strand
AGCGATTCGCCCTCGAACGGCGTCATGGAGGCGCATTACTCGATGCGGCGGGGATCGCCGGGCTTCTACGTCACTGCCATCAACACCCATCGCTCCACGGATGCCGCCGGCAGCTTCGGTGTCTTCGGCATCAACTCCGACGTTCCCCATTCCTTCAATTGGGTTAGTGCCGACCCCGCGCGCAGTTATTCCTATCGGCGGGATGACGAACCTGCCGCGCCGCCGACGTACCCCACTCCGCCGACTGCCACGCATGAGATGGTGATCGACCTTTACGGAGTCTTCGCCGGTCATTACGACGATAAATTCGTCACCGCCCAGGACCGGGCCGACGAAAAGGCGTTTGGCTGGAGCAGCGTCGGACCGGGCGGATACAACATCGGCGTCTGGCAGATGACCAATCTCGAATACGGTGACGGCGGTCCCCTCAAGCGCGATGTCGGCGCCGCGCCGAACACGGAGTTGAGTAATTCCATCATGACCGGCGAACTCAATCAGGGCGGCGACGGCGGCCTGGCTGCGGGTGAGAAATGGGTGAAGACCGCCGGGCCGTTTTTCGTTTATCTGAACAGCGTTTCCTCGTCCATCACCGACCCGGCCCTGGCCGCACAGGCGCTTTTCAGCGATGCCACGAAGCAGGACGCGGCGGAAAAGAGCGTGTGGCCCTATGCGTGGTTCGTCAATCCGAACTACGTGCCGGCTTCCGGACGCGGCACCGTCACCGGCAAGATCCAAATCGATGATCCGCTGGGCAACTTCAATCCGACGGTCGCCGGAACCTGGGTCGGCCTGGAGATGCAGCCGCTGACGACCACGGGAACCTATGATTTCCAGAAGTGGTCCAAATCGTATCAGTTCTGGACGCAGACCGACTCCGGCGGGAACTTCACCCTTCCCGACGTGATCGCCGGCTCGAATTACACGCTTTATGCGTACGGCCCCGGCATCGGGGGCACCTTCATGTCCCAACACCAGACAGCCCAGCCGGGCGGCGGCCCCGTCGATCCTCCGCTGGAGGTGGACGTTCCGACGACGCCTTTCAACGTCAACGTCGTCGCCGGCCAGACGACGACGGTGCCGACCTTCCAGTGGACGGCGCAGCGGATCGGGCCAACCGTGTTCGAGTTGGGATATCCCGACCGCAAGGCGGACAAGTACCGTCACGGCGAGGACTTCTGGGCGGGCCAGGTACCTTCCGCTCCCGGCTATCCGACCGGGATCTGGGGTGGGCAGATGTACTTCGGCTCCGAGTACCCTTCGCTGACGGTCAACTACACCGTAGGCACGAGCCAGTGGGCGACCGATTGGAACTACATCCTGCCATCGCTGCCGATGCCCGACGGCACGACTTGGCAGGACGCCGCGGGCGTGATCAACTTTAACCTGGCGAACGCCCCGGGTGCCGGCGACCAGGCGTCGCTCTACATGGCCTTCGCCGGAGACTACGGCGTGGTTGGAAGAAACTACACGAGGAACATCACGATCAAGGTGAACGGGACCCCCCTCGACCCGGCCAGCATCTCCGGGATCACCGCCAAGCCGAACGACATCGTCGCCAGCAGCTTCGCCCCTCCCTCCACCGGCAGCCCGTACCAGGATGACAGCGGCGTGCACAGCAGCGACCACGGGCCGTTCTTCGACGAGCGGATCAACTTCCCGGCCAGCCTGCTCCATCCCGGGGCGAACACGGTGACGGTCCTCAACAAGGCGGAAGCCTACGGCGGGGAGGTGATGGTCGATTATCTCCGGCTGGAACTGGCGAACTACGTGCCCCCGCCTCCGGCCGTCGTGAACCAGTACCCGGGCAACAACCGCAATCTGATCACCTGGCCGGTCGTGCCCAGCGCGACCCGGTACGCCCTGTTGCGCTCCACCGCGCCGGACAGTGGCTACACGGTCCTCGTGCCCGGAATCCTTGGCACGGTCAGCGGAAGCGGGCCGGGCATCATAGCCTACACGGATACCACGGCCCTCAACAACACGAACTACTATTACGAAGTGCAGTCGCTCAACACGACGGCGGCGAGCGCCGCTTCGTCCCGGAGCGGGCGGGCGACCCCGTCGGCGAGCCTGTCCGGCAGCGTGCCGGCCGCGCCAGTGACGCCGGTGCTCAACGAGGTCGGCGATGGCACGGTGTCGATGAACTGGAATGCGGGGTCGGACGTGGCCTACTGCGACCTGTATCGCACCACGCTGCATCCCGACGGACTGGGCGGCACCTACCCGTTGCGCACGGTTCTGCTGCGGGACGCGCTGACAGGACGCGGCGGTGCCTACAGTTACACGGACACGACGCCCAGCAACGCCACGCAGTACAGCTACTACGTGAAGGCCGTGAGTCCCGCCGGGACCAGCGGTGCCTCGGCCGCCGTGACGGCCACTCCGATGCCGCCCGCCCCCACATCAGCGCCGGCGGGTCTCGTCGCCACGCGGTCAGCCGTCACATCCGTGGACCTTTCCTGGCAGAGCGTGCCAAACGCGACGGGTTATACGATTTATCGGAAGACGACCAGCGGATCGTTCTCCTTCCCCGACGCCTTCGTGAACGCGACGACGCTGCTCAATTATACCGATACCAACACCACATTCACGGCGGGTGTCGCCTACTCCTACCAAGTGACGGCAGTGAACGCCAAAGGGGCCTCGTCGCCGGCTTCGGCCACCGCCGCGCCGAACCCCGCCAGTACCCCAAAACCATGAAGGAGGTCGGCGCATTGCCGGCTAGCTTTGCAATTGGCATATGACGGTACAACACACGCATTAGGCTTAGAAGCAGTCTCATAAATACTGGCGCAGTAAAATCTTGATGCACCCAAGGTGGACGAAGTCGAGGTAGTTTTGTGCTTTTCGCTCGTGGCGGGTAAGGATGCGCCGGAAGTTTTGCAGCCAGGCAAAAAGCCGTTCGATCTTCCAGCGTCGGCGGTAACGGCGTAGCACGCGGCCGTCCTGAGTTTTAGGTCGGGCGCGCCCGCGTCGGTGCGGAGCGATCATCTCGATGGCTTGAGCGGCGAGTTGCCGGTCGAGCGGGTCGCTGTCGTAGGCTTTGTCGCCGATCAGCCGCTCGGGTTGCGCAACCGTGAAACGCGCCTCCAAAGTTGCTTGGACAAGGGTGACTTCAGCCGGGCGAGCACTCGTTGCGTGGACGGCGAGAGGAAGACCAGCAGCGTCTGCCAAAGCCATGAGCTTCGTGCCTTTACCCCGTTTGGTGGAGCCCACGGCTGCCCCCCTTTTTTCGCCACGATGAACGTGCCGTCAACGTAACACTCAGAAAGGTCGATTTGGCCGCGCTCACGCAAGTCCTCGGCGAACACGGCCAGGATGTCGCCGAGCACCTCGTTATCCATCCACCTCTGGTAGCGCCGGTGGCAGGTCTGATAGGGCGGGAAGCGTTCGGGCAAATCCTTCCAGCGAGCACCAGAGCGCAAAATCCACAAGACGCCGTTGAGCACCTCCCGTTGGCTGCGCCACGGTCGTCCGCGTCCGTCGCTACGCCGGGGCAGTTCGGGCAAAAGTGCTTCGAGCGTCAACCATTTCTCATCAGTGAGTTCCTCGGCGTTGGCCATGCCGCCAGCTTACGCCAACCACCATTTATGAGACTGTTTCTAGAGCGTTTCTCAAGTGAGTTTGCCTAGAGCGTGTCGTTAACTTTGGGCGTTGCGAAGTGTAGGTTGGCGGCCATGAGCCGCGAAGCGTATCCGAGCGATGTTTCTGACGAGGAGTGGGATTTTGTCGTGCCGTATCTGACCTTGATGAAAGAGGCTGCACCGCAACGCACGCTCCCTGCGTTGGTTCGTGCGGGCGGGCTGCCCGTGGCGCATGTTGCCCAACGACCTGCCGCCGTGGACGGCGGTCGAGCAGCAGGCCAAGCGGCGGGTGCTGGGGCGTCTTGCTGGGGAGGAGTTTCTGCACCATGGCTGGTTTGAGGGCACAGGTTTTTCGAAGCCATCGTAGTCACCTTACTTGTCGGAGACGTATTTGATGAAAAGCATGAACAGAACGTAGTCCTTGTATTGGCTGGCATCTATAACTCCCACGCAGTTCGTCGCAGGAGGCCCAGAGGGAGGAGTAAAAGTCGAATTTCTTGATGCCTATCGGTCCTACCAAAGCTGACACAAAGCGAGGGGCACTGGAAAGGCAAGGTTAGAGCTAATCGCGGTGACCCATATGGCTCGCCCTCGAAAAAATCCGGGAGGTTCCAATATTAGGAGTACTCCACGACATTCCCGGCTTTCAGCGGTTTATTGTGACCAGGGATTGTGACAGAGCCAGTTCAAGACTGCTCTCCTCTATAAATTGCTCGTAATGAAGTGATTTGCCAGAGGGGAGAATCGAACTCCCGACCAAGGGCTTATGAGTCCCCTGCTCTACCGCTGAGCTACCCTGGCATCGGAAATAGGCGTCAAAAATAGCTTCCGCAGCTGGCAAGTGCAACCATTTCGTTCTAATATTCTTGCTGGCCATTAAAGCGGGGCTTTACCCATTTTCTCCCATGCCCGAACTCGCCGAAGTAGAACACAGCCGTAAGCAGTGGGAGCCAGGGACCCATGAAGTCATCTTGGAAGTCCGCGTGGCTCGCCCTGAGATCCGCGTCTTCCGCGGGACGAACGTTGACGAACTACGCAATCATTTGGCAGGCAGCCGGTTGCTCAGCTCCGAAGCTCGCGGGAAGCAGATGCTTTTTCGCTTCTCCAATGGCGTCTGGCTCGGTGTGCACCTAGGAATGAGCGGGGAACTCCGTCTGGAAGCCCAACCGGATTACGCACCACGTAAGCATGACCATCTGATCCTGTTACAAAAGAATCGCGCGCTCGTTTTCGAGGATCAGCGTCACTTTGGGCGAGTCCGTCTGCACCAGGGGACAGAACCGCCGGAGTGGTGGCGCAAGCTCGCACCTAGTGTTCTGTCCAAGGAGTTTACGTTGAGCGGGATGACAAATTTTCTCCAACGCCGACACCGGACCGCGCTCAAGGCGGTCCTGCTGATGCAAGAGCATTTTCCCGGCATCGGCAACTGGATGGCGGACGAAATTCTCTGGCGGGCACGTCTGTATCCGGCCAGAGCGGCGGGGTCACTGGGACCGGCCGAGGCACGTCGGCTGTGGCAGCAAGTGCGCTGGGTCAGCCGGACAGCGATCCGCATCATCAGTGACGATTGGACTTATCCAAAGACCTGGCTTTTCACGCACCGATGGGAGGCAGGCGGTCAGTGTCCCCGTTGCAAGACCGATCTGGAACGTGCCACCATCGGCGGACGGACAACCTGCTGGTGCCCGGAATGCCAGCCGAAGCAACTCGCTGTGGCACAAGTAGCTACGATTTAAAGTCCCGCTGGCTGAACGCGACGACGCCGATAATCACGAAAGATGCGTCTAACGCAGCTAGGTACGCCAAATGCATCCCGATATCCCGCCACGGGATGTGATGGATGAACAGCTGCAGCCAAGTGGAAATGTGGGTCGTGATGAAATATGGCTTAAGACTCTCGAAATAAGGAAGGTTACGAAAGATGAAGTCGAAGAAAACCACCGTCAGGGTCACGATAGTGGCCGCAGCAGGCTTCATGTTAAAGCAGGACAGCATGAACCCCAGGCTGGCGATGGTGACAAGGCAGCAGCCCAGCATCGGCAAAGCACACAGGTAACGGCAGAAACCGGGGACTGGCTCGTGCAGAGCGAAGATGTGGGCAATCGGATCAACGACGAACAGGCCGCCCCAGCCTTTGTAAAGGAGGCCGGTTGCCAGGGCCGAAAGCCCCAGGAAGATCGCCAGTACCATCGTATAAACAACGCAGGCGCAATATTTTAAGAGAATGATTCGCGTGCGGGAAACGGGCCGGCACAGCATCATGCGCATCGTGCCTTCCTCGACTTCCTTGCTGACCACGTCGCCCGAGACGAGCGCCAGATAGAGACCACCCAGCAAAACGACCGTCCAACCGACCATCATCAGCCCGAGCGTGAGGCCCGAGAAATACGACTCGAAGGCATACCCGTTTTGTTCGATCAGATAGCGAAATGCCTTCTTCGGCCCGGGGCGGTTCAGGAGAAACAGCACGCCTGCCTCCACGAACAGGAAAGCCGCGAAACCGAGGTGAGTACGTTTCCGCGCGAAAAGCTTCGTCAATTCGTGCCAGAATTGGAGGAACAATAAACTGCCCATAAAAGGTGGTTAGATTCACCGAAAATACCCGTGAAATACGGTTTTGATTGGCTGATTTAGTCGTCAGTTGTGCCAGCAGCGCCGAGCGTTTCGGATGACGCCTGGTCCATCGAAGCCACGGCACGCAGATAAATTTCCTCCAGGTTCTGGCGCACAGGTTCCACGGTCCGCACCCGCAACCCCGCCGCCACCAGTCCGGCGACCAGATCCGCCACGTCCAAGCCGACCGGCAGCGTGGCTACTTGGTCGGTGCCCAGTTCGCCACCTGCCTGCGCCACGATCCCGGCGGCGCGCACCCAGTCGTCCACGTCGAGCCGGTAACGGGGCTGGCTGCTGGTCAACTCGTGCCAATGACCCTGGAACACCAGCCGGCCCCGGTTAAGGATGGCGATGCGGTCGCAGGTCTGCTCGACCTCCGAGAGCAGGTGCGAGGAAAGCACCACCGTCATGCCACGCTCGCGATTGAGCCGCAGGATCAATTCGCGCATCTCCCGGATGCCTGCCGGGTCCAACCCTTCGGCGGGCTCGTCGAGCAGCACCAGGTCGGGGCGGGGGAGCAACGCCTGGGCCAGTGCCAGCCGCTGGCGCATCCCGTGGCTGTAAACCCGCACCAACGAATGGATGCGTTCCTCCAAGCCGACGTAGCGCACCGTCTCCTCGATCTCCGCCTTCGGCACATGGCCGGATAGTGCGGTCAACATGCACAGGTTGCGCCACCCGCTCAGGTAGTCGTAGAACGCGGGAGTTTCGAAGATCGCGCCGACCTGCCGCAGGGCACGTCCACGCTCGTGCTGCACGGACACACCGCGCACGAACACCTCGCCGCCGGTCGGCCGCAACTGACCCAGAATCAGGCCAAACGTCGTGCTCTTGCCCGCGCCGTTGTGGCCAAGCAATCCAAACACCTGGCCTGCGGGCACCTCCAACGTCAGCGGTTCGAGCGCCGTCCGGCCGCCGAACGCCTTCGTCAGCTTTTCGAGGCGGATCATTGGGGTCCGGGTCATCTCGTCGTGGTGCAAGCGTGGGTCGGGCCTAGTTGCTGCTGTCGGTGACGAACTTGAAGTCCTTGTCCGCGTGGCCGTCGGCGTAAAGCAGGTTGACCTTGTTCGTCAGGAAAGGATGGAATGAGCCTTTGTCGCTGAGGACGGGAATCTGACTGTCCGTCGTCGGCAGGGCGAGCATGTGCAGGGCGGCGGCCGATTGGCCATTGAGCAGCACGTTCCAATAGTAGCTCGTCCCACTGGCCGCGGCGAGCCCCGCCGAATCCGCGGGACACGCGAACACCCGTGGGTCGGTGACGTAGGTGTTCAGCGTGTCGTCGATCACGGGACCGGGATCAGCCAAGTGTTTGCGGCCGGCTTGCAGGCTGGGCATCTGCAAGTTGTGTTCGCCGAGGTACAGGTTCAGCCCGGCCCCGATCTGCCGCAGGTTCGACACGCAGCCAGCGGCCCGCGCACCTTGGGTGACCCGGGCGTACACCGGCACGCCGATCCCCGCGAGCACGGCGACAATCCCCAGCACCACGAGCAGCTCGATCAGCGTGAAACCACGCCGACCCGCGTGAAAACCCTCCAGAGGGTAAGCCCGGACAGTCATCCCTGCGCGCCCATTTGGAGGTTGCGCTGCATTTGCTCGATGAGTGGCGCGAGGTCAAGCTTCGTGTCGGGGCTGGCGTCCTTGTAGAACGAACGCAGACCCTGGTCGATGAAGCGGTCGCGCACTTTCGGGTCCACGTCCGGCGGCGGGCCCGCCTGGCCGTCCTGCGCGTGCTTCTGCATGTCATCGACCGCATGCGCGACGAACTGACGGCGCTTTTCCGGGTCCATCTTGTTGAAGGCGTCCATGATCTGCCGGAAGTCGGCGGGCAGCGTGGCATCTAGGAACGCTTCCTGTTCGGCGGCGCTCAGCGAGAGGAAGAAGCGGTGCAGGTCGCCGCTGCGTTGGAGCTTGTGGCGGTCATCAAAGGACACGTCGTTGAGCTGGTTCTCCAGTTGCGTGATCGTGCGCGTGCGGTCGCGGCCTTGCAGCCGGGCGAGGTCGGTGTGGGCGAGATAGGCGCTGACCGATTCCGCCGTGGGTTTTGACGCGCTCAAGCCATAGATCACGCCGTAGGCGACCATCCAGACGGCGGCGAGGGTGAGGGCGGTCTTGATCCAGACGTTCATGGGCAGGAGCGGGAGGATACCACGAGACGGGGGCAGGGTAAACGGCTGCGCGGCCATCTTGCAGGGCGAATGCATCCAGATTTCGCTTATCCGCGCAGCAGGGCTTAAACGGACAAATGGTTCTTCTGTTTGTAGGGCAGGCGCTCCGCCTGCCGAGAGGACATGCCATCACACGGCAGGCGGAGCGCCCACCCTGCAAACCCGGGCAAACTCGTTCGCGCGCCTGCCATGAGTCAGGGCCGGACGTTACCGATGCGGAGTTACGGCACCACGGAAAATCGGTAGCTGATCACCTGGCGGTACGTCTCGCCGGACTTGAGAACGGCCGTGGGGAACTCCGGATGGTGCGGCGAATCGGGATAACACCCGGGCTCCAGACAGAACCCGTCGTGTTTCTCGTACCGCCGTCCCGCTTTGCCGGTGAACGTGCCGTCGAGTTGGTTGCCGGTGTAGAACTGCACACCGGGCTGCGTACCCGCTATTTCCAGCACACGGCCGGTCGTGGGTTCCACCACGCGCGCGAACATCTGCGGCACCGTCGCGCCCGGGTGGTAGCCATCCAATACGAAGGCGTGATCGAAACCCTGACCGTGGCGCAACTGCTCGTCGTCCACCCCGATGCGCGTCCCGATGACGGTGGGCCGTGTGAGGTCAAACGGCGTTCCGGCGACGGGGCGCACGCCACCGAGAGGGAGGGATTTCGTGTCGATGGGCACGAACTGGTCCGCGTGCAGCGTCACCTCGTGGCCCAGGATGTCACCCTGATCCGCACCCTTCAGGTTGAAGTAGGTGTGCTGCGTCAGGTTTACGACCGTGTCCTTGTCGGTCGTCGCTTCCATCGTCAGATCGAGAACGTTCGCGTCGGAGAGCGCGTAGGTGATCTGCGTGGTCAGTGTGCCGGGGAAACCCTCCTCACCGTCGGGGCTGACGTAGCGCAGCACGAGCGAACCGCCATCCGGCGAAGGGTTGAACGCCACCTCGTCCCAAACACGTTTGTCGAAACCCCGCGCGCCACCGTGAAGCGTGTTCGCGCCTTCGTTGGCCGAGAGGAGGTATTCCCGGCCATCGAGCGAGAACTTGCCGCCGGCGATGCGGTTGGCGTAGCGGCCGATGAGCGCCCCGAAGTATGGGCCCCGCTTGAGATATTCCAGCGTGCGGTAATCTTCCGGCCGGTCGAAGCCGAGGACGATATCCGCGAGCTTGCCGTGGCGGTCGGGAACCAGGAGCGAAAGGATGATGCCGCCGTAATTCGTGATCCGAACCTCGCAGCCGTGGGTGTTGCGCAACGTGTAGATTTTCACGGGGACTTTTTCCTGGGTGACGGTGGGGGATACGGGGTCCGACGGAGCAGCTTGCACGGCCATCGCCATCGCCAATAGCCCGCAGGTGAGTTGGATCAGGTGGTTCATTTTGTCGGGGGGGGTTATCGTGTTTTCCTATCGAACGGTTCAGGGTGCAAGGGCGAGGGTGCGCCGCATGGTGGCAACCGCAGATCCAGCCGCGGGCACTGACCGGCGGTGAGGGGAGGGGAACAGCGGTTCACGGTCAGAGGCTTCCCCTTACTACGCACGCCGGGCGGACGCCGCGTGCAAATGCAAACGGCTGAGCCGCCGGTTCAGAGCAAGGTACGGTCCGCGCCGCCCGCTTGCTGACGGCGGAAGCCAGCCAGCAGTTCGCGGAGTTGCGTGGGGGAGTGAGCGCGGCGGATCAGCGCCACCTCCGCCACCGCCAACTGGTCGCAACGCTCATTGTGCTCGTGCCCGGCGTGCCCCTTGAGCCAGCACCAGGTGACCTGATGCCGCGCCGCCTGCGCGTCGAGCCGCCGCCACAGATCCTCGTTCTTGACGGGCTGGCGGTCGCGGGTCAGCCAGCCACCCCGTTTCCACCCGGGCAGCCATCGGGTGATGCCATCGCGCAGGTACGCGGAATCCGTGTAGAGCGACACGCGGCAACGCTCTTTGAGCACGGTGAGCGCCTCAATGGACGCTCGCACTTCCATGCGGTTGTTCGTGGTCGCGGGCTCGCCGCCGCTGATTTCCTTGCGGTGCTGGCCGCTCATCAACACGGCGGCCCAACCACCCGGACCCGGGTTGCCCTCGCACGCGCCGTCCGTGTAGATGACGACCTCCCGCAGGGTGAGGGGGATGCTCACCAGATTTGGACCCGGTCGGCGGCGGGACGCACCATCGGGCTGCCGTCCGGCACGTCGAACGCCTTCTGGAACTCCGGCAGATTGCTCAACGGGCCGTTGCAACGGAATTGGCCGGGCGAGTGCGGATCAACGACGAGGCGCTGGCGGAGCATTTCCGGGCGGATGTTGTTGCGCCATACCTGCGCCCAACTCAGGAAGAAACGTTGCTCGGGCGTGAAGCCGTCAATGGCCGGGCGCTGGTCCCCACCACGGGCGAGGGCTTTTTCCAGGGCGGCGTAGGCGATCTTGGAACCGCCCAGATCGGCGATGTTCTCGCCCTGGGTGAGGTGGCCGTTGACGTGTGCCCCTTCAATGGGCACGTAGGCATCGAACTGCGCGATAATCTTGCCGGAGCGTTCGTTGAAGTTCTTGATGTCCTCGGGCGTCCACCAGTTTTTCAGGTTGCCCTGCGCGTCGAATTGCCGCCCCTGGTCGTCGAAGCCGTGGGTCATTTCGTGCCCGATGACCGCGCCGATGCCGCCGTAGTTGACGGCGTCGTCCGCCGTGGCGTTGAAGAAGGGCGGCTGGAGGATGCCCGCCGGAAAGACGATCTCGTTGCGGGTGGGATTATAGTAGGCGTTGACCGTCGGCGGCGTCATGCCCCACTCGGTCTTATCCACGGGTTGATCGATCTTCGCCAATTCGCGCTTACTCTCGAACACGCGAGCCGCAAGGACGTTAAGCACATAGGGCTGGCGCTTGACCGTCAACTTCGAGTAGTCGCGGAACTTGTCCGGGTAGCCGATCTTCACCGTGAAAGCGTCGAGCTTCTGGAGGGCAGCGGCGCGAGTCTCGGGTCCCATCCATTCCAGGTTGGCCAAGCGTTCGCGCAGGACGCTGCGCAGGTCGGAGACGAGCGTCAGCGCGCGGGCCTTGGCTTCGGGGGAAAAACTCTTCTCGACGTAAAGCTGGCCCAACGCCTCGCCGATGGAGGTATCCGTCTCGTGCAGCACGCGCTTCCAACGCGGGAGGTTCTCCTTCGCGCCGGTAAGGATCTGACCGTAGAAGCGGAAGTTTTCATCGACGAACGGGGCCGTCAGGTAGGGCGCGGTGCCGTGGAGCAGGTGCCAGGCGAGATACGCCTTCCAGTCGTTGAGCGGGGCGTCGGCCGCCAGGTGCGAAATCGCGGCGAGATATTCGGGCTGGCGCACGTCCACCGCCGTCGGGGTAGGACCGGCGGTGGCGACGAAGTACCGGTTGAGATCGAAGCCGGGGGCGCTTTTCGCGGCGTCGGCGAGGGGCATCTTGTGGTAGTTGCCTTCGGGGTCGCGCAATTCGACGCGGGTCTTGCTGGCCTTGGCGAGTTCGGTCTCCAGCGCGAGGACGGCCTTGGCCTGGGCGGCGGCCTGCTCGGCGGTGTCGCCCAAGAGGGCGAACATTTTGGCAACGTGCTCCTCGTACTGGGTGCGCGTCTGTTTGGAGCGGTCGTCGTCCTTGGTGTAATAATCGCGGTCGGGCAGGCCGAGCCCGGCCTGGTGAATCTGCGCGATGTTCATCGTGGAATTCTTGTCGTCGGCTCCGACGCCAAGCGCGAAGCCCACGTTGAGACCCAGGTCGTGCAGGTGGGCGATGAGCGCGGGCAGTTCCGCGCGATCCTGAAGCGCCTTGATCCGCCCGAACTCGTCGCCAATCGCCTCGATGCCAGCGGCGTCGATGGCCTTGTCATCCATGCCACTGGCGTAGAAGTCACCGACCTTCTGGCGGTTCGCGCCCGGCGCGCCGGGGTTGGCGGCGCAATCGTCGAGGATGCCGTGGAGGATGGTGTTGTTGCGTTCGGCCAGTTCCTCGAACGAGCCCCAGCGCGAATACTCGGGCGGGATAGGGTTCTTGGCCATCCAACCGCCGTTGGCGTAATCGTAAAAGTTGTCGGCCGGTTTGATCTTGGGGTCGAGAT
>CAXTVY010000126.1:0-12438 GCA_964247665.1 uncultured Chthoniobacterales bacterium | reverse complement strand
GCGCGAGATCGTCCTCTTCGCCGAGCACGACCTGCTCAAGGACGCGCCGTTTTCCAAGCTCGACCTCGCAAGCTGCCGCAACCTGCTCATCTACCTCAACCGGGAGGCGCAGAACCGGGCGCTAGAAGTTTTCCACTTCGCGCTCAAGCCCGAGGGCAAGCTTTTCCTGGGCAGCAGCGAATCGGTGCCGGAGGAAAACAACCTCTTCCGGACCCTGGACCAGAAACACCGCTTCTACGTGCGGCGCACCGTGCCGCGCGCGAGCCTGCCGGTCCCCACCGGCACGGGCACGCTGCAGCGCGTCCTGCAGGCCAGGGAAGCGCCGGTGCTGCCCGGCCCGATCTTCAGCCGGGCGATGGCCGCGACTTTCTCCCCGGCTTCCGCCCTGCCCCCTTCGGAGGAGCGCGCGGCGTTGACCGAGCTGCACTTCCGGTTCATCGAGCGTTGCGCGCCGCCTTCGGTGATGATCAACGAGCACCACGACATCGTCCATCTTTCGGAGCACGCGGGCCGCTTCCTGCAGCCCGTCGGCGGCCAGCCGACCACGAACCTGCTGCGCTCGATCCACCCGGCCCTGCGCACGGAGCTGCGCGGCGCGCTCTTTCACGTGGTGGAAACCGACGCGCCCGTGGAGGTCTTCGGCGTACCCATGGCGATGGAGGGAGTCGTCCGGATGGTGGACCTGCGCGTGGCCCCCGCCACCGAGCTGGCTCCCGGCTACCTGCTGGTGAGCTTCATGGCGCGCGACCCGGACCCGGCGGCGGCGGGTGGCAGCGCGTCGCCGCGTCTGGAGACGGAAACGGTCGTGCGCCACCTGGAGCAGGAGGTCGAGCACGTACGCGGCCAACAGCGCGACACCGTCGAACGCTACGAGGCCGCCGCGGAGGAATACAAGAGCAGCCACGAGGAACTCCAGAGCATGAACGAGGAGTTGCGTTCGGCTTCCGAAGAACTGGAAACCAGCCGCGAGGAACTCCAGAGCATCAACGAGGAGTTGACGACGGTGAACCTCGAACTCAAGAGCAACGTCGAGGAACTGGGCCACACCAACAGCGACCTGCAAAACCTGATGAACGCCACGAGCATCGTCACGGTGTTCCTGGACCGCGAACTGCGGGTCACCCGCTTCACGCCCAACGCGGCGGAGCTTTTCTTTCTCATTCCCAGCGACGTGGGCCGCCCGCTGGAGCACGTCAAGCTGCGCCTCGACTACCCCGACCTCATCGCCGACGCGCAAAAGGTGCTGCGCACGCTGGTGCCCATCGAGCGTGAGGTCGACGGCACCGCCGACGAGCATTGGTTTCTCGTGCGCCTCCAGCCCTACCGCACGTCGGAGGACCACATCAGCGGCGTGGTGCTCACCTTCGTGGACATCACCGAGCGCAAACAGGTCGAGACCGCGCTGCGCCAGAGCGAGGACCTGCGCCGCATCGCGCTGGCCGGTGGCCGCATGGGCACCTGGCGCTGGGACCTGCGCGCCCGGCTGGTCTGGGGCGACCCCGTGTACCTGGCCCTGTGGGGTCTGGCACCGTCGGAAGACCCCTACCCGGTTGCCGTCATGATGCGGATGATGACGGCGGAAGGAGCCGCGGCGATGGAAGCCGTCATGGCAAAGGGCACGGTGCCCGAAGACGAATTCGATGGGCAGCTCCAGATCGCCACCGGCGCGAACGCATGGCGTTGGGTGCGGTGGCGCGGACGCGCCGAGCGCGAGACACCCTGGATCGTCAACGGCATCAGCTTCGACGTGACGGAGCAGCGGCTGGCCGACGAGCGCGTGCGCGAGAGCGAGACCCAGTTTCGCTCGTTCGTGGCGGCCAGCTCGGACACGGTCTACAAGATGAACGCGGATTGGACGGTGATGCGCTACCTCGGCGGCAAGAACTTCCTCGCCGACACGCCGGACCCGAGCCGCACCTGGCTGGAAACGTACATCCCGTCCGAGGACCGGCCGGTCGTGCTCGCCGCCATCCAGGAGGCGATCCGCGAGAAGCAACCGTTCGATTTGGAGCACAAGGTCATCCGCGTGGACGGCACGATGGGCTGGACAGCCTCGCGTGCCATCCCCCTCTTGGACGCGCAGGGCGAAATCCGCGAGTGGATCGGCGCGGCCACCGACATCACCGAGCACAGGCTCGCCGACGCCCAACGCCGCCGCAGCGAGGAGCGGCTGCGCCTGATCGTCAACAGCGCGACGGACTACGCCATCTTCACCCTCGACCTGGAGCGCCGGGTCACCGCCTGGAGCCCCGGCGCGCAGGCGATGCTCGGCTACGCGGAAGCAGAGATCCTGGGACAGCCGGGCGACCTCATTTTCACGCCCGAGGACCGGGCGGCGAACGTCCCGGCGCAGGAAACCGGGAAAGCCGCGCGCGAGGGCCGGGCCGAGAACGAGCGTTACCACCTGCGCCAGGACGGGGCGCGCTTCTACGGCTCGGGCGTGTCGATGCCGCTGCGCGAGGACGACGGGGCGATCATCGGCTTCGTCAAGATCATGCGTGACCTGACGGAAGCCAAGCGCGCGGAGGAAGCCCTGCGCGCGAACGAGGAGCGGCTGCGCACGGCCGTGACCACCGCGCAGCTTGGCACCTGCGACTGGGACTACGTCCGCGGCGAGATGCGCGGCAACGAGCAGCGTTTCCGCATGTTCGGGCTGGACCCGGCCATGGAGGTCATCCCCATCCAGCAAATCATCGCCCTGATCTACCCCGAGGACCGGGAGCAGGTCTGGCCGCGCCTGATCCAGCAGATCGAGAAACACGGCGAACACGCGGCGGTCTACCGCATCGTGCGCCCCGACGGCATCATGCGCTGGGTCGCGGAGAGCGGGCGGGTCACCGCCCGGCAGCCCGACGGCAGGCCCCGGTACGTCGAGAGCGTGCTCTTTGACATCACCACCCACCGCGAGGCCGAAGGGGCGATCCGCGAGAGCGAGGCGCGCTTCCGCACGCTGGCCGACGCGGTGCCGCAGGTCATCTGGGCCAACGAGGCCGGCGGCAAGACCACGTACTTCAACGGGCGCTGGTTCGAGTATTCGGGCCTTTCCCTGGAGGATTCCACCGGCCCCGGCTGGCAGGCCATCGTACATCCCGACGACGCGCCCGCCTCCAAGGAAAAGTGGCAGAGTGCGCTGGCGATGGGCGTGGTCTTCGACTCCGAGTACCGCCTGCGGCGCGCCGACGGCGCGTACCGGTGGCACATCGGGCGCAACGTGCCGCTCAAGGACGAGGCGGGCCGCGTGCTCGGCTGGTTCGGCAGCGCCACCGACATCGAAGACCTCGTCCACGCGCGGGCGGAAGCCCAGGCGGCCAACGCCGCGAAAGATCATTTCCTCGCGGTCCTGAGCCACGAACTGCGCACGCCGCTCACGCCCATCACCATGGCGCTGCACACCCTGGCGCGGCGCGGAGACCTGCCCGATCCCGTCCGGCGGGCGCACGAGATGATCAAGCGCAACGTGGAACTGGAGGCACATTTCATCGACGAGATGCTCGACATGACGCGCATCTCGCGCGGCAAGATGGAGATCGCCCGCCAGGACATGGACCTGCACGAAGCGGCCCAGCGCGCGGTGGAGGTCTCCTCGCCCGACCTGGAGGCCAAGGGCCAGTCCCTGACGATCTCGCTCGACGCGGGCGAGCACCGCGTGAACGGCGACTTCGCCCGGCTCCAGCAAGCCATGTGGAACCTGCTCAAGAACGCGGCCAAGTTCACACCCAGGGACGGGGCCATCAGCCTGCGCACGCGCAACGAGCCGGGCCAGGTCGTGGTGGAAGTGACCGACACCGGCATCGGCATGGAAGGGGAAGCGCTCGCGCGCATCTTCCGGCCCTTCGAGCAGGCTGACGCCTCCATCACCCGGCTCTTCGGGGGGCTGGGACTCGGGTTGGCCATTGCCAAGGGAACGGCGGAAGCGCACGGCGGCGAACTGCGCGCCAGCAGCCCGGGGCTGGGTCAGGGGGCGACTTTCACCCTGAGCCTGCCGCTTTGATTGATCGCGGAAGCCGACAGATTGAGACAAACGCCACGGATTTTCGTGGCGAATCAGCCGCCAATCGATGAACACACCAATGGCCGACCATCCCCCGTATGCCCTGCGTGTTTTCCTGGTCGAGAACCATCACGACACGTTGGCGTACATGCAGATGTACTTGGAGAGCCTGGGCTACGAGGTCAGCACCGCCGAGACGATGGCGGCAGCTCTGGAGGCACTGCCGGAGGCGGGTTGCGACGTGCTGATCAGCGACATCGGCCTGCCGGATGGCACTGGCTGGGAGTTGTTGCAACGCGCCGGGCTCGGGCCCAACGTGTACTGCATCGCCATGAGCGGGTTTGGCATGGGCGTGGACCACCTCAAAAGCAAGGAGGCCGGTTATCGGCACCACTTGCTCAAGCCGTTCAATCCCGCCGAACTCGCCCAGATGCTGGAGGAAGCCGGGCGAGAGAAGCTGGCCGCCACGGCCGCGAAGCCGTCCTGAGGGGGAACCTGGACCGGGACACGTTCGTTGCTTGCCACGATGGAGTGGCAAGATCAGCTTCACGGTTGCCCGGTTTCCAGCGCTGCGGCGCGGGCGAGCGCCAGCCCGGCGCGGAGCAGATCGTGTAGAAGGCGAAGGCCAGGTCGAGCCGCGCGCAGTGGTTGTTGGGGTCGGCGGATGCTACCTTCCGGGCGGCTTTATCGAGCGTGACTTACTGCGACAATTTTAAGATCCTCCAGGAATGAGGGACGCCAGGGGAAAACTCCCTCAGACCGACCGGGAATCACCGCTCCGGGTGCGGCGGTGCTACCTTTGCAAGACAGGCTCGCGCAATCCTCTCCAGTTTAAAAAACGAAGCGGTCATATTCCCCCATGAGAAACTGTCCACCACGAATCCTTATCCACGCTTTCGACGTTTCGCCTCGGGCTATCCTGCTGCTGATCCTGGCTCTGATCGCTTTTGCCAGGGCGGGCGATGGTCAGACCGAGAATTCCCCGGCGGCCAAGTCCTTCGTCGATTATTTCCTCCCCACGCCGCAGGGCAGCCCGTGGCTCGGCACCGTCTGGGGCGCCCCGGATGTGGGTCCCCGCGACTCCGACAACGGACTGGAGGATCGCACCATGAAAAAATGGTGCTATTGGGACGGCCAGATCATCCGGGGCAAAGACGGCAGGTATCATCTCTTCGCCAGCCGCTGGGACCAATCGCAGGGCCATCGTGGTTGGGTAAATTCACAGGCGGTCGGGGCGGTGAGTGACAAGCTGACCGGCCCCTACGTGGACCAGGGCCTGCTTTGGCCCGATGACCAGGGTGGCAAGGGGCACAACGTGACGGCGCTGACGCTGCCCGACGGACGCTACGCCGTGGTGGTCAGCGAAACACGGCCCGGCGACGTGTTCGTTTCCGCCTCGCTGGACGGACCGTGGGAGCGTCTGGGTTCGATCCAGGTCGCGCCGGGCGAGTTCAGCGGCGAAGGCAGGATGAGTAATGTCGCCATCATGGCTCGTCCGGACGGAGATTTCGAGATCGTGCCGCGCACGGGGGCCATCCTCATCAGCAAGACCGGGATTCTGGGGCCTTACACAGTGCAGGGCAAGAGTGTTTATCCCGCCGTAGCAGGCCTGCCGCAACGCAACCTCGAAGACCCGGCCATCTGGTACAGCGGAGGTTTTTATCACATCGTGGTCAACGGCTGGGATGACCGCCGGGCGTGGCACCTGACCTCGGTGGACGGCATCACCCACTGGAAGTTGCGCGGCCTGGCGTATGACCCGCTGAGGAACTTCGTGCGCTCCGACGACTGCCACGTCAATCATTGGCACAAGATGGAGCGGCCGGGAATTTACCTGGAAAACGGCCATGTGGCGGCGGTGACGCTGGCGGTCATCGACGTTCCCAAGGAAGACAGCCATGGGAACGACAATCACGGCAGCAAGGTCATCGTCGTCCCGTTTGACGGGGCAGCATTGGACGGTGACTTGAAATAGCGCCCCTGCTCGAACACGCCGTGGCCGCCGACGAAGCTCTCGTTCTCACCGTGACGAGGGCGCGGAACGGCTCGCCGGGCGCTCCAGCGGTTATCCGGGCGCAACGCCTACCGTTGTGGCAGGATGGTCACTCCCCGGTAGACACCAACGCCCGGCCAGGCGTGGCGGCGAGCGCGCTGGAGCCGGGGGACGGCTTCCAGGTTTGGGTGGGATGATTGCCTGGAAAAAAAGATTGCATCCAAGACGGCTGATCGGGGATAAATATCGCTGCCGAAAACATCACAGGGAGAAAGAGGGAGTTCGCCGATGATCACCGGGCTAGATCCAGATCCATGCACCATCCAAGCGCCGACCACCGTGCAGTGTCTGGTGATTGTTGGCCTGCCCGCTTCTGGCAAGACCTCCTACGCGCGCAGCTTGCTGGAAGGCCGCAGCCACTACGAGGACGTGCATCACTGGCTCCACTACCGGGATCAACACATCCGGGCGGGGGACGACCGGTTCGGACACTTCTTGAGCGACCTGCAAGCGGGCAAACCCTGGGTGATCGACTCGGTTGAAATGTGCGAGCGAGCGGTGCGCGAGCGCTTTGTCAGCGAGTACCTCGGCAACCTTGGCAACATCGAGTGGCTGTTCTTCGAGAACGAGCCCGAACAGTGCAAGCGCAACGCCCAAGTGCTCGAACACCGCGGGGAAGGACACAGGGAACACCGGCTGCGCGAGATCGAACGGGTGACCACGGTCTACGACATTCCCTCCGGTGCGAGTCTCCGGCAGGTCTACCGGTCGATCCACAGCGCAACTTGGCCAGGCGGTTGATTGGCCGCCGCGCTGGCGGTTCGGTTCCGGTCTTGATGAATCCGCTCCGTCTCTGCCATCAACTCATTCAGCCCATCTCACCGGCGCGGGGGTGAGATTTCCTTCGACGCCGGCTGCGGGCCAAAGTCGATGCTGATACCGCCGTAGATGCCCCGGCGCTGACCGAACTGGGGCGCGCCGACACCGATGCCCGACCCGTCACGCAACTCGTACACGCGGTCGGCCAGGTTGACGATGTCAAAGCGGGCATGCGCCTGCCCGAGGTGCGGCACCTGGAAGCTCTGCTCGAAACCCACGTTGAACGTGTAATACATCGGCAGCCGGCCCCGGTTGGCGAACCCGTCGCGCAGGCCGCTGCCGTAGAGCATATCCGCGTACACCCGGGTGCCTGACGGCTTGTAGAGGTACGAGGCGCCCGCCGAGATCGTGACGGTCTGGTCGTGGTCCAGAAAGACTTTGTGATTCTGGATGTAAGCGAATTCATCCGGGTCGAAGAGAAACTGTGAAGACTCGATCTTCTCGCCCTTCGCCACGGAGTAGGCCGCATTCGCGTAGGTCTCGAAGCCGCCGTTGACGTAGGTCGCCGTGCCCTCCACCCCGTACACGTCGCCGTAGCGGTAGTTGAAGGGGCTCTCGATGATGGCCGCGCCGAACTGCCCCTCGTCGATCTGCTGCACCGCGTGCTTGTAGTAGCCGTCCAGGCCCAGTTGCAAGGTCTTGCAAAGCGTCTGCGTCACCCCGGCGTCGAAGTAGTTGGAGCGCTCGCTTTTGTCGGCTCCAGCCCGCGTGATCGCCGCTGCGTTGGTCGTGTTCGCGGCCTGGTTGACGCCCGCCTCCTGCACGGCTTCCAGCGGCGGCGGCGTGAAGTAGCGCGAATACCCGGCGTGGAAGATCGTGTCTTTGGTGAGTGTGAAGACCGCGTTGACGCGGGGGCTCAACTGGCCCTCGTGGTCGTACTCGTCCACGCGATCGTAGCGGGCACCGAAGTTGATGGTGAGTGGCTGGCACACGCGCCATTCATCCTGGAGGTAGAAGCCGTAGATGTAGCCGGTCTTGTACTGGTCGAGTTTCAGAGCCTCGGGCACGTTCGTGGTTGGCGCGCCGCTGGCATCGGTCGCAAACACGTCCGTCACCGTGCGGTTGCTGGCGTGCTGAAGCAGCAGCACGTACCCGCCGCGCAACGTGTGGTTGTCCGTCAGAAAATAGCTTGCGTCCAACTCCGCGCCACCGGTGAGCGCGTCGCGGTCATCGCGGCTGGCGACGCCGTTGAAGATCAAATCGCCGACGTTGTCGGGACGGAACAGGATGGAGCTGTTGCGGATGAAGACCGACTGCTGCAAGTTCAGGTTGCCTGCCGATTTTTGGTAAGCCAGGACCGCGTAGTCGTTCTGCTCATTCTGGTTTTCGTCGAGGTGCGCGGAGGAGAACTGCCCGAGACCGAAGGGCTGGTCAGCGGTGATGCTGCCGGGCACCGTGGGCACCCCGGCCACGCCGAAGGCCGGTGTCTGTCCCGGGTTGTTGGGGATCTGGAAGTCCGCGTCGTAGGCACTCAGGATCAGGCTGATCCGGCTGGTGTTGTCGATGAGGTACTGCAGGTAACCAAAGCCGTGATACTGCTCGGTGTGGTCATGGATGGGGTAATCCTTGCCGTCCGGGCTTTCGATGCCGATGCCATTGGAGAGGAAGTCGCCGGTGAAGAAATAGCTGAACTTCCCCTGCGTGCCCGCCAGCTCGAACGAGGGGCGGTCCGTGTTGTAACTGCCGCCGTAAAAGCCGATTTCGTCCCCGTTGTTGAATGCCCCGCTCTTGGTGTGAATGTCGATGATCCCGGCGGTATTGATGCCATACTGTGCCGGCAACGAGCCGGTGATGACCTGGAGGTTATCCACGAAGCGGGTGTCGAGTTCCTGGCCGAACCCGGCGATGCCCTCGGGCAGGAGCACGTCGTTGAGGCGGAACTGCAGGTTGGCGTGCTCGCCGCGGACATGGAGCTGGCCGTAGGAGTCCTGCGCGAAGCCGGGCACGCGCAGCAGCGTCTGGTTGAACGCGGCGTCGGAGCCCTGGCTCTGGTTGGCGATCTGGTTCTGACTGATGCCATAAGAGGTCGCGCCCAGATTGGGCACGATGTCGTTGCGTTGTTCGTCCAGTGATCCGACGACCGTGACGCGATCCGCGTCGTTGCCCGTATCGAGCAGGTTCGAGTGGTCAGGCGCGGTCTGAGACGGCGCGGCCGCGGCGGGGTTGGTGCCTGTGCCGATGTCACGCAACTGGGCGTGGAGCCGCGCGGGGTGGACCAGGACGGCGAGCAGGCCAGCGGCAACGGCGAGCGTTGGGAGCGCACGGGGCAGGTGGACGCGGTGATGAGGCAAAGAGCAGGTAAGCGATGGTTTCATGGCAGCAAAGGTGGAGTGAGATGGTTGAACGAAGACGAAGGTTCGGGCACGTGCCGTTTGCAGACGGGTGCCAGAGTGAAAGGTGAAGGTGGCCATCCATCGACACCCGGCAGCCAGACAAAGGACGGAAAAATGGGCAGGATGGCCGGGTGGGTTTCGAGACGGCAAGATTTCGATGAACGAAAAGTAAATGCAAGTTATTTGCTTA
Source organism: uncultured Chthoniobacterales bacterium (assembly GCA_964247665.1). Classification (GTDB taxonomy): domain Bacteria; phylum Verrucomicrobiota; class Verrucomicrobiia; order Chthoniobacterales; family SZAS-18; genus CAHJWO01. Next base: position 3,052 of record CAXTVY010000126.1, on the reverse strand, counting down.
AAATAATGCAAATAGTTTGCTTCACGCCGGACCGGAAGTGAAATCCCGCCCGGGCAAAGCCTCTTTTCCTGCCGCGCTCTCCACTCGTCTTTTCCCGCCGGCAACTCACTGCCTTGAGCAGGAAGCGGAACCCGCTGGCGGCAGCCACGAACCGGCGGTCCAGTCAGGTCAACACCGACGGGAAAGATTATTCTCTGTGGCAAATCACTTGCAATTGAAATCTGCCCAGATAGCTTGCGGGCATGATGAATCCATGTGCTCGAATGTTCCTGGCGGTCTTGGCAGCGGGTCTGGGCTGGGTTGGCCCGGCCACGGCCGCGCCGCTGAAAGTAGCCTCGCTCTCCACGGTTTTGAGCGATGTGGCGCGCAACGTCGGCGGCGACGAAATCCAGGTGGAGGAAATCGTCAAAGGCGGCGTGGACCCGCACGAGTTCGTGCCCAGCCCCAGCGACGTGCAACTGGCGGCCGATGCCAACCTGGTGCTCGTCAGCGGCAAGGGGATGGAAGGTTATCTCTCCAAGCTGGAGGAAGGCACCGACCAGAAAAAGTTCGTCAACGTGGGCAGCAAAATCGGCAACTCACTCAAACTCAAAGACGAAGGCAAGACCATCGAAGACCCACATTGGTGGCACTCCGTCGCCAACGTCAAACAGGCGGTTGACGTGGTGCGCGACGCGCTGATAGCCGCCGATGCCGCCGACAAGGATGCGTTTACGGCCAACGCCGCCGCCTACCAGGCAAAGCTCGATGATTTGGACAAGGCCATCAAGTTGAAGGTCGCCGAACTGTCGCGCGACAAGCGCAAGCTCGTCACCAGCCACGACGCGTTTCAATACTTCGCCCGCGACTACGGCTTCAAAATCTACCCCATCGAAGGCGTGAGCACCGCCGAGGAACCGAGCACGCGCCGGGTGGCCGAACTGCTGAACACGATCAAGAAAGAGAAGGTCAAATCCGTATTTTTCGAGAACACGCAGAACCCGAAGGTCATCACCCAGATCACCAAGGAGACGGGCGCAACGGTCGGCGGTGAACTCTATGCGGACGGCCTGGGCGCACCCGGCGGCGACGCCGCGACCTACCTCGACATGATGCACCACAACGTCAACACGGTCGTGAACGCACTCAAATAGGTCCGGGCTCTGTGGCCCCCCCTGGCAACCTCGCCACGGTTAGCCCCGCATCGCTCCCCCATCGACGAAACGGCGCGGCCCATGCCTTCACTGCGGTTTTGAATAAACGAAGCGACCGATCTCGACCCCGTTGCGTGGAACGATGATCGTCATGTTCTCCGCCTTGCGATTGGCTGTCACATTCACGCTCCCGGGGCTGACGCTGACGATGTCCAGGGCCTCCCGCGCCGCCAGGTAAACCGTCCCACTACCGGGTGAAGTCACCTCCTCGTCACCTGTGGCAAAACATCCGCCACCGGAGGCCTTCAAAGCGGCCTGGATGCCGTCCATGGTGTCGGGAAGAGGCCCAACCCGCTCGTAATGCGGCGCACTGGAGGGCGTGAGCGAGGTTGCTTCCTGTTGCTGCTTGAACAAGGTGGCCGGGTCTACCGAGCAGCCTGCCAGGGTGACAGCCGTCAGGAGCAGAGCGGGAAGTTTCACGGGGCTATCCCTACAGAAACCGTGCATCCGGAGCAAGAGAGATTGCTGAGGCTGCTCATCCAGCCGGGTGTCAGCCGCCCCGCTCTTGCTCGTGTTTGAGAGCGTCCATCCCTACCATTGCGTCCCGCGCGGAGCAAAACGGGTCGCCAAACGGAAACAGCCGCCTGCGGCGAGGCCCGCGACCACCAGAATCGTGATGGCCAGCGGGGTGGGTTCTCCAAGTTTGGCGAGGGATTCGGACCACTGGGCCTCCAGCAAACCGAACGCACCCACGTTCTTCTCCATCGCGTTTTTGTACGCTCGGGAATCGTCCGACGAAAAGGCTGTCTCATCGTCATCGGTGACCGAATCGTCGTGGGGACCGTGCCAGTAGACGAAACTGCTGACGCTCAAGCCAGCCAGCAGGATGCAGAGGCCGATGTAGTTGAGCATCGAACGTTGAGAAGTAGGCGAACGCATGGAGACATGATCCTCGTCCGTTGCACCCCTGACCAGCGCAAGAGCTCCAGGAAATGTTGACGGCGCTCAGACCGGGCGCTGTGAACGCAACGGGACAAAGTCAGGCTCGTTGCACGCCGTTCCTCGCCACGCCGGGCCGGGCCCCGGACGGCATCCGCCTGCTCGCGGCATCCACGTCGTCACTCTACCGCTCCCTTCAGCGACCGCCAGCACTGCCCACGGCCCCGCTGTCGCTGGAGAAAGGCGACCCGCCGATTTCCGGGCTGTAGCCGCCGCTGCGGGCCCCGGGAACATCGCCACCGTTGCCGCTGAGGATCGGCACGCCCGGCAGGCCCTCGGGCCCCGCGTTGATCGACTGCCGGGAAGACTGGGATTGCGGGCCGAAGTCAGTGGTGGCGCGGAGGGCACAGCCACCGGCACCGAGGATGACGACAGAGCCAGCAGCGGCGATCAGCAAGGAGCGAGGGAAAAAAGTCATGGCTTCGCCTAATTTTACCACATGGCCTGGCGGGATGGGCGAACCGAATCCGGCGGCAGGAAGTTGCTTTCCGCGCACCTGCCACTTCTCGCCGGGCCGTTGCTCGGAACGTGCTCTTTGCCTTTGGCGATCCAGCACTGCTCAGCACTTGGTTGCGTTCTTGAAGCGCCGTCGATGCCCGCCCGGGCACGGAGGGACGGCCCTGCTCCGCTCCACCGGCGAGCACGCGCGGATTCTACCGTCCCTGGCATTCGGCCACACCGTGGCCGAACGACTTGGCGGGCGCGCTGGCCCCGGGCAAGGACGAGGTGCCCACGCTCATCTGTGTAGGCGGCAAGGACAAACCCGACTGGGTCAAAGCCGCGCTGAACAACTACGACAAGGGCCACCGCGCGCAGGCCGAGTGGACCCTGGCGTTCGATCCCCGCGAGGGGCACGAGATCGGCCGCACGCAGCCCCTGGCCATCGCGTACCTGCGGGCGGCCATCGACCTGCGCCTGCC
>CAXTVY010000125.1:0-12450 GCA_964247665.1 uncultured Chthoniobacterales bacterium | reverse complement strand
GTCCAGCCCAACGTTCAAAACGCCGGCTGCGGGCAGGAAGTCTACTTCGTCTCGCCGCTTTCCGGTGCCAGCGGCGCGGATACTCTGGCGACCACGGGCCTGCTCAACGCTGGTGGATTCTTCGTGCACTACGGGGGCAACCAGGATTTTTTGCCCGCCAGCATCACCACAGTCCACTCTCGCTACCGGCTGATGCAGGCGGTTCAACCGACCGAGCGGTTGATGGTTTTCGGCAGCGTGGCGGCGGGTGATGCCTCGTGGCTCGCGGACATCGGCAACGCCGCCGGGCAGCCCGGCCGCTGCGTCTCGCCGCTGGCGGAAAACGTGCTGGTTTTGACGGTGTGGCCACGGCTCTCGGAGAACGATGACCCTGACGGGAGCCGGTTAACGGCGACCTACGCCTACAACTCCCATCCCGCGCCGGTGCCGGACCCCACCGGCCAACCGGACACCGTCAACCAGTTGCCGCCGGTGGTGCAGGTCACGATGATCGTCGTCAACGAGGCGTCCGCCGCGCGTCTCGGGGGCACACCCGACCAACCGCCGGATGCGCTCGCGTCGGTGCTGCGCAACGCGGATGGCAGCACGAAGTTCGGCACTTCCACCGCGGCCCAGCACCAGGCCGATCTCAACGACCTGTCAGCTCGACTGACTCAGCAGGGTATCAGCTTTGAGATCTTCGCCACCTCGGTCCCCATGCGCGAAAGCCGCTGGGGCCTCCATTCGACAACGCCTTGAACGCCGGGTCGCCATCATTCCACCCGCCCCGGCGCGGGGGCTACACGCTGCTGGAATTGCTCCTGGCGATAACGATCCTCCTGATCCTGGCCGCCATCGTTGTCGCTGGGCTGCGCTCGTTCCGCGAGAACCTGCACCTGACCCGGGCCGGGCAGATCATGGTTGACCAGGTGGGTGCGGCCCGGCAGCTCGCATCTGCCCACAATTGGACGGTCTACGTCTATCTCTACAAGGTGCCCGCCACGTCGCCGGTGGGTTACAGCGCCTTGCAGCTCTGGCGCTGCGCGCCGCCGTCGGATACCGTCGGCAGTCCGGTGATGCTGCCGGTGGCACAGCCCTATTTTCTGCCTTCAGCCGTGGTCATTTCCGAAGACGCCACGCACAACTCGCCCCTGTTGGGAGTGCTGGCGGCACAAGGGAGCCCGCCGCCGCTGGCCAACCTGCCGCCCTCCCTGGCAAGTGCCACGTACATGGCGCTTGCCATCCGGCCTTCGGGCACGCTCGCGCTGGGCGGTGACACCAGCGCGGCGGGCACACTGGCCACCTGCTGTCTGATGGTGGTGCCCACGCGCTTCGGCGCGCAAACGGCGGCCCCACCCAACTTCGTGACGGTGCAGATCAATCCTGGCGCTGGCGTTCCGCTGGTCTATCGGCCATGATCCGCCGCCAGTGGACCCTTTGCCTCCCGTTCAACTTCGTGCCACGGGGATCGCGCTCCTGAGCGTTCTGATCGTGCTCGTGCTGGTGACGATCCTGCTCGTGGGTTTCCTCGCCCGCAGCGGAGCGGAGCGGAGCGCTGGTGCCGCTTACCACGCGACCGCCGCCGCCGGGATGCTGGCGGGCACGGCGGTCAACCTGGTGGAGTCGCAGATCAACGAGGCCATCGCCAACACGGGTGGGAGCACCGGCTGCGTCTGGTGCTCGCAGCCGGGGGCCGTCCGGGTTTACGACAAGACGGGCCACGTCAAAACGATCTACCGGTTGTATTCCGCTGGTGCGCTCCAGGCCGGGACGGCGGCGGAACTCGCTACGAACGATTTGCCTACTGCCCCGGTCTGGAAGAATGCTCCCGCCGTCTGGACCGATCTTAACGAACCGGAGACGGTGTTCGGGCTCAAGGATGCAAGCGGGCGGGCGCTGGACAACGCCGGGCAGGGCAGCCGGGTTTATCCGATCCTGGATGCCCGGGACCCCATGTCAGATTTGAGCAGCCCGGCGAACACGCGTTATCTCGATGCGAAGACCGATGAATGGGGCGAAAATTGGGGTTTTGCGATCAACGCCGATCCGGCCGCGAACCCGGTCGGCGCGACGGCTGCCGCGCCCTGTCTGCCGGTGCGTTGGATCTACGTTTTGCAGGATGGCAACCTGGCTGCCCCTATTCCGGGTGGGAATGGTTCCACGGCGGTAAGAATCCCCGGCGCAACCGCGCAGAACCCAGTGGTGGGCAGGGTGGCGTTCTGGACGGACGACGAATGCTGCAAGGTGAACGTCAACACGGCGGCGGGCAGCCGCGGGCGGAGGCCTTACCAGGGTGACGGTTCGGGACGCCCGCTACCTTTGCCAGCCCCATGGGATACGCCGCGTTTCAAGATTTTCGACGAGCGGCTGCTGTTCTCGGAAAACCAGCCGGTGCGCGGCGAATTCCAACGCTACCCCGGCCACCCGGCGACCACCGATCTCTTCAATCTTTGGAACGTCCTCGGCATGACCGGCGACGATTACCCGTTCGCCACGAACGCTTACACGGACCCGGTCAGCGCCCAGCCCACGCCCGGGCCGACCCCGTCTGGTTACTTCCAGCGCCTGCCGCGTTACGCGGACGACTCGTCCTCGCAGGGCGGCACGCGCAACACGACGGGGAGCGTGCTGGCCACCTCGATGAACCAGGGAGTCCCGAAATCCAATCGTTTTTATACTTCTCTGGGTGAGATGCTCTACGATGCGGCGCGCAATCCCTCCGGAGTCTCCCGGCAACAGGTGGAGTCGGGTAAGTTTTTCCTGACCGCGCACAGCCGCGCGCCCGACGAAACGCTTTACGGCACACCGCGCGTTGCCATGTGGCCGGTTGATGCGGACCCGGGCAAACGCACCGCCTACGACCAGTACCTGGCTTTTTGTGCCACGGCGGGGCAAAACCCGGACCTGGCCAGCTATTTCGTCCAGCGCGGCAATGCGAACGATCCGACGAGTGACTGGGACAACGTCGCGCGCAACGGGCGTCTCTACCAGTATCTCCAGAGTCTCACGGGTGCCGAGGTGCCCGGCTTCGGCGGCACCCTGTCGGCGAAGTACGGCGCGGAACGCGACCAGATCCTCACGGAGATGTTCGACTACGTCCGCGCGACCAACCTGACCGACCACAGCGGCGGCAGCACCGGCGGTGGGTCGGCGGCCTTTACCAGCCTCAACCCCGGGCAGGTGGTGCCGCTCAAGATCGGACAGACGCGCGGGCTCGGACGCATCCCGACGCTCTCGGAAATTGGCTTGCTGCTCATCTGCACGGCGGACGGCAACAGCCCGCTCCCGTACCGGCCGCCGGTCACAATCAGTGGCTACACCTCGCCCGTGTCCCCTGTCGTGGGGTCGGCCAACGATCCGCTCTACGTCAGCAACCTGCCCGTGACGCAGTTCCTACGCGACGCGAGCAGCCACATCGTGGGCAGCAACGCGGCGAATTCGTCGCCGTTCCCGGCCAACAAGACGCTCGCTGACGTGTATGCCGCCGCTGATCCCGGCGATACCCACCGTTTGGCCGCCGGCACGAAACGCTTCCAGGCCATGCTGCTGCTCGAAACCGTGTGCCCGATGCTCGGCTACGACCCGATGACGGGTACGAACAATTACCAGATCGCGGCGAGCGGCCTGCACGGCATCACCATCGCCGGCCAGAACCCGTTCCCGGGCCGGGTCACGACCGACACGCCAACGGCCAGCGCCAACCTGAACGGCGACGGCTTGGTGCACGGCGGGACGGCGCGCGTCGGCACGATCCAGAACTACGGAGGTCTGACCGGCTTTCGCTCCCTGCTGACCTCCTACAAAACCTACGCGGCCGGCAGAAATACCTACCAGTACAACCAGGTCTACAATGCCTGGAGCGGTTACGATCCGGCCGGGAAAGCCACCTTGCCCTATCGTTTCATCAGCAACCCATTCACCGTCACCACCGCCGCGAACGGGCAGATGAGCCTGAGCGGCGGCTGCACCTTGCAATTGCAGGTGCCACTGGCGGGAAGTGCGCCGGTGACGTACCAGACCTTCAACGTCAACTTTCCCGCGTTGGCCAACCTGCCCACGCCCGACCTGCCTAAAAATGGGATCGGCTACCAGCGCACAAGCAACTCGGTCACCACCACGGTGACGACGAACGCCGCCGACTGGTGGAGTTTCGACAACCGGATTGCCTGGACCGTGTATCCGAACAAGGTCGCTGCGACGGGAGATGCGTCCTTCCAGCCGTACCTCGACGGCCAGAAGCCGAACCCGTACCTCGGGCCGGGCTGCGTGATCCGCGCCGACAACCCTCTCGTGGGTAAATGGAACTATCTGAGCACGTACACCACACCGGTCTACGTGCCGACGCAAGGTGCTGCCGCCGGTTCGTCCGACGTGGTGCGCACGCTGGTCGCCCGGGACGGGGATTACCGCCTGACTTCGGCGCTGGACACGGTGGACGCCAGCGGAACCGGCGCGGCCGTGTTCGTCAAAAGCCCCGGCTACGACGACGGCGGCAAGCTGGCCGACCTGTTCGTGGACCAGGGTTCGTCGAGCGGCACGGCTGGTATCGCAGTGGGCGGAAAGCTGGTGGACCAGGCGGACTACGCCCCCTGGTTTGCACCCAAGGTGCCCGCGACGCTCGACCACGACAAGCAACTTTCCTGGGACTGGGACAGCGGCTTGCCCTGGGAGGCGGACGGCGCTTACGCGAACAAGCCAGACGAGGGCAACACGTTCGTTGGCTCCGGCACGGATAGCGATGCCACAGGGCTGGGCAGCCCGTACTACGCCCGGCCCGGCCAAGCCTCGAACGAGCTGGGCAGCTATTTCACGGCGAACCGGATCGTGCCCTCGCCGGTGATGTTCGGCTCGCTGCCGACCGGCGTGCCGGTGGGTGGCCTCGCGGCGAACACGTGGCGCACGCTGCTCTTCCGGCCGCAGGCGAACCGTCCCGCCTACGCGGCCCTCCCCGGCCCGCCGGATCACCTCTGGCTGGACCTGTTCACGATGCCCGTGGTCGAGCCCTACGCCATCAGCGAACCCTTCTCGACGGCGGGCCGGATCAACATGAACTACCAGATCGAGCCTTTCACGTTCATCACCCGCGATACCGGGATGCGGGCGGTGCTCGCCTCGGAACTGGTCGCGCAGGTGCCGCTGGCCGCCGCCGGGGCAGGGGCGGACGGCACCTGCGGTTACAAGGGCAGCCCGACCGTGTCCGCCCCGGCGGCAGGCACGCCCCAGGCCCAGCGGCTGCCGCTCTCCTTCGATGAATCCATGGGCACGTTGCAGCAGTTCGAGGAACGGTTCCGCCAGGGCGACCTGTTTCGTTCCGCCTCGGAGATTTGCGACCTCTACCTCGTTCCGCGCGGCTACTCGCTGCCCGCGTTCAAGGATACTTGGTACGGCGATGATTTCGCCCTGGTCGGCGACAACGTGCGCGAACGGCCTTACGGCGACATCTATCCACGGCTGACGACCCGCTCGAACACGTTCACGGTGCACTACCGGGTGCAGGTGCTCCGCTCGCCCGACGCCGTCTCACCGGACCCGGCCAGGGCCAGCCAGTGGGACGAGCGGCGCGGGGCGATCATCGGCGAGGCGAGGGGATCGGCCACCATCGAGCGTTTTCTCGACCCCGGCCGGACCGACCTGCCGGATTACACCGCGACCCCATTCGCCCAGCCGCTCGATCATTTCCACGAGTGGCGAGTGGTCGCCACCAACCGCTTTCCGCCGTAAAGGGGCTTGCTGGCCGCCGGGGGGGCGGTCCATGTTACGGGGTCCATGGCCGACCTCTCCTCCTGGCTTGCGCGCTGGCGGCCCGTCCGTCCCTGGCTGTTGTTGGCGGCGGCCCTCGCCCTGGCAGTCGCCGCCGCGTGCGCGGACCGGGCCAGCGTGTTCCCGGGAGGGGGCGACGTGGATTATGTCGATGCCGATTGCTATTCGCGCATGACCCGCGTGCACGAGGTCTGCCGGCATCCCGGCGAGGCGATCCGGCATCACACGTTCGAGAACTATCCTTTCGGCACCGATCCGCATACGACGGTGCCCTTCGACTACGCGGTGTGGGCACTGCGTGCCCCGCTGGAACTGGCGTCCGGCCGGGAAGCACGCGACCTCGCCGGAGCATGGATTTCGCCGGTGTTTGCGGTGCTGACGATTCTGGGCGTCTGGCTGTGCATGGGGCGCGGGCGGCTGCGCGGAGCATGGCTGGCGTTGTTGGTCCTCGCGGCGAGCCCCATCGTGGCGCACGGTTTTCGGTTGGGCCGCCCGGACCATCAATCCCTCATCATGGGCTGCATGGCTTGGGCGTTGGCAGCCGAGTGGGCGCAATGGCGTGCGCCCTCGCGCGGCTGGGGCATGGTTAGCGGCGTGGCCTGGGCGCTGGGACTGTGGACCTCGCTCTACGAGCCCGTGATTCTGTTGGTCGTAATGCTGGCTGCTGGACTGCTTTGGAACCGGCCGGTGCTTTTCCGGCGCGAGCGTTTGCTGGGACTGACAACAGGCGGGGTGATCCTTCTGCTAGCGTTGTGGATCGAAGGCTGGCGCATTGATGCTGTGCCGGGCTTCGGCGAGGGGGCGGGCGCGCCTTTCTTCGCGGCGTGGTCGCGGCAGATTGGCGAACTCGCCAGTCTGCCGCCCTGGTCGCCGACGCTCTACGCCTGGACCGGCCTCGGCCTCCTCGCCGCGCCCGTGCTGCTGTGGCGGGTGCACGGCGGGGAGCGTCCGGCAGCACGGGCGCAAGGGCTTTTGCTGGCCGCCGTTTTCGCACTGACTTGTTGGCAGGTGCGCTGGGGGTATTTCCTGCCGCTCGTCTATGCCATGAGCCTGCCCTGGCAGTTGGGTACGCTGCCCGCGCGCTGGCGGCCTGTGTTGGTTGTCCTGATCCTCGTGGGTCTGCTGCCGATGGCATCGGAGTGGGGGACTCAACTGCATCCTCCCCCGGACCGGCAGGCAGCGCTGGCGGAGCAACACGAGGACACCGCCCAGTTGCGCGAGGTGGCCACGTTCATTGCGCGCGAAGCCGCCGACTCTCCCGCCGCCCCGGATAGTGCGCCGACCGACGACGGCGCGCCGGACGCGGGCATCCTCGCGCCCTGGTGGCAGTCGCCCGCGCTGGTCTACTGGTCCGGTCAACCGGCCCTGGCGGGCAGTTCGCACGAAAGCCTGCCGGGCACGGTGGACGTGGCGCGTTTCTACCTTTCGTCCGACGTGGGCGAGAGCGCCACCATCCTGCGGCGGCGGCGGGTACGCTGGGTTATCGCCTACGAGCCGGAGCGCGTGCTCCAGACCGCCGGGCCGTTGCTGGGGCAGGCCCGCGTTTCCGGCCGCTGCATGGCCGTGGTGCTCTACCGCCGGCCCGAGTCCGCGCCGAGATTTCTGCGTCTCGCGCTGGCGAACCCCTACTTTAAGGTTTACGAAGTCCGCGCCGCGCTGCTCCCACCTCCTGCATGAAAGATTCCCCGCCTCCCAATCCAGACGTGCCCTCCTACGATTTCGTCGTCATCGGCGGAGGCAGCGCCGGTTACGCCGCAGCGCGCACGGCGTCCAAGCTCGGATTGAGGACGGCGCTGATCGAGGGCGGCCGGGAGGTCGGCGGCCTGTGCATCCTGCGCGGCTGTATGCCCAGCAAGACGCTCATCGAATCGTCGAACCGTTTCATGACGCTGCGGCGGGCCCGGGAGTTCGGACTGCGTGCCGAGGACATCCGCGCGGTCGGCCCGGAGATACAGGCGCGTAAGCGGCGGATCGTCAGCGAGTTCGCGGATCACCGGCGCGAGCAACTCGAAAGCGGGAGCTTCGATTTTATCCGCGGCCTGGCGCATTTCGTCGGGGAGCACCGGCTGGCCATCGTGGGGCTGGAGCACGGGGAAGATTTGTCGCTGCCTCCGCCTGAAATCGAGGCGCGTACATTCCTGATCGCCACGGGTTCCAAGGTGGCCGAGGTTCCCGTGCCTGGCTTGCGGGAAGTGGGTTATCTGACCAGTGATGACGTGCTTGCACTGGAGGATTTCCCGAAGTCCGTCGTGATTCTCGGTGCAGGTGCCATCGGGCTGGAAGCGGCCCACTATTTTGCCGGTCTCGGCAGCGAGGTGACGGTTCTCCAGCGTGGCAACCACGTGTTGCGCGACGCCGACGAGGACGTGGCGGGAGCCCTGGAACAGGCGCTCACGCGGCAGGATGTAAAGATTCGGTGTGCTTCGCATCTCGTCCGCGCCGAGGTGGACCCGGACGGGAAGAAGCGCGTGTGGTTCGAGTGCGGCACGAGCCTGCATTCGGTCGCGGCGCAGGAGATCGTTTTCGCGCTGGGCCGCCAACCGTGCACGGACAGCCTTGAGCTGAATCGGGCCGGGGTGGAAGTGACCAAAAAAGGCGGAGTCAGAACGGGAGTGGACCAGCGGTCTTCGCGCAAGCACATCTTTGCGGCCGGCGACGTGTGCGGACCTTACGAGATCGTCCACATCGCCATCCAGCAGGCGGAAGTCGCGGCGCGCAACGCCGCCCGGTACCTTGGCAAGCTCGACGGCCACCCGGAGGAAACGGACCTGCGCTTGAAACTTTTCGTGTTGTTCACCGAACCACAGGTGGCGATGGTTGGCATGAGCGAGCACGAGGCCCGGCAGATCGGCCGCGACTGCGTGGCGGCCACTTACCCTTTTGCGGACCACGGCAAGTCAATCGTGATGGGCGAGACGGATGGCTTCGTCAAACTCGTGGCCGACCGCACGACCGGGGAGATCGTCGGTGGCGCGGTCGTGGGCCCCGGGGCCGCGGAATTGATCCACGAAATCACCGTGGCGATGGCTTTCCACGGTACGGCGGCGCAGCTGGCGGCGATCCCGCATTATCATCCCACGTTGAGCGAGATCTGGACCTATCCAGCGGAAGAACTCGCCGGGGGCGCCTGAAAACTGTGGGTGGCCCGCCGGAAGAAAATGAGCGAAAGCGTTGACAGTGCCCCGGTGCGCACGAATAATCCGGCGTGTTGAAATTTTTTCCCCAAAAAACGCCTGCACCGCAACCGCGGCAGTCGCAGCCGGCTCCCGCCCCCGCGCCGGAACCGGTTGCCGAGCCTGAAATCGTGCCGGCAGAATATGAAGCCGAAATGGCTCCGGACGTGATCGCCATGCCCGAAGTGGCGGCGGAATACGAGCCTGCACCGGTTGAAGAAGCTTATGTGGAGGAACCCGCGCCCGCGGCTCCTTTCGCCGCGCCCGCGCCGGTCTTGCGGCCAAGTTCCGCCCTCACCTACGACAAACAGAAATTATCCGAGAAACTGCCCGCTATGCCTGAGAATCCCAACAAAAACATCCTTTCCAAAGACGTCGAGATCAAAGGGAACATCAAGTTCACCAACGAATTGGTCATCGACGGCAAGATCGAAGGGGAAATCTCGAGCGACGGTGTACTGACCGTGGGCGAAAACGCGGATATCCGCGGCGAGATCAAAACCAAGAGCGTGACCGTCCTCGGCAAAGTCAACGGTAACATCACCGTCGGCGAACGGTGCGAACTCAAGGCCCGGGCGCACCTCGTGGGCGACCTCAAGGCGGCGCGCCTCGTGATCGAGGAAGGTGCGACGTTCGTCGGCAAGTCCGAGGTGACGAGCAACAAGAACTCGTTGCCCAACAAGCCTGGGGTTGGCGGTGTTCCCGACGATCTCGGCGCTCCGAAACCGGCGTTCGTCGTCGGTCATTGAACTTTTTTACGGTCCCTGCGGAGGGGCTGCGGCAACCCGGCATCACGGAGCGTGCCCTCCGTGGTGCGGACCCTGCTAGGAACAGTTGGCAGGCCCCCGGCGGTTCCGGCGGGCGAATCTTCCCTGTGTCGAAAGCCATCGCCAAAATCACGGTTCGCTGCCCGCATTGCAGCGCACAGCAGCAGGAACCTACGCTGGCGAAGTCCACCTTCTGCCGGCGGTGCAGCGAGTATTTCGCTATCTCAGCCTCCACTCTCGCGGACGCACCGGCGAGTGTACCCGCCGCCAAGGCTGCTCCCTTGGCGAACACTTGGGCGCGTGCGAGCGTTCCGTCTCCCGCCGCTCCCGCTCCGGCGATGCCCGCGTTCGGCGGAGGCAGGAAACCGACCGCGCCGCCTGCCCCCAAGCCGGGTGAGGCGGCTTCCGGGCTGTTGGGAAAGATCGAAGGGCTCTTTGGCGGCAAGCCGAAAGTCCAGGTCGCGCACTGCTTCGAGTGCACCGGTTGGCACGAGGTCAGCGGTACGGCACATTCAACCACGTGCAAGTCGTGCGGCGCTTACGTCGATCTGCAAGACTACAAGGTCACGGGCAGTTTCAGCCGTAACATCAAGACGCGCGGCACCGTGTACGTGAGTGCCAAGGGAGACCTGAGCAGCAGCAAGATCATCTGCTCACAGGCGACCATCCACGGGAAAATGCGCGGCAATTTGACGTGCTCGGGTCGGGTGATCATCCGGGTGCAGGGCAAACTGTTTGGCAGCATTGAGGCGGGGGAATTGATCGTGGAGAAAGGTTCGGAGGTTTCTTTTACCCGTCCCGTACACGCCGCTACGGCTGAGGTGCACGGGCGCATGACGGCCCTGATCGTGGCGAACGGACAGGTGACGATCTCAAAAAGCGGGCTGCTCGACGGAGCGGTGTCAGCCCACGGCTTCAGCGTCGAGAAAGGCGGCTGTTTTCAGGGCGAGCTGACCATCACGCCTCGCCGGGCGGCGGAAACACCCGCGCCCCAAGCGATCACGGCAACGGCCGCACCGGTGAGTTCAGAACTGCTGGCCGGTGGTGAGCAAAGCCCGGTTCCCGGCTAGCAAATCTTGTCTCATTCGCTGTGGGTGCCGCTCAGGGCGTCGCGGTCGGTGAAACCACCGGGTTCGGAGCAGGGGCAGGAGGTTGTGCCGCTGGGACGCTTGACGTGGTGATCGGAACGGATGCCGCCGGAAGCGCGCCCGCCGCAGGCACCGGTATCACGGAAACCGAAGCCGAAGCCGCTGGCGTTGGTTCTACCGGGACGGGCATGAGTGTCGCGGAAGCGGCGGCTGCTGGCTCAGCCGGTGCGGGAGCCGGTGTCAAGGAAGCGACGGCAGTGGGTGACTCCGCAGAAGCAGGAACCGGTGTCACGGCCGAAATCGGCGTAACACCACCACTATTTACGGCAGGCAGGACATTCAGCGTCTTCAGAGATTGTTCGGCGATCTGGCCCGCAAGACTCTTCTGTGACGTGGCCATCAGATCCTCATAGATGTGCTTGGCGTCATCCGTCTTACGTTGCGCGAGGAGAACATCCGCTTCCCCGAGACGGGCGAGCGGCGCGGCGTAACTGTTCGAGTATTCCGTGGCGATCCGCTGGTAGGTGGAGCGCGCTTCATCCATTTTCCCCTGTGCTTCGAGAGCACCAGCCACGCCAGTCAAGGCCGTGGGCACCAGCGGATGTTGCGGAAATTTTGCAACGAGGTTCTGCCACGCCTGCTGCGCGCCCGCGTAATCTTTGGCGTTGTACTTGGATCGCCCCAACAGCAGGCAGGCATTTGCCGCGGCTTCGCTGCCCGGATAGGTGTCGATCACCTTCTGGTAATCCGCATCCGACTTTGCCGAGTCGAGCAACGCGCTGGCAGCCGTGGCCGTCCGTTCGAGATTGTTCTGATAAAATTCCGAGCCGACAAGACCCAGGACCAACAGCGCCGCCCCCGCCACGACGAGCAGCTTATACTTCTCCCAGGCCATTCCACTTTCCAGGAGCAAATCCGGTGCGATGGTCCGTCGTTCCTCGGTCGAAAGCGTGGAAGTGGATGGATCGACCGGATCAGGTTGAGAGGAATTTTTACTCACGGGATCGGAAAAGTAGCTGAGGGGACAAACGTCGGAATGCTGAATACAAAAAAGGGCGGCTAGCCGCCAACTTCGGCGCGCGCTTCCGCCGCCAGTGGCGTGCTGAGGTAACGCTCGCCCGTGGAGCAAGCCACCGTCACAATCAATTTTCCGGCGTTCTCGGGACGTTTGGCCAACTCGATGGCGGCATGGACATTCGCGCCCGAACTGATCCCGGCGAGGATGCCTTCCTCTTTCGCCAAGCGGCGCGCCATGGCAAATGCCTCGTCATTGGTCACCGTGACGACCTCATCCACGATGCCCAGGTGCAGATTGTCCGGCACGAAGCCCGCGCCAGTGCCCTGGATTTTGTGCGGCCCGGGCTTGACCGGTTCGCCGTGCATGGTCTGCGTGATGACGGGCGAATCCACCGGCTCGACCGCGACCGCCCGGAAGCTAGGCCGGCGCGCCTTGATTACCTCGGACACGCCGGTGATCGTGCCACCCGTGCCGACCGCCGCGACGAAGATATCCACCTTGCCGTCCGTGTCCGCCCAGATTTCCTCGGCTGTCGTGGCCTGATGAATCGCCGGGTTGGCCGGGTTCTTGAACTGCTGCGGCATGTAGGCGTTGGGTGTGCCGTCCACGATTTCCTGCGCCTTGGCAATAGCTCCCTTCATCCCCTCTGCGCCCGGGGTCAACAC
>CAXTVY010000124.1:0-12510 GCA_964247665.1 uncultured Chthoniobacterales bacterium | reverse complement strand
GTTCCGCAGTGCGTTGGACAATCGCCGGGCAAATGAAATCCTCGGTTGGACGCCGCAAACGTCTTTCGAGGAAGGCGTTGCCCACACCGTGGAATGGTTGCACCGTCACGCCTAGATGCCACTCAGCGTTCTTTATGATCTGTCGCTGTTAGGATTCTGCAAAGACGATCCAGCCAAGATGACTGGGATGCCGCGCGTGGTCTTAGAGCAAGCGGTCCGTCTGCAAGCTTCACCGGATTGCGAAACCACCTTTTGCGCCACGGAAGACCCGGCGGACGCCTACCGGTTCATCCGGTCGCATCCCGCGCTAAAACGGGCACGCGTGGCTGCCTGGTCAGAAGGTGCTACGGACACGCTCGCACCGGCCGTCTTGCAAGAGGCGTGCGTGTTTCACACTCCGCACTCGGCGGTGCCGGATGCGGTTAGGCAATACCCGAGACTACCGGTGATCCAAACGGTGTATGACATGATCCCTTTTCTGTTGCCAGAAACGATGACGGCGGAATACCGAAATTATTACGCGGACATCCTTCGGCGAATTTGTCCAGAGGACCGGGTCATCACGATTTCGCGGTCGGCCAAAGCGGATTTTTGCAACCACACCGGCTTTGCAGATGACCGGGTCCACGTCATTCCTCTGGCGGCAAACGAGAATTTATTTCGGCCTTGTCACGATTTGGAACGCATCACGGCCGTGCGGGCCAAGCATAGGATTCCCGAAGGTTCTTACCTGTTGAGCGTTTGTACTTTCGAGCCGCGCAAAAATTTGCGGCATCTGGTCCGCTCGTTTGTGGAACTACTTCGGGCGCATCCAGAACTGAGCGATTTATCCTTGGTGCTAACGGGCGGACAGGGATGGATGTTCGAGCCAATCCTGGCGGAACTTGCCGGAACAGCCCTGCCAAGTGGACGCATCATCACCACGGGTTATGTGCCGGACGCCGATTTGGGTCCTCTGTACAGCGGTGCATCCGCCTTCCTTTACTTGTCGCGCTACGAAGGATTCGGGCTACCGCCACTCGAAGCGATGCAGTGTGGCACCCCGGTGATCGTCTCAAATACCAGTAGCCTGCCGGAGGTCGTTGGTGATGCGGGGATTTTGCTCTCACCTGACGATCAGGACGGTTTATGCCAAGCCATTCTGGATCTCCACCTACACCCCGGCCAACGTAACCATCTGGCCGAAAAATCCACCCGGCGAGCACAACAATTTAGTTGGACAAGAAACGTGCAGCAGACCACAGGAGTCTACAAATTAGCGGCGGAACAATAGGCCGGTGATGAAGTATTTGGGTCAGCTGACTTGCCCACAGCCCAAACACCGCGCTGATCGGATCTGTTTGGTAGCAGAAGGGCACGGGGTACTCCAAAAGGTCGGATTTGGTCGTTCCGCTCCAGTTGCTGGACCACGCTCAAAACCGAACGCGTCGGTGCACACGTGCTTTTGGCATGGCCAACAAAATTTCGCCAGCCGGAAAGCTCGCCGCGGTGCTTTATGGCAGAGGAGCGGAAAGCATCTGGATATGGTGGTCAGTCCCGATGCGGAACCGTTGTACCGACGTGCCATCCACAATTTCCCACCGGGTCGGTACCATGCCGGTCAACACGATGCGCAATGTTCCCGGCCGTGCCGCGACCACCTTCATCGCTGCTTCGTGCGTGTAGATGCCTCCCCAAAAGTACGGCTCCTCACCGGTTTCTTTTGCCAGTTGCTGCGCACTGAGCGGCGGGGTGGCCGAGAACCCGGCGAGGTTTCGCACCCGGAACGTCGAGGCGTGGTCGAAGCCACCGAGCACCGAATACGGCACGAGTTGCCACAGCGGTCCGAGCACCTCTGGCTCGGCCTCTACGATAAAAGCCGCGCCCGGGCGCAGGTTGCCGTTTGTCTTCAATCCCTGCCAATACCGGTCCACTTCACCCGAAGTGAGAAGACGCCGATCCCATTCATAGAGCATGAACGTCGGTGCGGCGCAGACGAACACGAGCGCGTAAATCAGTGCCCCCCCCAACCCGCTCGCCAAGGCGGCCAGCCGCCGCGCGCCCAACTGAACCGGCAAGAAGACAAAGAGGAACAGCGTGTGGGTAAAGAAGTGGAGAGTGGCAATTTCCCGGAAAGGCCAGCGCAGGGAACGGAGCAAGGGCAGATGAGTGTAAAATTCGGCGAGCCAGCGCGGCCGGACCACGCTGACCGCCGTGCAAGCCGCCCCGGCCAATAGGCAAATTTCCACGCCGGTCCAGCGGCGGCGCACCAGCAGCGCGACTCCCAGCGGAAGATTGACGAGCGCAAACGCGATGCTCAACCCGTACAAAGGGTCCGAGAGATCGATCCGAATCCCATCCTGGAAAGCATGGGCCAACGGTCCCAGGAAGAACGATAGAAGCAGCGACACGCAAGGGATTCGCTGGAAGCTTGCCTGACTGATCGATAGTCCGGCACTACGGCTGTCGTGGCCAAAGTTTGAGAGCGCGGGAACCAGCAACGGCAGGGCAACGAGCAGCGCCAGCGTTCCCGCCCCCGCCCAGACCAACAACGGCTGCCAGCGCCGTTGCACCGCCGCCACGGCGACCATCAGGAGACTTCCCACGAGCACCAACACCGTGAAGGGGTGCATGTGCCCCCCAAAGATGGCGTACAGCAGCGCCAGCGATTGCGTGGCGAGTGCGCGCCGCCAGCGTGGCTCGAACGCTGCCGCGAAGATCAGCGGCAAAGCAGCCGGTGCGCTGGCAAAACCCACCCACGATGCGTTTACGATAAAGTTGAATGGATTGAACGCGTACGAAAAGCTCAGCAGTACGATCCACCCGGGCGTGATGGGCAGACTGAAGCGCTGGCGGAGTTGCAAGGCACTCCAGCAGAAGGCTCCCGCTACCGTGACGAGGTTCAGCGTCCCAGTGACGTCCGGGATAAAGAAGTAGTACGGTGTTCGTGCGAGGAATGAACACAGCAAGGACCACGGGCTCAAAAGCGAGAACGTGCCGGCGTCCGCGAGAAGATTAAGGCCGCCGAATAGATAGTCGTTGTAGAAGGGCCAGCGCCCTTCCCAGAGCCTCCGGTATGAATCCACCGCAGCCGGGAGCCAGTCCGAGACAGCGTCATCGGTCAGGAAAAAAAATGGCCGCCAGAATTGCAGTAGCAGCGCGGCTCCGAAGGAAAGGACCACCGTGACTGCCAGCGGTCGCCCCGCGCACACGGCACGCACTTTTTGCGGGAACCCGCCGGTTCCCGCGGTCGATGTACACGGTTGCAGAGAAGTTTCGCGCAGGATGCTGTTCATGGCGGGAAGGATGGGCCGTCCGAATCAATCACGACGTGGCAGTCGCGCGGTGGCGGTTATCTACCTAGCAGAATGCGTACTCGCTCTCCCCCACCTTGAGACAGTTGCCGCAGACGGGTCACGTCCTAGCGCTCGTGGCGACGCTCATCCATCAGCGGCGGACGTGTGGGCAGACAGTACCGTCCTCAACCCTCTTTCCATCTTTCCTTGTAGCAAACCCGAGATTCCGCCCTGGTCATTTGTTGTCCAAATGGAAGGCGACACAAATGAAAAGGGAACCGTGCTGACGGTTCCCTTTTGCTCGGCCAGCTCGAAGGGCGTGTTGAAAGATCAGGCTTTTCTGCCGGGCTTTTTCGCGGTTATGGCAGGCTGCACCGCCGTTGCTTTTGGGGCGACTTTCTTCGCCGACGGCTTCTTGGCGGCGACTTTCGCGACTGGCTTGGGCTTGGAGGCCGGCGTTTTCGCAGCGGTCTTCTTGGGAGCGGCAGCTTTTGCGTTCGGGGTCACCGCTTTCGCAACAGATTTCTTTGCACCAGCGACAACCTTGGTGGTTTTCGTTGCGACCGCTTTGGCGGCGGCCGTGACCGTTTTCCCCACCGTGGTTTTTTTGGCGAGCGATTTCGCGCCGCTGGCAACCGCCTTCTTCACTTTGTCGGTGTTGCCGGGCATCAACGCGCCGACTACGCCGCCGACCACGGCACCAATCGGACCGGCGACGATCCCGCCAGCGACCGCGCCCGCTGCCGCGCCTGCGGCCTTGTTTTGCGGGATGGCGACATTGATGTCTTTGGATTTGGATGCGGTCGTGGATTTGCTAACACGCTGCTGAGGAGACTTCTTCATGTTTGCGGTATCGGTTTTGAAAGGAACGATGGTTGTTCCTTTAAAGCGTGTCTTACACAAAACCGCATCTGACAAGAAAAAAAGGCGTGGAAACCAGTTCTGGCGGAAGGATTTCAAAGGTTCGTGCGGACCCGACCCTTTTGTGTACCGCTCTGCGGAAACACTGCCTTGGCGGCTGCGGAAATCGCTTGATAACCCAGAAATGAGTGCTGGTCGGATTGCACCCAATGGTCTTGTCGGCAGGACCACCAGGGAGGCAGCCGAAACTCGGAAAATGGCCAGATGATAAGCGTTACCGCCGATGTCCGCTTCGACGAAGTCGCTGGCGTTCCCATGGCTTTCATCCTGCTTTTCGACGCGTCTGCTTTGCCGACGAGCAGACACCCTTCCCTCCCCCGGATGCCGTGTTCACGACCAAACATCTTTGCCCGCTTGGGTCCGGCCGTTTCTTGTGGAGCGGAACTCCTTGCTTTTGTGAACAAGCCGGGCATAGTGTGCAACTTCAGCCGCCGAAACGTCTGCGGCCAAAACCAATTCGGGGTGTAGCTTAGCTTGGTAGAGCGCCTGGTTTGGGACCAGGAGGTCCAGGGTTCAAATCCCTGCACCCCGACCCTGCCTTTTCTCGCAGGACGGCACGAAGCCATCCACCTTCTACCCTTGCTGGCCACTGAGTGCCATCGCCCGTCGATACCCTGTCGCCAGCCGGGCGCGATAGCTCTCCCAGGTGAAATGCGCGAGCGCACGCTCCCGCGCGGCGACCCGCATTGGCGCGAGCAGTTCTGGGTGACGATGGAGATGTTCAAGGCGCGCGCAAAGCGAGTCGAGATCGTTGCGCGGCACGATCAACCCGTTGCTGCCGTCGATGACCACGTCGCCGGACTCCCGCGTCGTAATCTGTGGCAGGCCACATGCCGCCGCCTCGCACGTGGTCTTGGCGCAGCCCTCGCATTGCGACGGGAAGACGTGCACGGTCGCGCTGCGGTAGTGTTCCTCCACGCGGTTCGTCTTGCCCACGACGCGCACGTTGCTGCGTCCGTATCGCGCCAGGAAGGGTTTGATCTCGTCGTGCACATGGCCGACGAGCACCAGTTCAGCGTCCGGGAGATTCAGGCGGTGCCATGCTTCCAGCAACAGATGGACGCCCTTGCGCTGGATCAAAGCGCCGACGAACAAAGCACGGAACAACGGTGGCGGCTCGCCGGGGTGAAATTTTTCCGTGTCGGCACCCTCGTCCGTGTTGAAAACGCGCTCGGCGGGAAATCCCTCTTGCAGGAACGTCTCCGTGGCAAAGGTCGAGCGCGTCAGGAGCACGGTGGCGCGACCGTACTCCTCGCGGACGCGGGCCGCTGTGATGGGCAACCCGTTCAACCAGCCACGCGGCAACAGCTTGCCCGCCCAACCCCCCGGTGGCGGCACATTTTCGTACCGGCGGAACCCGTGTGCGACGTGCCATGTCGGGATGTCCAGCACCGAGGGCATCCCCTGTTCTCCGGCGGCGGTCAGGGCGGCGAGACTGTCACCGGCCCAACCGTGGAAGAAATCGTAGCGTCCCGTGCGCACTTCTTCGGCGGCGGCCCGGTCGGCGTAGCGCCGCTTCGCTCCGTAATAGTAGGGGCGGTCCAGGAACGAGACGAGCCGCACCGGCGAGTAACGCAGGGACCGCACTTTTGCGTCGGGAATGTCCGCACAGCGATTCTGGAAGGAGACCGCCCGACCGAGGAAACCAGCGCGCAGGGAGAGTTTGAGTTGCTCCTGCGCGCACAGGTCCAGGCCGATGCCGCCGATGCGGGCACTCGTCGCGTACAGCAATCGTTGCGGCAACGGCACGGACGCGGCATGAACGGGCGGGGACAATGTTTCCATGGACTGACACATTACAGGCAAGTACAGAAGCGAGCGCGGTTCCTTCCGTAAAGCAAGTCCACCGTAGCCGGTCAGCGACGCCATATGCCCATCTCACCTCCAAAGCTCCCCATGTTCCTCGCATGAAAATCGGTCTGGTTCGCCGGGGCTATTCTGCTACCGGCGGTGCGGAAAGCTATTTGCGGCGACTGGCGCAAGCCCTGGAGGACGCCGCGCACACCTGCGTTCTGTTCGCGAGCACCGAGTGGCCGCGCGCTGAGTGGCCGGCCGGCCGCGAACTCGTTTACGTACCCGGGCGGGGACCACGCCGCTTCGCTGCTGCCCTGTCGGCGCTCAATCCCGGAAAGCATTGCGACCTTCTTTTCAGCTTGGAACGGGTCCGGGCGTGCGATTGTTACCGCGCTGGAGATGGGGTGCACCGTGCCTGGCTGGATCGACGCGCGCGTTTTGAGCCTGCCTGGAGGACTCAACTCCGGCGCTGGAATCCCAAACATCGCCAACTCCTGGCTTTGGAGCAGACGCTCTTTAGCGTGACGGGTGCCCGCCAGGTGATCGCTAATTCCAAGCTGGTGCGAGCCGAGATCCTCGCCCACTATCCAGATTTTCCGGCTGACCGGATCAAGGTCATCTACAACGGTCTGCCCGCCGGGAAGTTCTACGCGGCCGGAAGGGACGAGCGCACCACCGCCCGTGCCGCGCTCGGGTTATCGCCGGAGGAATTCGTCATCCTGTTCGCAGGCTCTGGCTGGGAGCGCAAAGGGCTGGCGCATGCGCTTGCCGCGGTCGCCCGGCTGCCAGACGCGCCGCAGCCCCGGTTGCTGGTCGCGGGGCGAGGCCGGGCGGAATCCTTCCTGCGCGCGGCTCGAAAAACAGCCGCTGCTCGTACCCGGTTCCTGGGGCCGCAACGCGACATGGGTTCCTCTTATGCCGCGGCCGACGTGTTTGTCCTGCCGACGCTTTACGATCCGTTCTCGAACGCCTGCCTGGAGGCGTTGGCCTGCGGTCTGCCCGTCCTGACGACCGACGCCAACGGTTTCTCGGAAATTCTCACGCCGGGGGTGGACGGCGAGATCGTGAGCACCACCGATCACGCCAGCGGCGCGGAATTGGCCGACCGGCTGGTCGCTTGGACGGACCCCGCGCGTCTTGCCGCCGCCCGTGAAGTTTGTGCGTCAAAGGCAGCCAGTCTGACGATGGAACGCAACGTCGCGCTGACCTTGGCGGCGCTAGACGTTTTGTAGTTTAGGGCGCTTTGGTTGAACAAGAAGCGTCCGCTTTGTCTAAGGCACATTGCACACCTCCTGTTTGAATCCTCCTGACAGATGTGCCAACATCTCCGCAACCAGCAACTCCCGGAGGAGTTTCCTTTAACGTGATGAACGAACTGGCCCACCCCCACGCCGTGGCCAACGTGATCCTGCAACGGTGGCAGCGCGTCGCGGCCGGTGCCGACCGGCTGCCGAATCCCTGGCGCGACCAGCCTCCGAGCGGGGAATCACTGGAACGCTTGATCACGATTTGCTACCAGGCCAGTCTGCTCCGCGAGGAGTCGCGGCCCGTGACGTTCCGCCTGATCCTGGCCGAGCCGGACATGTTTCCCTGCGACCAAGGACCGCCCGATGGGTTACACTGCCTGCGGTTCATGCAGACGCGGCCGTTCAACGCATTGGAAGCGCGGCGGTTGTCCCCGGCGGCGAGTTTCTACCGCTCGCTAATCGGCGTGTACCTGGACGACAAGCGTGAGCTCCCGCGCATGTGGGGCGTTCTGCATTCGGGGATGCGCTGGCTCCAGAACGCGCATGGCGGGCGCGGCCGTCCACAGACTCTACCGGCCGCGCTCGTGCTTAGCGTGACCGGTCCAGGCCAGATCATCATCGGGTTCGGCTCGGAAGTCATCGCCCGCGCGGAAGGCGGGCACATCTTGCCACCGTCCGCGAACGTCTACGATTCGCAGTGGTTGCCCCGTGCCTTCGAGCCCGTCCGGACGGAATTGATCAATCTCCACGCCAAAGCGCGCGCGGCGCACGGCGAGAACTGGGCCCCGTTGGACCCGACGCTAATCCGCACTATCTCGCAGCACGCTATCAAACGATTGATCTCCGCGCTCCGCAGCGCGCACCATGGCGCGACGATCCTGCTCTTGCCCACCGAGATGGCCGAAGAGTTGAACGACGTCAACCGCTACATCGACGTGAAATACCGTTTCGCGGACGGCGAGCCCCGCCAGCGGTTCCGCAGTCTCGTGATGCGCATCATGAACCGCGTGGCGGAACTCAACGCGGGGAGCACGACGCCGGTGGGTTGGTCCGAGTACGCACTGAGTAACGACGAGCAGTTGGCCGCTTACGACGAGGCCATTTTCGAGATGGCTTACCTCGTGGCGGGATGCGCGGAGGTGGACGGCGCTGTGGTGTTGACGAAGAGTTTCGAGTTGCTCGGGTTCGGTGGCGAGATCAGTGGCGAGCTGCCTGGGGTCGTGGCGGTGCGCCGTGCGCTGGACCTGGAAGGGGAAAACGCCGAGGAGGAATTTACGGAGAGTGTCGGCACTCGCCACCGCTCTGCCTACCGGCTGTGTCTCGCCGTGCCAAACGCCCTCGCCATTGTGATCTCGCAGGATGGCGGCGTGCGTTTCATCAAAAGCCGGGAGGGCGCTGTCACGTACTGGGACCAGGCATCCACGACTTCGCTGGACGTTTGAGGCCGCCGCCTAGCATCGTTCACGTTCTGCCAGCAAGACTGGCTACCATCGTCAGCAACTCGGCCGCTTCGACCGGTTTTGAGACGTGCATTTGGAAGCCGGCCAGGATCGCCTTCATACGGTCCTCGGCTCGGGCATAAGCCGTCAACGCCACAGCCGGGGTCAGGCCCCCCGCCTGCGGCTCCAGCGTGCGCACGCGCCGGATGAGGGAGTACCCGTCCTCTCCGGGCATCCCGATGTCACTGACGAGCACGTCTGGCCTCGCCTGCCGCACGAGTTCCAACGCCTCCGCGGCTCCTCCGGCGGTCAGGACGCGGGCATGGCGGTCTTCCAACAGCCGCTTGACCAGGCTGCGGGCGTCGGGTTCATCATCCACCACTACCACCGTCACCCCATTGAGCTGGATGTTTGCGTCCGGCGCAGCGAGTGCCGCGAAATTCGCCTGCGGATGCCGACGCTCCACGTCGTTCTCCGGCTGGATGACGACGAGCGGCAGCGTCACGAGGAACGTCGCTCCCTGCCCGTTCCCGGCGCTGTGGGCGGTCACGGTGCCGCCGTGTAGTTCCACCAACTGCCGGACGATGGCCAGCCCCAGTCCCAGCCCACCATGACGGCGCGTGGTAGAAGCATCTTGCTGGCGGAAGCGGTCGAAAACGTGTGGTAAAAACTCGGGCTGAATCCCTTCCCCGCTGTCGATGAAGCTGATTTCCAAATGCGAGTTGATACGTTCCAAGAGCACCTGCACCCGACCACCCTTGGGCGTGAACTTGATGGAGTTGGAAAGCAGGTTCCAGAACACCTGCTGCAAACGGTTGGGATCGCCGCTGACCGGCCCGATCCCCCGGTCAAGCGTCGGTTGCAGGCGGATACCACGCGCCGCCGCCGCCGGGCGCACCGTTTCGATGGACTGCTCCAGCACCGAAACGAGATCGATCCGCATCACGTCCAGCCGCACCTTGCCCGAGATGATGCGGCTCATGTCCAAAAGATCCTCGATAATCTGGGTCTGGGCGCGAGCATTGCGCTCGATGGTGCTCAGCCCCTGTTCCAGGTCTGCCGTGCCCGGCGGCTCCCCACGGAGCACCTGTGCCCAGCCCAGGATGGCGTTGAGCGGGGTGCGTAGTTCGTGGGAGAGGGTGGCCAGGAACTCGTCCTTCATCCGGCTCGTGCGCTCGGCCTCCGTGCGGGCCGCGCGCTCGGAATCGAGCAAACGCTCACGCTCCTCCGCGGCGAGCCGGGCCGCGGTGACATCCGCCACCACGCCGCTGAATCGCTTGGCTTCGCCACTAGCACCCTCGTAGGATTGGCCGTTCGCATGGACCCAGCGAACCTGTCCTTCGGGCCCAATGATCCGGTACTCCACGTCATAACGGCTGTCTCCCTGAATCGCCTGATCGAGCGCCCGCCGCACCCGTTCCTGATCTTCGGCGTGAATCAGCGTGTTGATTGCCCTGAGGCCAGCGAGCGAACTGTCCGGCGGCAGCCAGAAGAACGACTTCATCCGGGTGTTCCAATGGACTTTGCCCTCGGCGACAGGCAGTTCCCAGTCGAACGTGCCTAACTGCGCGGCTTCGATGATGAACGAAAGCTGGCGTTCCCGGCTGTGCAAGGCAAGGATGCTGCTGGCGTGCTCAATTGCCGACCAGGAGCGTTCGGCCACGGCTTCGACCAACTCCACCTCGTCCGTCCTCCATTGGCGGGGCTCCGTCTGGTGAACCGCCATCAGGGTCACCAACCGTCCGTGTTTGACCAGTGGACAGCACACGATGGCTCGAACGTCGATGCGGCGGAAGGCTTCCACGCCTGCACCGCCGGGCAATTCCAGGTTGGTGTCATGCACCACAAGGGTCTTGCCCTGGCGCAGTTCGTCCATCACTCGCGGCCCGAAATGGGTCAACTCATGCTGGCCGACGACACTCGCGCAGTCCTTTGTGTAATCGTGGCGGATGGTGAGATGGTTCGAATCATCGTCCACATCCGCGTAGACGCACCGGGACACGCGCAGGTGGGTGCCGAGGGTGCGCGTCACCGTTGCCATAATCTGCTCCGGTTCGTCAATCGCGCGGGTTTGCTCACCGAGTTCGGTCAGAAAGCGGAAACGTCCTTCGCTGGCTTGCAGTGCTTCCCGATCCCGTCTGCTTTCGGTGATGTCGTGGGTTGTCCCGGACACGATTTCCACTTCGCCGTCCGGGCCGAAGACAGGCCGGAAGATGTATTCATACATCCCGTAGATCCCGGTAGGCCCCCGGTAAGGCACCTCTCCACGGACTGCCCGGCGCGCGGCGAACACCTCCGCCACTTCGCGCATGTGCATCGCGGCGTGCCAGGGCTCATAATCGAGTTCGTAGAAGTTTTTGCCCACCAAATCTTCCAGCTTACGGCCGAACACTTCCAGCAGTCGGCGGTTGGCGTACTGAAAGCGCCCATCGCGGTCGAGCAGGTAAGCGAAATCCGCCGTCGACGAAAGCACGGTGTCGAAGACACGCAACTGCTGCTCGAATTCCCTGGCCATTGCCCGTTGCGCTTCCTCCGCGCGGGTGCGCCCGGTCACGTCGAGGACGACGCCAGCCAAGCGCACGGGCCGGCCGGTTTTATCCATTTCATACTTGCCGCGCCCAATCACGTATCGTTCGCCAGCCAGGGTGTTGAGACGATACTCGGCTTCGTATTCGCGGCCGGTCTCCAGCGTCGCCTTGAGCAAGGATGCTACCCGGTCGCGGTCGGCTTCGTGGATCGCGGCGAGGTAGGATTCCACCGGGGCGCTGCCATCGGCATCGAGCATCACGCCGAACATGCGTCCGAAGTTGGCATCCCCCAACAGGCGGTTGCCAGGAATCTCCCAGACGAACGTGCCCACCTCTCCGGCGACGAGTGAGGAGTTGAGCCGGGTACGCGCCGCCGCAAGGGCGAATTCTGTCTCCCGCTGGACGGTGATATCCCGGTAAACCTTGGTGAACCCCAGGATTTCGCCCTTGGTGTCGCGCATAGGATTGAGCACGCCACTGGCAAGGAAGCGGCTGCCATCTTTGCGCACGCACCAGCCTTCCTCGTGGCTTTGACCCAGGCTCCGGGCGTCCAGCCGCTCGTTGGTAAGAATACCCCCTTGGCGGTCGGCGGTCGGCCAGAGGATCGCGCCGTCCTGGCCCACGATCTCGCTTTCCTGGTAGCCGAAGAGCCGCTCGGCACCCACGTTCCAGCTCGTGATTACACCTGCGAGATCAAGCGAGAAAATTGCGTGGTCCGCCACGCTTTCGATAACCTGACGCAGTCTCACCTCGTTGTTCTGGATTGCCTCCGCGGCACCTCGGCTCGCAGTGATGTCTTCAATAAGGCCCACGAACCGGCTAGGGTTGCCGTGCTCATCGCGCGAGGCGACCGATAAACTCACCCGTGCGCACAACGTTGAACCATCGGACCGCACATAGCGTTTCTCGATCACGCTACCCGTGCCGTTTCTCTGGGCAGCGCTCACAATCGTCTCACCACTCAGGCCACGGTCGTCCGTGTGGGTATAATGGCTCGACGTTTGGCCGATGATCTGGTCCGCAGGTAGCCCGATCATCGCGCAGAAGGCGTCGTTGATCTCCAGAACACGGCCCGCGGGATCAACGATGGACACGCCGACATTCGACTGGCTGAACACGGCCTCGAAAAGGCTTGGCGTTTCGACGATCCGTGTGGCCAGCCTGGGATCGTGGGCAACGGCTTCAGGCAAGTCGGGCCTCAGCTCCGTCCGGAAGCCAAGCGCCGCTGGCAGCGCAATGTCGGAGGGTAGTTCTTCCGGTGGCATGCAGATCAACTGAAAAAAGGGGCGAGCGGATTGCCCTTACT
>CAXTVY010000123.1:12314-12638 GCA_964247665.1 uncultured Chthoniobacterales bacterium | reverse complement strand
AGACGCGACGGCGGCCACCACGGCCTCCTGCTCGGCGGCGGTCAGTTCGGGGAAAACGGGCAGCGCCAGGGATTCGCGCGCGGCGGCCTCGGCAAAAGGGAAGTCTCTGGCCACATAACCCAGTGGGCGGAAACATTCCTGCTCGTGCAGGGAAAGTGGATAATAAACCGCGCTGCCGATCCCCCGGGCGGCGAGATGGGCGCGCAGGGCGTCACGCTCCCCGGCGGCCACGCGCACGACGAACTGGTTGTAGATGTGGTGGAAGTCCGCGCCGCGCCCGGCGTAGGGCTCGACGGGCAGCGGCACTTTTTCCAGCAGCCCGGC
>CAXTVY010000123.1:6542-12304 GCA_964247665.1 uncultured Chthoniobacterales bacterium | reverse complement strand
GGTGAAGAGTGCGCGGTAGCGCGCGGCGTTGGCGGAGCGCCCGGCGGACCAGGCATCAAGGTGCGGCAGCTTGACGGCGAGCACGGCGGCCTGGAGGGCATCCAGCCGGAAGTTGCCGCCCACGAAGCGATGGAAATACTGCGACTCCATCCCGTGGGTCCGCAGGGCGCGCAGGGTCTTATCGAAGTGTTCAACGTCGCGGGCCAGGGTCAGGCCGCCGTCGCCGAACGCGCCGAGGTTCTTGGAAGGGAAGAAGCTGAACCAGCCCATGTCGCCCATCGCCCCGGCGTAGGCAGCGCGGTTTTCCGCTGTCAGAAAATACCGGGCCCCGAGCGCCTGCGAGGCATCCTCCAGCACGGGCAGGCCGGCGTCCCGCGCCAGCGGCAGGATGGCGTCCATGTCGGCGCACAGGCCGAAGAGGTGCACCGGCACCAGCGCGCGCAACGCCTCGCCGCCGGGCGTGCGCAGGACCCCCGCGCCGTCGCGCCGGGCGACGTTGCCGAGGTAATGCGCCAGGGCCGTGGGCGAGAGGTTGAACGTGGCCGGGTCGATGTCCACGAACACCGGCCGCGCGCCGACGCGCGTGATGCAGCCCGCCGTGGCGAAGAACGTGTAGGGCGTTGTGAGGACCGCGTCGCCCGGGCCGATGTCCAGGGCCATCAACGCGGCCAACTGCGCGTCCGTGCCCGAACTCATGCCCACGGCGCAGCCCGCCCCGCAGTACGCGCGCACGTCCGCCTCGAACCGCTCCACCACGGGCCCGAGGATGAACTGTTGGCTTTCGATTACCTCGCGCACGCAGGTTTCGATCTCCGCGCGGAGCGGTTCGTACTGGCGCTTGAGGTCGAGCAGGGGCACTTGCACGGAGGCCACGATGGCGGAGGAATTCGCCCGGATAAAGGAAAAGTTGCGCGCCGCCGTGCCCGGGCCGGGAAATCCTGTACCGGCCCGGCGTCCGGTGGCGCGGCAGTTGCTATTGATCCTTGTCAGCGAAGACGCGGCGGATTACGCTTCCGGCCGCCGAACCTACTGGTATGATCTCAAAACTTTTCTGGGTGCTGCTGACGGCGGTGTTCACGTTTCTGTTCGTCGTGTTGTTCGAGAACGGCACGGTCAACTACGTGGAGAACTGCCAGACGGAGTTCGCGCAGTTGCGCGCCTACGTCGGGGAAAAGCCGCACAAGAAAGCCGACACCAGCGACAAGCTGCCGTAAGAGCCGGTCCGTTCCGTCTTGCCGCCCGCGTGCTGGATAGGGTAAATGCTCTGCAAGTTCTGTCATCCTGAGTGCAGCGAGTTCGCAAGTGGAATCGAAGGATCTTCCGCCACCGGAAGCCAGCGTCCCTGGCACGGTTCGCTGCCGCGGGCCGGAAGGTCTTCCGACTCCGTTGCACTCCGCTCAGGATGACAAGCCAAATGTAGCTGCGTTCCTGGTGTGCCGGGTGAACCAGCTAGGCGCGGCAGCGGTTCTCCGATAGATTGAGCGACGGACACCATCCGGCTTTTCTCACCCCCCGGGCCATGGGGGGTGTACACGGGGAATGTACGGTCGCTGAAATCGTCTCAAAACTCATTTCGGCCCATCCAGTTTTGATGCACTGATTTTGAGATGAGTTTTGCGACAGAACGCTCCTTGGATCACGCCATTTTCAGAGAGGGCGCTCCCTCGGGTCAAAAAGGAATGTTTTTGAGGCGCTTACTTCAATGAAGCGCGCTGTTGGTTTTTTTGCTGACCCGCAAGACAAGGGCCCGCTTGTAGTCTTTGACGTCGTCGGTCACATGGTAGACCCCTTCGTGGTTCAGCGGCATGCCACTCAGGATGTAGTCACCTTCACTGAGGCTCTTTTTAGCACCCATGGACCCGGACGGCCCTAGAAAATTCGGGCAAGCGGCAGGAATACCAGGCCGGGTTTCCCCACCCATCGTCACCGTCAGGAAGATTCCGTGGTCGCTGGGCTTCCACATGACCAAAATCGGCGTGTTTCCCGTCGTTGAGGGGACTTGGTTCGCGCCATCAGGCCCTGCAAAAACCTCGGTGACGGCCCTGACAACCTTGCCTTCGGAGAACTCCAAAACCTCGACGTTGAAGGAACCGGGGGATAGCGCGATCTCGCTTTCCCAAGAGGTGATGCTGAGAAATTGGGCAAGTTGGTCCGCCGTTAGTGCGAAGCTTTGGCGACAACAAGAAACCACGAGGAGGATGGTGAGGAGGTATTTCACGGTCTAGGGTAAGTTGTTCTGGGGACCTAACGTGAAGCATACGAACGCGCATCGCAAAATAAGGCGAAGTCGCTCCGCCTAACACGGAGTGCGAGCGTCTCGGAAAACGGCACACGGAGTCTAGTCAGAAAAGAGCCAAACGTTCAAGCGTGATCCTGTGGGCATCATGACGATGCCGGACGGGGAATCACAGCGAAGGTTGATGGCACCGTCTCAAAAACGGTCGTTTCTGAGATGATCGCCATACGGTGTCGGCTCGCGCAAAGCCTTTGAAACCAGCACCCGGTGGCATGGACTTCCCTCATGGCTCGGCCCGGGGCTGCCGTGTGGTCCGTGGCCTGCTACGGCAGGAACGGTCATGTCCATCCTCGAAGCACGGCTGCAACGCCGGGGCGCCAACAACCTGGATTTCCTGCGCTTCCTCGCGGCGGCGCTGGTGGTCGTCCACCACAGCATCGCGCTGCTGGGTTATTCGTGGGACCCGCTCGGGTCGCTCACGGGCTATTGCTCGCTGGGGCAGTTGGGCGTGAACATCTTCTTTTGCATGAGCGGTCTGCTCGTCGCACGCAGTTGGCTCGACGAACCCCGGCCCGGGGTGTACGCCGCCAAGCGCGCCTTGCGCATCCTGCCCGGGCTGTGGATGGTCCTCCTGCTCGGCGTTTTCGTGGCTGGGCCACTGCTCTCGCGCCTTTCGGTCAGCGCGTATTTTTCCAACCCGAACACCATGGCCTACCTGCGCGGCCTGGCGGTGTTCCCCGTCCGCTATTCCCTGCCGGGGGTCTTCCTGGAGAATCCCAAGCACGCCTTCAACGGCTCGCTCTGGACGCTGCCCTTCGAGTTGCAGGCGTACACCGCCATCCTGGCGGCGGGTTGGCTTGGCTACCTGACCCGCCGGCGGTTCCCCTGGATGCTGGCGGCGGCCGGCGCGGGGCAGGCGCTGGCGATCCTGCATGGCACCGGCAAAATCACCTCGACCCCGGCCCAGGTACACTTCTCCGCCGGGGACGAGTGCAACCTGTTCTTCCTCGCCGGGGCGGCGCTGTACGTGTACCGCGACGCGCTGAAAATCGATGGCCGCCTGGCGCTACTCGCGCTGGCTGCCTGGCTGGGCACGCTCTCGACCGGCTGGCCGGGCTACGCGGTCGGTTTCCTGGCGCTGCCCTACCTGCTCGTCTACGCCGCGCTGGCTCCCGTGCCCGGCCTGAACCACTGGGCACGGCACGGCGACCTTTCTTACGGCATGTACATCTACGCCTTCCCGATCCAGCAGACGTTTGTCTGGTGGCTGGGCTACCGGCACCTGTCGATCCTGCAACTCACCGCGCTGAGCCTCCCGGCGACCATGCTTGCGGCCTGGATATCCTGGCACGCCGTTGAAAAACCCGCCATGGGGTTAGCGCGGCGCCGGCGAACGCCACGGCGGCCCATCGTCGAACCGCCGGTTGGCATGAGTGTCGCGGCGGTTGCCCAGCCGCTGCCGAGCATGGGATCGCGCGCAGCCTTGTAGGGCAGGCGGAGCGTTTGCCTTACAAACCGGTGTTAGTATGCTGCCTGCGGACCCTTGAGGTTCTTCTTGCCGATCCAGGGCATCGTGCCGCGCAGACGCGCGCCCACCTTCTCGATGGGGTGCTGCGCGCCTTCCTTGAGCAGCCGCGTGTAGTTCTTGCGCCCGGTCTTGTACTCGGCAATCCAGTTTTTGGCGAACTTGCCATTCTGGATGTCCTTGAGCACCTTGCCCATCTCCTTCTTGACGGTCTTGTTGATGACGCGCGGCCCGGTGATGACATCGCCGTACTTGGCCGTCTCGCTGATGGAAAAACGCATCCCGGCGATGCCCGCCTCGTTCATCAGGTCCACGATGAGCTTGAGTTCGTGCAGGCACTCGAAGTACGCCATCTCGGGCTGGTAACCGGCCTCGACGAGCGTCTCGTAGCCCGCCAGCACCAGCGCCGTCGCGCCGCCGCAGAGCACGGCCTGCTCGCCAAAAAGGTCCGTCTCGGTTTCCTCCTTGAAGCTCGTTTCGATGACGCCGCCGCGCGTGCCGCCGATGCCCTTGGCCCAGGCAAGGGCAATTTTCTTGGCCTGCTTGCTCGGGTTCTGGTACACGGCGATGAGCGCGGGCACACCCTTGCCCTCGACGTACTGGCGGCGCACGATGTGGCCCGGCCCCTTGGGCGCGACCATGATGACATCCACGTCCTTGGGTGGGACGACCGTCTTGAAGTGGATGGCGAAGCCGTGGCTGAACAGGAGGGTCTTGCCCTTGGTGAGATGGGGAGCCACGTCCTGCTCGTAAACCTCGGCGATCTTGAGGTCGGGGACAGCGAGAAAGATCACGTCCGCTTCCTGGACGGCCTCGGCGGTGTCGAGCACGGCGAGGCCTTTGTCGGAGGCTACTTGGCGCGAGGGGCTGCCCGGGTAAAGGCCGACGACAACGTTCATGCCGCTGTCCTTGAGGTTGAGGGCGTGGGCGTGGCCCTGGGAGCCGAAACCGATGACGGCACAGGTTTTAGCCGCGAGCACTTTGAGGTCGGCGTCTTTGTCGGTGTAGATTTTAGCAGGCATGGGGAAAGGCGGAAATAGGAAGTAAGAAATGGGAGAGGGTGATGGAACGAAGTAGCAGCAAGCGGTCGGGCGAACGCAGGAAGGAGAGCGAAGCGGATCAGTATTTTTCTGACTTCCGACTTCCCACTTCCGCCTTTGCTTCAGCCTTCTTCTTGCCTGGACATGGCGACTTTGCCGGTGCGCGCCACGTCGCTGATGCCGAAGTTCTGCATCAGGCGCATGAACTTGTTGATCTTGCCCTCGTGGCCGGTGACTTCGATGAGGAAGTTTTTGTGCTGTACGTCCACGATCTTAGCGCGAAACACGTCGCAGATTTGCATGACTTCCGAGCGCGTGTTGGCATCGACCTTCACGCGCATGAGCACGAGTTCGCGGTCAACGTACTGGTCGTCGTGGAAATCCTCGATGGAAATCACGTCCACGAGCTTGTTGAGCTGTTTGGTGACCTGTTCGAGTACGGCGTCGTCGCCGCGGACGACGAGGGTCATACGCGAGGTATTCGGGTCGAGGGTGGGGCCGACGTTGACGGTGTCGATGTTGAAGCCCCGGCCGCTGAACATGCCGGCGATGCGCGCGAGCACGCCGAACTTGTTCTCCACGAGGACGGAAAGAGTGTGGCGCATGAAGGAAAAAGGGGTACAAAAACTGCGGGGGGCAAATCGTGCGGCGGTTTGCGTGGTTCGTCAAACGTAAAGTTGGAAAAGCGGAGGGATGCAGGATGCAGGATGCAGGTGGCCATGTTCCCCACCGTGCTTCTGGTGATCTCGGAACGAATGTTTCCAGCAGCCCCTTCTTGTCTGTCTTCCTGAGCGGAGCGAGTCGGCGAGCGGTTGAGATGCGTTTACCCAGCTGGTGATCCTGCCACCTATCACATGACACTTACATCCTGCATCCTGCATCCTGCATCCTGCCACTTGCATCCTTCCGCCTTCCGCCTTTTGCCATACAGTGCCAGCGATGACGATCACCCTGGACATCC
>CAXTVY010000123.1:0-6532 GCA_964247665.1 uncultured Chthoniobacterales bacterium | reverse complement strand
GCCTACATCTTTGACTGTGACGGCACGCTGGCCGACACCATGCCTCTGCATTACATTGCCTGGGTCGAGACCCTCCGCCCACTGGGCTGCGACCTCCCAGAGGACCTGTTCTATTCGCTCGGCGGCGTGCCTGCGCCGGGCACGGTCGAGTTTCTCAACGCTCACTATGGCCACCACCTGCCGGTCGCCGCAACCGTCGAACACAAAGAGGCGCTCTACGAACGGATGATCCCCCGGGTGCGGCCGATCCAATCCGTGGTGGATTTCGCACTCCGATTCTCGGGCCAGCGCCCGTTGGCGGTGGGTTCCGGCGGCTACAAACCTGTGGTCGTCGCTACGTTGGACGCGCTGGGCATCCGGCAGCATTTTCAAGCCATCGTCACGTGTGAAGACGTAGAGAACGGCAAGCCCGCACCAGACACCTACCTGCTGGCCGCGCAACAACTCGGCGTGGACCCCGCGCGCTGCCTGGTGTTCGAGGACACGCCGCTCGGTATCCAGTCCGCCACTGCTGCCGGGATGCAAAGCGTCCTGGTCGCCAGCGGCCCGGTGGTATCACCGAAGGTCCAGTGATCCTGCCGCGTAGCTCGTAACTCGCCGCAGGCGCATCGCAACTTGCAACGCGCAATCTTCCGCCTCCCGCCTTCCACCCACACATTCCGTTTGTTCCGCCGCGTTCCGGTGTAAAGTCCTGGTCTTTATGGAGGCTGAAATCATCAAGTGCATCGCCTACGGACCCACGAACCAGGAGGAAAACGCCTTCCTGCACCGGACGTTCGAACTCCCTTTTGCGCCCTTTGTCGGATTGAAGCTCCACCAGGGCAACTGGACCGAGGAGATCGAGAGCGTCGAGTGGGACGTGGACGAGCAGTTCTTCACTTGCTGGACGGAATCCGACGAGACGTACCTGGGTCAGTTCGTGGACGAGGAAACGCTCCGTGCGCTCATCGCCAGCTACACGGCCGAAGGCTGGGAGGAGGACACCTCCGACGAAGAGCCCGCGCCGGAGAATTGACGTTAGGCGGTGCTCGACGCTGTCCACCGGAAGCGTGATGCAGATCAGTAAGTCTATTCTGTGCCTTTGGATCGGTTGCGCCACGCTAGCCGTGTGTTGCTCCTACCACGCTGGCGTGTCGTACGCCCTGCACATCGCCGGGCCAGACCTCGATCTCAGCATCCAGGAAGGTTTTTCTTTGCTCCTTCCTACGCTGCTGGCTTTCACCATTGGCGCCGCCGCGGCCATCGCAGCCATCGTGGGCCTATGCCTGTCACGGTGGTCGAACAAACAGCCGCTTGTTTCCTGGCCGCACCTCCCGATGCTGCTCTTGCTTTGGCCCTGTTCTATCGGTATTGCAGTATATAACCATATCTACGCCAGCCTTTAGCGGTAGCCTTGGCCGTTGCCTTATCGGTCTGAAATCACCACCTGAATCGGGAACTTCGAACAGAGTGCGGATTGTTCTAGTGGTCCGGTAGCGTCGAAAAAGCGCATGTTGCCGTACTGGTCGCAAAGCCAGAACTCTTTGGCCCCGGCTTGCAGATAAAGCTGGCCTTTGTGCATCTGCTCGTCTGGATGGTTGCTGGGCGAAACGATCTCCACGCAAATTTCTGGCGCAACGGTGTAGGCAAATTCATGCGGCGTCTTACGGCGATGTTCGTAAGAAACCCAAACCACGTCGGCAACCTTGACGTTTTCGGCGGTTTGTACGCCGCATTCCGGAAAGGCAATGCCGCCGCTCATCAGGGTACGTAAAAGGAACTCGATTTCCCCTTGAAACTCCCCGTGACGATTTCTGGCTGGACTCATCTCGATGTTGCCCCACTTGTTGAGTTCGATCTTGTAGGGCAGGTCCTGCAAGAGCGGGTCAGCGCAGACTTCTTCCCAGGTCATGCTGCCGAGCCTAACAGCCCCTGGTCCTTCCGGCAAGCCCGCCCTACTTCGCCAGCGCGGCGTGGTACTCCTGCAACGGCCGCACGCTCAGGCCCTTGGCCTGGAGCGAACGGATGCCGTTCACACTCGCTGCTGCCGCGCTGAGCGTCGTCATGATCGGAATGCGGTACGTCACCGCCGCGCCCCGGATAATGACTTCGTCCGCCCGCGGGCTCTTGCCGCTGGGCGTGTTGATGATGAACGCGATCTCACCGTTCTTGATCATGTCGAGCACGTTGGGACGGCCTTCCTTGAGTTTGAAGAGCTTTTGCGCTGGCACGCCCGCCTCGGCCAACGCCGCGTAGGTGCCGCTCGTGGCGAAAAGCTGGAAGCCCAGTTCCACGTAATCGCGCGCCAACTGCACCGCCTGTGCCTTGTCGGAATCCTTGACGCTGATGAACAGGTTGCCCCCGCGCGGCAACGGCGAACCGGCCGCCATCTGGCTCTTGGCGTAGGCCAGGCCCAGGTCGCTGTCGATGCCCATGACCTCGCCCGTCGATTTCATCTCTGGCCCGAGCGTGATGTCCACCCCGGGGAACCGCATGAACGGGAACACCGCTTCCTTCACGCTGAAGTGCGCCGGGATGACTTCCTGGGTGAACCCGAGGTCCACGAGCTTGCGCCCGGCCATGACCTTCGCCGCCAGCTTGGCCAGCGGCACACCGATGGCCTTGCTGACGAACGGCGTCGTGCGCGAGGCGCGCGGATTGACCTCCAGCACGTAAACGGTCTCGCCCTTGACGGCGAACTGCACGTTCATCAGGCCGCTAACCTTCAACTCGCGCGCCAGCGCCCTCGTCGCAATGGTAATATCCGCGCGCACTTTCTCGGAGAGGGAGAACGAGGGAATCACGCACGCGCTGTCTCCCGAGTGGATACCTGCTTGCTCGATGTGCTCCATGATGGCACCCAGCACGATGGTTTCGCCGTCGGACAGGCAATCCACGTCCACCTCGGTCGCGTCTTCCAGGAAGCGGTCCACCAGGATAGGCCGCTCGGGGCTGACACTGATCGCGTTCTTCATGTAGCGGCGCAGGTCCGCCTCCTCGTACACGATCTCCATCGCCCGGCCGCCCAGCACGAACGACGGGCGCAGCAGCACGGGATAGCCGATACGCGCGGCGATGGCGGCGGCCTCGTCCTCGTTGACCGCCGTGCCGTTGGGCGGCTGGAGCAGACCGAGTTTTTCGAGCAACGCGGCGAAGTGCTTGCGGTCCTCGGCCAGTTCGATGCTCGCGGGCTGGGTGCCGATGATGTTCACCCCGTTGGCCTGGAGCGACGCGGCGAGGTTGAGCGGCGTCTGCCCGCCAAACTGCACGATGACGCCCCAACACTTCTCCTTCTCGTAGATGTTGAGCACGTCTTCGAGCGTCAGCGGCTCGAAATAAAGCTTGTCGCTCGTGTCGTAATCGGTCGAAACCGTTTCCGGGTTCGAGTTGACCATGATCGTCTCGAAACCCTCTTCCTTGAGCGCGAACGCGGCGTGCACGCAGCAGTAGTCGAATTCGATGCCCTGGCCGATGCGGTTCGGGCCGCCGCCGAGGATCATGACCTTCTTCTTGTCGCCGCCGCGCGTTTCGTCCTCGTCGCCGTAGGTGGAATAATAGTAGGGCGTGTATGCCTCGAACTCCGCCGCGCACGTGTCCACGAGCCGGTAGGTCGGCATGAGCCCCGCCGCGATCCGCCGGGCACGGAGGTCCAGTTCGGTCACGCCGTCGCCGCTCAGGTAGGCGAGCTGCCGGTCGGAAAACCCGAGCTTCTTGGCCCGGCGCAGATCGATATCTGCCGGGTGGTCCTGGTAACGCTTTTCCTCGTCCACCAGTTGCCGCAGGTTGTGCAGGAACCACGGGTCGATGCCTGTCAGCGTGTGGATTTCCTCCAGGCTGAACCCGGCCAGCATGGCATGGCGGAGGGAAAAGATGCGCTCGGCGTTGGGCACGCTCAACTGGCGCTGGATGGTCTCCTTGTCCCACTCGCCGTTGGGCAATAGGGGGCAATGGTCCTTGCCGTCGCCGCCGAAGCCGAACCGGCCTGTCTCCAGCGAGCGCAATGCCTTCTGCATGGCTTCCTTGAACGTGCGGCCAATCGACATGGCCTCGCCCACGCTTTTCATCTGCGTCGTCAGCACGGGGTCGGCCTGCGGGAACTTCTCGAAAGTGAACCGCGGCACCTTGACCACGCAATAGTCAATGGTCGGCTCGAAGGAGGCGGGCGTCTCGCGCGTGATGTCGTTGCGGAGTTCGTCCAGCGTGTAACCCACGGCCAGCTTGGCGGCGATCTTGGCGATGGGGAAGCCCGTGGCCTTGCTGGCCAGCGCCGACGAGCGCGACACACGCGGGTTCATCTCGATGACGATCATGCGCCCGTTCTTCGGATCGACCGCGAACTGGATGTTCGAGCCGCCCGTTTCGACGCCGATTTCGCGGATCACGGCGAACGAGGCGTCGCGCATCAACTGGAACTCGCGGTCGCTGAGCGTCTGCGCCGGGGCCACGGTGATGCTGTCGCCCGTGTGCACGCCCATGGGGTCGAAGTTCTCGATGGAGCACACCAGCACGCAGTTGTCTGCCCGGTCGCGCATGACCTCCATCTCGAATTCCTTCCAGCCCAGGAGGGATTCCTCGATGAGCACCTCGCTGACCGGCGACAGGTCGAGCCCGCGCGTGACGATGGTCTCGAACTCCTCCTTGTTGTAGGCGATGCCGCCGCCCTGCCCGCCGAGGGTGAACGCCGGGCGGATGATCAGTGGAAAGCGGCCCATCGTCCGGGCGGCCTCACGCGCTCCGGTGAGGTCGTGCACGACGCTGGATTTTGCCACGTCCAGGCCGATTTTGAGCATGGCGTCCTTGAAAAGTTGGCGGTCCTCGCCCTTGGCGATGGCGTCGGCGTTGGCTCCGATGAGCTGCACACCGTATTTGGTCAGGATGCCCTGGTGATGGAGATCCATCGCGGCGTTGAGCGCCGTCTGGCCGCCCAAGGTGGGTAGGATGGCGTCGGGCTTTTCGGCGATGATGATCTTTTCGATGATCTCGACGGTGATGGGCTCCACGTAGGTCCGGGCGGCAAACTCCGGGTCCGTCATGATCGTGGCCGGATTAGAGTTGAGCAGGACGACTTCGTAGCCTTCCTCGGCCAGGGCCTTGCACGCCTGCACGCCGCTGTAATCGAACTCGCAGGCCTGGCCGATGACGATGGGGCCGCTGCCGAGGAGGAGGATTTTCTTGAGGTCGGGATTTTTGGGCACGGCAGAACGGGAAAGTTCGTACCTCTAAACGCTAAAACGGCGAAAACTCAAAGCCTAATTCGGAAAATAGCGTGTGACCAGGTGTCCGCGCAGACACCGGCTGGGTCGTGTCATCCGGCGCAGTTGAACCCGTCGAGCGGTTGCACGCCAAACCCTTCGGCGGATTGATGAGAAGAAAACCCTTTTTGTGGAAGATACCCGCAAGAATTACCGTCTGTGTTCACGGTACCACCGCCCAGATCTCCACCACCCGGTTTTTGTCGGCTTCCTTGGCGCTGAACAGGTTCGAGCCGCCCATCGCCACGGCGTGCATCACGTTCTGTAAACCGGCCTTGTCGCGCAATGCATCCAGCACGCTGCGGGCGCGGGTGAGCGAAATTTCCGCGTTGACCTTGTCGTTACCTTTCTGGTCGGCGTAACCCAGGACCACGAACACCACCGTGGGATCGTCCAGCAGTTGCTTGAAGCGTGGATCGGCCAGTTGCACCTTCATCTTTTCCACGCTGCCGGGGCGCACGGTTGATTCACCCTTTTCAAAGGGGATCGTCAATACCCGGCCCATGCCCCGCGCATGGTCCACCCGGCCGTAGAGTTTGTCCTTGTTTGCGGCGGTGACGCCGGGCATCAGGTCGATGCGGCGCAGCACATCCGCGCGCACTTCGGCGTTGCTGGGGTCGTCCGGGTCGAAGTTGAGCGGCGCGCTGTTGCTGGCGTCGGCGGCGGCGGAAGCGGGGGCTTCGGAACCGGGCGCGACGGGCTGCGCGGTGCGGACCGGCTTGGAATTGTCGAACGCCGCGCCGGCCGAAGGCCGGACGGACGGTGCGGCGGACGGGTTTTGCGCGGCACGCGCCTGCTCGGGCGAGAGGATGGGGCGGCCCGCGTAAGGGTCCGGCGTCGCCTTGCCGCGGGCGATCTCCTCCACCGCGCGGTTGCTGGACTGGCTGACCGCCCACACGATCAGTGCGCCGCTGCCGAGCACGAGCGCGCAGACGACGGCCAGCGGCAGGAGGTTCACGTTGCGTTTGCGGTGCTTGAAAAAGAGGGTCTGGTCCGGGTCGAACTCCGGGGATTGGGAGCTGCTGGGATCGTCCGTCGGCATGGCGGAGAGGTTAGCGGGCTTCGGGCAGGCGGGAAAGGCGGATTTCGTGCGGCAGGCCGCGCGAGGAAAGGGACCACACCGCCTGCGATGGAAGGAAGGTGGTCGGGCTGGTGGGATTCGAACCCACGACCTCTGCGACCCGAACGCAGCGCTCTACCAAGCTGAGCCACAGCCCGAAACGGTGTTTGAAGACGGCAGTCGGGCGAACCCGAAGCCCTGCCGCCTTTGCAACGAGGCTTACTATGCCGACGGTCCGCCG